>NZ_CP170082.1:340000-640000 GCF_042181575.1 Devosia polycyclovorans | reverse complement strand
GCCAGTTAAGTTCCGCTACGGCAATTACGATGCGCTCAAACGCAACTATATGCCTGCTGACTACCGGGTTGACGCCGGAAGGTATGAGCTTGTCGGCAGCGTCTTCATTGAGACCGAATGGAACCCAGCCGATCCCTTGGGGGAAGTTGCATGGGTTTCGTCCCTTCGGGAGCGGGAGAACCTGCCCAGCGTCATGGTCGCCCAGGCGTGGCTTGACCGCGACGATGCGGAGCTAGTGCTTGAAGCCCATGGGCGAACCCCTTTTGTCCGGGGCATCCGGCACAAACCCAAGTCGGCGGCGCGGGCGGAAGATATCGTGGTCGGCGCAGAAGGTTCCATGGGCGACCCGGCCTTCCGGCGAGGGTTTGCCTTGCTGGCGCCCAACGGGCTGAGCTTCGACCTGCAGACGCCTTGGTGGCACCTGGCAGAAGCAGCCGACCTGGCCGAGGCCTTTCCGCAAACTCAGATCGTCATCAATCATACCGCGCTGCCGTCCGACCGGAGTGAAGCGGGCCTTTCAGGCTGGCGCCAGGCTTTGCGCCGAGTCGCTCGATGCCCCAATGTCGCAATCAAGATTTCCGGCCTGGGCCAGAAGGGGCAGCCTTGGACGGTCGAAGCGAACGGCCCGATTGTCCGCGAAACGATCGACATATTCGGTGTCGAGCGATGCATGTTTGCGTCCAACTTTCCCGTCGACAGCCTGGTCGCCAGTTTTGCCACGATCTTTGATGGGTTCCGGGAGATTGTCGCCGATTTCCCGGCTGCGGATCAGGATGCGCTGTTCTGCGGCAATGCCGCCCGCCTTTACCGCATTGACATACCGGAAAGGACTTGAGCCGTGTCGGAAAGCAATTCGAGGAAACCGCGGCTCGGCTTGGTCGGCCTTGGCATAATGGGCGCGCCGATAGCGCGACGCCTGCGAGAGCGGGGCTATGACTTGACCGTCTGGAACCTCCAGCCAGATTATTTCGATCGGGTCAAAGACAGCGGCGCCAGTTGGGCGGAGTCCCCGGCGGCGGTGTGGGAAGCGTCCGACGTGGTTCTGGTCTGCGTCCTAGGCGACGATGCCATCGAGAGCGTCTGCTTTGGCGAAGTTGGCTTTGCAAGGGCAAGGCAGGGCGCCAAAATCCTGATCGATCTGTCGACTACCTCACCAGAGGCGACAGTGAGACTGGCCAAGCGTCTCAGGGATGAAAAGGGGTCCAGGTGGCTCGATGCCCCAATTTCAGGCGGGCCAAAACCCGCTGGTGAAGGCGAACTGACTGTCATGGTGGGCGGGGACGCCATCATATTCCACAAGGCAGAGCGCGTGCTGCGCGCTATCGGGCGCAACGTCACCCATATGGGTGATCTCGGGTCTGGCCAGAAAACCAAGATTCTCAACCAAGCAATCGTCGGCGCGAATTATATTCTGATGGCCGAGATACTGGCCACCTGCCGCGCCGCGGGCATCGATCCGGATCTATTGCCGGTCTGCCTCCGGGGTGGGCTTGCCGATAGCGCCATCCTGCAGCGAATTTATACCCAGATGAGCGCGGAGGACTTTGATCCGCCACGCAGCTATGTGCGCCAGGTCAACAAGGACCTGAAATCGGTGACGCATTTCGTCGAGGGACTGGGCCTTCGACTGCCCCTGATTGATGTCGCCGTACGGCAGTATCACCGCTACGCGGATGCGGGCAACGACATGGAAGACGGCGCTTCGGTTTCGCGTCTCTATCAGAACGCAGAAGACCATAAATGAGGTGGGTACCATGCTGTTCATCGTAAGTGGCCGGGACAAGCCCGGTGGGCTTGCGGACCGACTTCAATTCCGTCCGCAGCACCGTGCCTACTACGCCGCGCTGGAGGATGATCTGGTCCTGGCTGGTCCGTATCTGGATGCCGCGGGCGAACCGGTTGGGAGCATGATCGTGATGCGGGCCTCCGATCAGCAGGCGGCCGAACGCTATGCCCGCGCCGACCCATATTGGACAGAGGGCGTATTTGCGAGTCTGGATGTGTCCCGGTGGGATTGGTTTATGAAGCGGCCCGAGGACCTCACATCTTAGGCACTTTGCATACAAAAATTTTGATTGGCGGTGGAGGAGTACTCGTCATTCTAGCGGGCAAGCCCGTGAGAAATTGGCGCTTCACGCCGAATTCTGCACTCCCACGCGGCGTTAGGAAAGATGTTCTGGTCACCTTGCGCATGAACAGAAAGGTCGAATTAACGAATTCTGACCGTTGACAGTAGTGCTTCTTGCATACAAGAATGAATGTGCAGTGAGAGAGCGCTATCCTGAGGAGGGGGTGCGTAATCTCCGGAGATTTCACCGGGGCATTTCGTGGATGTCATCGTTCCGGGCGCCTGTGGAAATAAATTCAAAGGGAGGAAACCATGCCGAATAAGTTTCTGACGACGGTAACCAGGCCGCTGCTCGCAGCGTCAGTCCTGGCCCTAACCATGGCGGCGCAGCCGGCTGGCGTCACCGCTCAGGATAGCAACCTGCAGGGCGACATCCGTTTCAGTTGGTGGGGCGGCCAGGTCCGCAACGACAAGACGGACCGGATCATTCAGCTGTTCGAGCAGCAGAATCCTGGGGTGACTGTCGCGCGCGAAACCGCCGACTTCGCACCCTACTGGGAACGCCTAACAATTCAGAGCGCAGGCAACAACCAGCCTTGCGCTATCACTATGCAGACGCGGTATCTGGCCACCTACGCTACCCCTGATATCTTGCGCCCGCTCGACGATCTTGTTGAATCTGGCGTGCTGGATACGACGGGCATCGCCGAACCAGTGTTGAATTCGGCCCGCGGCGCCGACGGCAATCTCTACATGATCCCGCATGGCGTCTTCTATTTCGCGCTTATGTACAACGAGCAGATTTACGAAAACGCGCTCGCCGCAGGCGCTCCAGCCCTCGAATGGCCGTACACTTGGGACGAGTATGCAGAACACCTTCGCGCCGTTCAGGCCAGCCTGACGGATGGGGTAGCCACGCACAATATGGGTCGCGAGCCCGACGCTTTCGTCACGTGGGTTCAGTCTCATGGCGAGGACCTTTTCGACGGCAACACCGTCACCTTCACCCGCGAAACTGCTATTGCATGGTTCAACTACTGGGAAGCGCTGCGTAACGAGGGCGTGACTGAGTCGCCCGAGGAAATGGTCACCGAGAACAGCGCACTGGTTGAAGAATCCAATCTTGCAAATGGTCGTGGCTATGCCACCAACCGTCCACCAAATCAGTTGGGCTCGGTGCAAACCGTGACCAATACCGTTAACCCCGGCGCCACCATCAACACCCGTCCCTATCCGGTTGGCCCTGATGGCACCGTCGGCATGGACCTTGGTGCCAACGGTATCGCGATCGGCGCCAACTGCCCCGAAGATCAGATCCCGGCCACCGCCGCGTTCATCAACTACTGGACCCAGGACTCTGAGGCCGCCGGCATCTATCAGTCGGACAATGGCGTTGTCGCCATCGAAGCTCTGCAGAACGAGCAGGCCAGCAACCCGGAGACGCAGCCGACCCAGGTGCGCCTGATCGAGCTGTTCCAGCAGGTCGCTTCGACCGCTGATCCAGTCTTCTGGCCCGCCGGCGGCTATGGTGCGCTGACCGATACCCTGAACCGCGCCTATGACGGGGTTGCCTTCGGCCAGCTCTCTCCGGAGGATGCAGCGGACCAGCTGATCGCCGAGTTGCAGGACCAGATCACGCGCGCTGCCCGCCAGTAGTTCGCGATTGCACTCCGAGCTGCGCGGGGCACAGCCCTCGCGCAGCGTACCACGCACCGTGACTCGGTGGCATGAACAATCTGGCGTTGCAAGAACCGCCGCAAGGAGGGGATATGGCCGATCTTTCCACCTATGAAGCCCCTGCGGCGGCAAAGCCGGCAACGACGGTACGCGAAATCCCGCGCGACCGCGGCGGCTCTGCCCTCAAGCGAGCAGACAACCGCGCGGCCTATCTGTTCCTGGCTCCCTGGCTCATCGGCATTGTGCTGATCACGACCCTGCCGATGCTGGCGTCGCTGTATCTCAGCTTCACCGACTACGCGGTTCTTGGTCTGCCAAATTTCGTCGGTTTGGAGAACTATATACGCCTGTTCACGGCTGACCGGCGTTTCATCAAGTCGATCTGGGTCACGCTGACCTTTGTGGGTTGGTCGGTCCCGCTCATCCTGATTTTCTCGCTCACCGTGGCGGTCATGCTCAATCGCGGTTTGCGCGGTCTGGCAATCTATCGCTCGCTGTTCTACGTTCCCTCGCTGATTGGCGCGTCGGTTGGCATCGGTCTGTTGTGGAAGGAAGTCTTTGGCGAGCGCGGCGTCGTCAATTACCTGCTCGGCCTCATCGGCATTGCCGGACGGGGCTGGATCAGCAATCCGACTTTCGCCCTGCCATCCATCATCACGCTCAACGTGTGGACGTTCGGCGCTTCGATGGTCATCTTTCTGGCCGCGCTCCGGCAGATTCCGGACAGCTACTACGAGGCTGCCTCGATTGATGGCGCCAATGCCTGGCAGCGCTTCCGTCGTATCACTCTGCCGCTCATCACGCCCGTCATCTTCTTCAACACCGTGCTGCTGCTGATCCAGTCGTTCCAGGCGTTTACGCAGGCTTTCGTGGTGTCGAACGGGCGCGGTGGTCCGGTGGACTCAACATTGCTCTACTCGCTCTATCTCTACCAACAGGCTTTCCAGAACCTGCAGATGGGCTACGCCTCGGCCATGGCCTGGGTGCTGCTGCTCGCCATTGCCTTGGCGACCGCCCTGATGTTCTGGTCCGCACGCTTCTGGGTGTTCTATGGCGACCGTTAAATCTTTCGACCCGCAGCTTCTTGCGGAGCAGCGCCGCCGCCGTTTTGTCGCACGCCAACTCAAGGGGCTGGCGCTCCATGGGCTGCTGATTGCCCTTCTGGGCATCATGCTCTACCCCGTCATCTGGATGGTGTTCAGCGCCCTGCGTCCGGAAGCCGAAATCTTCGGCGATATGGGTTTCATCCCCACCACTTGGACGCTCGACAACTTCATTCGCGGCTGGCAGCTCTACGGCGACCTGACCTTCACGCAGTTCTACATCAACTCGTTCATAATCGCCGGGCTGGCGATTGTGGGCAACCTGCTTGCGTGCTCGATGGCTGCCTATGCCTTCGCCCGTCTCGAGTTTCGCGGCAAGTGGTGGCTGTTCGGTGTTATGCTGCTCACCATGATGCTGCCGATCCACGTGCAGCTCATCCCGCAGTACATCTTCTTCCTCAATATCGGCTGGGTGAACACCATCCTGCCGCTGGTGGTGCCGAAATTCCTCGCCACCGATGCCTTCTTTATCTTCCTGATGGTGCAGTTCATGCGTTCGCTGCCGATCGAACTGGAGCAGGCAGCGGTCGTCGATGGCGCCTCCTACTGGCAGCGCTACTGGCGCATCATCCTGCCGCTCTCGATGCCGGCGCTGGCAACCACGGCTGTGTTCACGTTCATCAACACCTACAACGACTTCTTCAGCCAGCTCATCTACCTCACCGACACCAGTCGCATGACTGTCCCGGTAGCCCTGCGCCTGTTCCTCGATCCGAGTGGCGGGGCATCCTCGTTCGGCGGCCTTTTCGCCATGGTGCTCGTGTCCATCGGACCGGTGCTCGGATTTTTCCTCGCCTCACAGCGCCTGCTCACCAAGGGCATCGCGACGCAAGGCTTCAAATAATAAGCGCCCGGAGTGATACCATGGCCAGCGTAACCCTGCAGAACCTGACCAAAGCCTATGCCGGTGGCACGCTGAAGGCAGTCGACAACGTCTCCATCGAAGTCCAGGACGGCGAGTTCCTGGTGTTGGTCGGCCCGTCCGGCTGCGGCAAATCCACTGCATTGCGGATGATCGCCGGTCTCGAGGAGATCACGGACGGTGCCGTGTGGATCGGCGATCAGTTCGTCAATGATGTGCACCCCAAGGATCGTGACATCGCCATGGTGTTCCAGTCCTACGCGCTCTATCCCCATATGAGTGTCTACGACAATATCGCCTTCCCGCTGCAGATTGCGCGGATGCCCAAGGACGAGATCGACAAGCGCGTCGCCGAGGCCGCCCGCGTGCTCGAGCTCGAGGCTTACCTCAAGCGCCGGCCCGGCCAGCTATCGGGCGGCCAACGCCAGCGCGTCGCCATGGGCCGCGCCATCGTGAGGAAGCCGTCCGTTTTCCTGATGGACGAGCCGCTGTCCAATCTCGATGCCAAGCTGCGCGTACAGATGCGCGCCGAAATCGCTTCGCTTCAATATCGCCTCGGTGTCACCACCATCTATGTGACACACGACCAGGTTGAGGCGATGACCATGGGGCATCGCGTCGCCCTGCTCAAGGATGGGGTGCTTCAGCAGATCGATACGCCCTCGAACATCTACAACAAGCCAGTCAATACCTTCGTCGCCGCCTTTATCGGTGCCCCGACGATGAATCTGTATTGGGCAACGCTGGAAGGCCAGGGTGACGGTCTCGGTGTCAGGCTTGGCAGCCATCTTGTGAAGATGCCGGCCCAGGTCCGTGCCGAGCACCCGGGCCTAGGCCGCTATGCCGGCAAGCGCATCATTGTTGGTATCCGCCCCGAAGACATTACCGAGGCCGATGACAGCCAGGCCGGGACTGCTGACTGCATCACCGCCGAAGTTGGTCTGGTTGAAGCTCTGGGCTCGGACGTCATCGTCCATCTGGGCATAGACGCCCAGGCGGCCGACATCCGCAGTTCAGACAGCCTCGATGAAATCAAGGTTGAAGAGGGCAAATCCCGCTGCGTCGCCCGCTTCACGGCCAAGAGCAGCGTGCGGCTCGGGCAGACGGTCACGGTCCGTCTCGACACGTCCCGTATGCATTACTTCGATGGCGAGACCGGTCTCACCATCCTCGACTGAAACGCGCCGCGGCCGGCCAATTGGCCGTGGCAAAGTCCCACGCAAAGGAAAATGCAATGACGATCAGTTCCAGCACGCTTGAGATTCTCCGCAAGGTACGTACATCAGACGTCACCGACGCCCTGGATTCCATGGGCTACATGAATACCTATGAGATGGATCCGCGCCTTCGGCCGCTCTTTCCGGGTGTTTTCTTCGCCGGCATCGCCACCACCGCCGAGTTCAACATCATCAATCGCACCATCCCGGCCATGAGCTACGATGAGTTCGATGATCGCCAGTACAAGCGCAACCCCGACCGCTCCAGCCATCCCGATGCCTTGTGGCCGGCCGGCCATAGCTTCGGTGCCCCGGACGAAGTGCATGTGATCGATACCAAGCAGTCGCGTTGCGGCCTGCTCGGCTCCAACAACCTGCTCGACGCGCGCGTCAAGGGTTCGGTAGGCTTCGTGATCGACGGCGCCTGCCGTGACTCGGGCGAATGCATCATGCAGAAGGACCCGGTCTTCTGCTCGGTGCGCTCGATGCGCCATATGGCCGGTCGCCTGGAACTGTCGTCCATGGGCAAGCCCATTACCTGCGGCGGTGTCTATGTGCGCCCCGGCGACGGCGTGATTGCCGACGATGACGGCATCGTCGTCATCCCGCAGGAGGATGGCGAAGAAATCGCCAAGCGCGCCTGGCGCGTCCAGGACAAGGATCGCCGCATGCGTCGCGCCTTCTACGAGAAGCTCGGCATGCCAATGGACAAGACGGTCGAGCTCGAAGAACGACCCTGGTAAGCAGTACTTTGGCAGGTGCCCCGGGGCGCCTGCCACCACACCCCGAAGATCATGCAGCCGCTCCTTTCACTGTTCCGGAACATCGTTGGCTCCCGCCACGTCCTTGTCGGGGATCGGAAGACGCGCCGCTTTCGCAAGGGTTACCGCTTCGGGGAAGGCAAGGTTCTCGCCGTGGTTCGTCCCGGCACCTTGCTCGAGCAGTGGCGCGTGCTTCAGGCCTGCACCGAGGCGGATGTCATCGTCATCTGCCAGGCTGCCAATACTGGCCTGACCGGTGGCTCGACACCGGATGGTGACGGCTACGACCGCCCCATTGTCATCATCAACACGCTGCGCCTGGATCGGATTGACCTGCTGGATGAAGGACAGCAGGTGCTGTGCCTTCCCGGCGCAACGCTCGACAAGCTCGAAAAGCGGCTTCGCCTGATCGGTCGCGAGCCGCATTCGGTGATCGGCTCCTCGTGCATCGGGGCCTCGGTCATCGGCGGCGTCTGCAACAATTCGGGGGGATCGCTGATCCGCCGCGGTCCCGCCTATACGCAGCTGGCCCTGTTCGCCCAGATCGATGCCGCGGGCCGCCTGCACCTGGTCAATCATCTGGGCATCGAATTGGGCGCCGATCCCCAAACCATCCTGTCTCGCCTTGACCGGGGTGACTATTCGGCGGCCGATGTGGGCGACGACGGCAATCAATGGGCCTCCGATCGCGGCTATCACGACCACGTTCGGGACGTTGATGCATCCACCCCCGCGCGCTTCAATGCCGATCCGCGCCGCCACTACGAAGCCTCCGGTTCGGCCGGAAAGGTCGCGGTCTTTGCCCTGCGCCTCGATACGTTCGAAGCCGACCGGGACGCGGCCGTGTTCTATATCGGCAGCAACGATCCGGCCGATTTGGCCATGGTGCGCCGGCACATTCTCTCGGGCTTCGCCAACATGCCCATTGCGGGCGAATACATGCATCGTGGCGCCTATGAGCTGTCGCAGCGCTATGGCAAGGACCTTTTCCTCTTCGTCAAGCACCTGGGCACCGACCATGTGCCCAAGGCCTACGCCACCAAGAGCTGGCTTGACGGCCTGACCGAGAAGATCGGGCTTGGCGGGCATGTTACCGACCGCATGATTCAGACCCTTGTCGGTCTCCTGCCCGAACATCTGCCACCTCGCCTCAACGCCTATCGAGACCGATACGAGCACCATCTGATGCTCCGGATGGGGGGAGACGGCATTGCCGAGGCGAGGGACTATCTTTCCCGGCATTTCCCCACGCAAAGCGGGGCGTTCTTCGAATGCACGCCGGAGGAGGGCAGGTGTGCCTATCTCAACCGCTTTGCGGTCGGCGGCTCCGTGGTTCGCTTCCGCGACGTTCACCCCGATGAGGTCGAGGATATCGTCGCTCTCGACATCGCCCTGCCGCGCAACACGCTCGACTGGTTCGAAACACTGCCGGCCGAACTCGAGAAGCTGTTTGTGCGCAAGATGTATTGCGGGCACTTCTTCTGCCACGTCCTGCACCAGGAATATCTGGTGCGGCGTGGCGAAGACCTTCACGCCATCGAGGCTGCTATGCTCGAAATTCTGGATGCCCGTGGCGCCGAATACCCGGCCGAGCACAATGTGGGTCACCTTTACGAGGCCAAACCTGCCTTGCGGCAATTCTACCGCCAGCTCGATCCGACCAACAGTTTCAATCCAGGCATCGGCAAGACCCCGCGCAAGAAGTACTGGGCAGCATGACTCGTTCCGCTTCTCTCCCGGCCCTGTTCGTCGTCGCCTTCGGCACTGGCTGCCTGCCCACCATCATGTTGTTCTTCAACAGTGAACTGATCGGGCAGGGCGGCCCTCTGCTGGGATCGTGGATCGTGCACGGAACCGGCACGTTTGCCGCCATCGTGCTTCTGTTGCTGCTCTCCCGTTTCAGGCCCGCCGATCGCGCAGTGCCTGAGGGTCGGCCACCGTTATGGGCTTTTCTCGGCGGCTGCACGGGCGCCGTCAATGTCATGCTGAGTTCCACGGCCGTCAATGCCGGCCTTGCCCTTTCGGGCACGCAGGCCGTCGCCTTGTCGGGGCAGATGCTGTTTGTACTGGCCGCCGACCGGTGGGGCTTTCTCGGCCTGCCGCGTCGCGCCCTGGTCCTCGCGGAAATGGTACCTATTGGGCTCATCGTTGCCGGGAGCCTCGTCATCATCCACTTCGGCTCAAGCCTGTCGCCATGATGCTTGCCATTAGCCTGGCCCTGTCATCCGGCTTCCTGGTCGGCATCAACCGGCAGGTCAACGGTACCCTAGCCCTTCACACTTCTCCGTTGCGCGCTTCCTTCGTCAACCACTTGGTGGGGTTCGCCCTCCTAACCCTGGTGGCGCTGGTTCTGGGCGAATACCGCCAGCTTAGCGCCTTCGTGGCGCCCTGGCAGGCCTATCTGGGCGGCGCGCTCGGCGTGCTTTTTGTTGCTGGCAGCAGCTGGCTGATCCTGCGCCTCGGCGCAGTTCGGACGACGCTGCTGCTGATCAGCGGCCAGATGCTGTCCGGGGTTGCCTTGGACATTCTGCAATCCGTCCCTGGTTCCCCATGGGCGCGGCTTGTGGGAGTGGTACTCATCCTGGCGGGCATGTTCCTGTCGCGCGGAAGGCTCCAGTCTCGGCCCAATGTCCACCCCCGGAAGTGAGGGAAAAAAATTGACCACCTATTCGCTCGACGGCGTAGCCCCCCTGATCGACCCCGATGTGGCCTGGATTGCGCCAACCGCAGTTCTCCTGGGTCGGGTCATCGTGCAATCCGATGCCAGTGTCTGGTTCGGTGTCATTGCCCGCGGCGACAATGAGCCGATCACCATCGGCGCGGGGAGCAATGTTCAGGAGAACACCGTCCTTCACACTGACATGGGCTACCCCCTTACCATCGGCAGCGGCTGCACGATCGGGCATAAGGCCATGCTCCATGGCTGTACCATCGGCAACAACACGCTGATCGGCATGGGCGCCACCGTGCTGAACGGTGCCCGCATTGGGGAGAACTGCCTCATTGGAGCTGGTGCGCTGATCACCGAGAACAAAGAGATTCCGGCCGGCTCGCTGGTCCTCGGCGCCCCCGGTAAGGTTGTCCGAATGCTCGATGACGAGGCGATAGCTGGCCTGCGGAGATCAGCGGAAAGCTATGTCCGCAATGCGTGTCGCTTTGCCGCGGGGTTGGTTCCCCTATCTTACCGAAATCAGTTTGATCCGACCTAGCTGCGTTGCATTCGCAATTTAGCGCAATGGCTGGCCTTTAGCCGGAACATAGAAACCGGCGGCGATCGGATAATCGCGCCATAATGGTCTGGGTAGCGCAGATTCGTCGGTCCATGGATTCCGGCGCAGTCCACAGATGTGTCTTGCTTACCGCATAGCAGCCTTCGGGATGTCATGACCCCGCGCTGACCGACCAGAACGGGACGCGTTGTCGATTAGCAGCGGGCGGTAGCATTTCGGTCGCCGGGAGCGGATAGCTACCGTTAAATCGTTCCCCTCCAAGTCTGGCCATAGCCCGCCTATCCGCCCCCAAAACAACATCGGCCTGCCGCGGCAGGAATGGCAGTTAACAGGGAAGCGTTATCACCAACTGAATGTCTCGAATGGGGCGCGTTGCCGATGGTCCGCTTTGAACCTGACCGACCTTGCTGAGACACACCGCGTGCTCATTCTTGCTGCACGTTCATACAGAGCCTGGACAAGGCAACGCTGTCGTCGAAGCCGACACCTCACAGAAAGGCAGATCAAAACTCGTAGTGTGGCCGTCGAGCATCCCGCTCCCTAGCGTCGTGCCGCTGATTAATGTCTTGTCGAAGAGTACGGAAGTGTTCTGGAAGGGGCGTTCGCATTTTCAATTCCGGCGACACCACGGATGACACAATCCGCCAAAGGGTCTGGAACGGTCGTGCCAAATTTGACAACTGCAAGCTGGCCCTCAGCGCTGAGCCAATAGACCAACAGTTGTCGGGTTCTGAAACAGACACCTTTCCGGTCGCGATGAAGTCGTTGCGACCGTCGACATAGTCCAACACATTGGCCTTTTCGCGATATTGCCGACTTTCAGAAAATAGTCTCTCGAGCATCGCGGTACTGGTGGGCGTAATCCGTCCATCGTCCTGTCGAAGCCGGCAGGCGGCATCGAGCCTGCCAGACTCAACGACAGCATGGGCGTCCTGTCGATGCCGGGTCAGCCCGACATAGATGTCCCGGGCGTCGGTCTTGCCACCAACATGAAAAATGGTCCCGGCGGCAGTCCGTCCCTGAGCTGCGTATGCCGTGCCTGCATAGGCGTGGCTGATCTTCGGGACTGCGCTCTGCCGACCCAGACGCGGCCGGACAAAATCGCCCCATCGCGAGGAGATTGTCTCTCCATTCTCTAATCGAAGCTGGATCCGCGTTTCGGCCCCGACATCCTCCTCAATGGCCTGAACGAGAGCCACAGTACCATTGCGAACACCAAAGCGAGGTATTGCCTCGCCGAATCTTACCCTGTCTCCAACACTGATTGCCATCTCGCGCTTCTTGTCGTCCCGGCCGATCGAGGGCAGCAAAAATTCGTCGGGGGCGATCTTGCCTTCCTGCCGAAGAGCCAATCGGGCCTGTGAGTTGATCGCTATGACGTCGATATTGCGCCGGGTGACAATCAGGACATCATCTCCCAGTCGGTGACGCAGCTCCGACCATTTCTCAACTGTCGCAGTGCGCGCTGCGTCTTCACCGCTGACCAGGTCAATACACCCATGACGGGCATAGGCGCGGAGGCCCGCTTCCGTCTCGCCCCGCGCCATCAAAGTGGAGGCAGCCCTTTGCCAATCAACCTGCTGACGCCGTACACCGTTCAGTGTGGCGGTTCTTTCGAGAATGTCGGCCACGGCAACTAGAGCAGAAGCTCCGCTGACGGACTGAAGCTGTCTGCGATCTCCAAGCAGAATGACCTTGGCGCCCGCCTCTTTGGCGGCCGAAAGAATGGCTGACATATCCGCAGTGCCAATCATCCCCGCTTCATCGACCAGAATGAGCGTGTCCGATGAAAGGGGTACAGCAGTTCCAATGGCCAAGTCGTGCCGCCACTTCGCAATGGCCTGGCCGTCTATTCCCGTTGAGGCTGACAGTTCGTCCGCTGCAATCCAGCTCGGCGCAAGACCGACAAGCTGGAGATTGGATTGACGTGCCGCCATGGTGATGGCTTCGGCAATGGTTGTCTTGCCTGTTCCCGCCCCAGCCTCGATCAGGCTCACACCGTCTGCGCTGCAAGCCAAACGGACCGCCTCGACCTGCTCTTGACCAAGATGTGGTGCCTGCGTCAGTGTCATTTCCAGACAATCCGGTTTGACCCAATCGCGTTCACGGGGGCGATCCGCTGCGCGCAGCATCGCCGCTTCCATTTGCGCAATTTCCGGAGTGGTCCAGTGTTCAACATCGAGCTTGAGCAAGGTGCCCGAAGATTCAAGGGTATTGAGCTCAGCATAGACGGCGTCTGGTCCACGTCCTTGCAGGCTGGCGGCAACGAAGGCCTTTTCGAGCAGCTTTTGTCTGTCGAGCACGCTCTCCGTCCGGAATAGTTCGGACGCTGCCATAGCGACTGGCGTTGATCCGGGGATGGCCGGCGGCTCCTGGAATTCGGAAAGCGCGACGTCCTGCTCGGGCCCCGATTGAGTTGCAGTGGGATGTTGAGCCAGATCCCAGGGCAAATGGCCAGATGCGCGCAACTGTCTTTGCCAATCCGCCTCAAGCTCTTGGCCAGTGAGGACGGTTTCCTTGGCTGCACGGGTATTCAATGCCGCAATCTGTTTTTGCGCAGCGCTTGCCTCGCGTCCGACAAGGTCTTCAATGTCGTGGGAGCGCTTGGAAAAGGTCTCGAGAAGGTCCTGTGGGATCCCGGCAATTTCCCACTGTCCCTGGCCAGCAGGTCGAAACGAAAATCCGGCCTCGGCCAGCTGCGACGCCAGGGCAGAGCGAAAGGCCGCCCCGAGCATCAGCTGGGCGCGAAAGAGGTTTTCGGGCTCGAGCGTCAGATAGTTTGAAGCATAGCGATCAGAGGCACTTGAGCGCCCCGCAACATTTAGGATGACACTGTGCGTATGAAGATTTGGGTCGCCGGCCCGGGTCGTAAAGTGGTCGAACTTGGCGACAATCAGATCTGACGGTGTTTCGCGATGCTTGCCGCCCGCGCCGTGCCGAACAACGACAAGGTTCTCATCAATCAGGATTTTGAGTGCTCGATCCACGGCCGCGCCATGGCAACGCTCAATGAAGGCTCGCTGTTCGGCCGTTCCGGACATCCAGAGAACTGATACCGATTTGCCCGACGTAAAGGTTAGATCGAATCCTGCCCGGTGCCTTTCGCCTGCGCCGCGAACCAAAGCCTTTCCAGTCCTGGGATCAAAACCGGCGCACAGATCCTGAAATGTCTCCGCAGTGACGTGGGATCCATGCGTGACAATGGTCTGACCGGTCGAATGCCAGACCCCGCCGCCATCGGACGTATAATATTCATCCCGATTGCGAGGGCGCGCTTCCCTTGCGGCATCATTGGTATAGTAGAGCCCGGCCTCCCGTCCGGTGCCCAGCCGATGAAGCGTGGCGGTCAAGCGCTATCACCATCGCCGGAACGAAAGCGGCAAATACTGCCAATCTGGGTTTCGGTCGGCTGCGCACTAACTTCACCGACAAATTCCGCCAGGGCAACAATGTGCTCGTCCATCTGTTCAAGGCGGGAGAGGAGGACGCGATGGCGCAAGGCGACCTCGAACTGCTGCTCAATGGCGTCAACGGCCATTTGCTCGAGGGTAAGACCAGACGTCACCGCCGCTCGAGAGAGCGCCTCCATCAGTGGCGGCTCAAGTTTGATGGTGATGGATTTCAGACTGGTCATGGTTAGAATCTTTCTGATCAAACGGGGATTTAGGGCTCATGAAGGCGCCCTATGCCGTCCGAACGGCCATGGGCACCTTCAGTGCGTGAGGTGTGAAAGCCCTTTCCCTGTGGTTTTTCGGTGGGAACCTGGTGGTGAGTTGGTGGGACCTTGTGGGAACTTGTGGGACATCGCCTCATCTTCCCAAATCCCCACGAGCGGACACCAAGTCGCCCTGGGGCACGGCAATTGTCTCGTAACCACGAAACGGCCGCCAGACCCGGATCAACCACTCGCCCGGACGGTGACCGACAACGGCATAGACGTCGTCCAGCGTCTGAACGGAACCGTCTGACCAACGCAACTCCGGCACGTTCGGAAAGCGCCCAATGTCGATGATGGTCGGCGTGTTCGACACGGCAATGCCAAAACAGAGCATGGCTGCGAAGGCACTCACCAACATCACCGGGTGACGAAGCGCCCAGCCCAAAACCGGCCGAACTGCAGCAAGGGCCTGCTTGACTGGCTCGGTGCGCACCCGCGAACGAGCAGAAAGGCGCTTGTTTACATGCGCGCGCAATTTGGACCGGGCAGACGGTGTCAGTCGGGGATCTTCGGTAAAATTCGCCGCCTCCCGGAAAGGGCGCTCGAGGAGGTCCGCGAGCAGCTTGTCGCTAATGGCATTGACATCCGCCTGGGCGGCTGTGGCCATGCGGCGTGCGCCGTCAATTCTGTTATCAACTTGGGTCATGGTGTGTTCCATTAGAAAATGGGGAAGAAGTGAGGGGGCCTAAGCCCCACTCACAAGCCATTCGGCGGGTTTGCGCACGGCCTGCATCGCACCCAGCCGCAGCGCAGTGAGATCGCGACGGATGCGGGCGCCAAGTGCAATGCCATGGAGCTCAGTGAGCTTTTTGGCATCCACCAGTTCGGCAGCGACCAAGCCTGCACCTTGGAGGATCTGCTGAGCCTGATCCTCAAGGTTGAACTCGGGGAGCACACTTACGGGACGGGACCCCGCAATGGCTTTGAGAGTGGCAGGATCGATAGGCCCGCGCAGACGGTTTTCGAGGACAAAGCTGGCATCGAAGGCTTTGGCTGTTGTCAGGAGGGGCGACGCCTCGGCGATCGCGCCAGGTTCGTTGGTGACGATGACAAGCAGGCCAAGCTGAATGCCGCCTTCGGCAAGGTCAGGGGCAAGATCGGCCAGGATCGACAGGAGAGACTTGCCGGTATTGGCGCCAATATCGACAATCGTCGGCTCGGTCGCCGAAGCGATGGCATTGATAACGTCATCGAATTCTGCGCGGGCGGCCCTTCCACCGGTGCGTTCGATTTCCGAGCGCTCAGCGCGCATGGGGAAGAAGCTCGTGCGGTGCTCGAGTTCGAGCAGACGCCGCGTGGAGTCAACTTCGATGATCGGGGCGGAGGGAACGGCCTCGGCGAGGGCACGGGCGGCCAGACTCTTGCCTGCCCCGCCTTTATCCTGACCGACACAAAGCACTTTGGGCATTTTTCTATTCCTTTTTCTTGAAGAGCGACCTGGTCGCTTCGAACTGTTGACGGCGAATGGCATCTTCGGCCTCGCCAGATGGCGTTGTCTCAGGCGCTGCTGCTGGACTCTGGAGTTCCGGCGCAAGCGCGGTTTGACCCGCTTTTGGCCGCGGCGGCGCGCGCGCCAGATCGGCGCGACGTAGGCGCTTGTCTTGTCGAGCAAGGCGTTGGGCATCTTGCCGCCGAATGCTGTCGATCAGCGCCGTGAGGCGCCTACCGGTGAGTGGGTGCCCATCGCGATGGGCGACGCCTTGTGCGGCAAATCCGGCGGCAATAGCCGCCCAGGTGAAGCCCTGGCTACGCAAAGCCTCGATAGCGCTGAGGTTTGCCCGGATGATCGCCATGGCGTTTGAGCCTGGGCGCGGCGTGCGTTTGGCCTGCTCGCGGGCCACGCTGGCCGCAAGTTTATTGGTATCGATCTTGGTCATGTTGTCCTGCCGGGGGAGCTAGAGCGCCTTGGTCGGTTTGACGTCCCGATAGAGGCCGGCAAACCGGGCGTCCTCAAAGTAGCGAAGCTTTTTGAGGCGCAGAGGGTGGCGGCTGTACCGCTTGGAATTGAGCAGCACGATCATCTCGTCGGCAGGCATTGTTCTGAGCGCTTCCGGGGTCATCAAGGGAACCGCCTGTTTGACGCGGTTCTTGCTTGACGACTTGCCTGATGCTGATTGCTGGTCGCTTGTGCCCTCGACAAAGGCTGTGAAATTACCAAGTGCCTTGGAAATATCTTCGGCATCGGATCCAAAGGATGAAAAGTCGGAAACGGTGATCACCTCGGCAGTGTCCAAAAACACCTGAAAACCAGTTTTGTATAAGGAGCTTCCTTGATGCCTGGATTGCCAATGGGTCCAGAAACTCAACCCCAGGCCGGGCAGCAATCCGATAGCCACCTCGAGCTCAGGAAATCGTCCCAAGGCCGCTGCCTCGTCGATCAAAACCAGGAGGCGATCATCACCGGCCTTGCGATCGGTCAGGGCGCGGGCCATCAGATCAGCCAAAAGCAGACGAATCAGCGGTGCGAGGAGCCGCATGCTGTTGGGCGGAACGATGACAAAGAGATCGCGCCGACCGGCAACAACGTCGGCCATGGCGAAGGTGCTCTGTGATGTGAGTGCGCCAAACCGTTCGTCATGCAGCCAGGCGACGGCCGTCTTTGCCGTCGAAATAATCTGATCGCGACTGCGCTCATCGAGCCGCAGGTCGCCGCAGAGCGAGCGCAGAATCTGGCTCTCACCGGTTTCGGCAATAGCCAGCAATTCGTCAGGCGAACTCATGAGACGCGCGACGTTCTGCATCGTTGGCGACCGGTCATTGCGTGATGCATCGAGCAGTTCGGCGGCCATAGTGCCCGCCAGAAAATCAACGGCGCGTTCGGAAAAATAGGCATTATTCGCGCCGCCCTCGACGACGAGAACACGGGCCATGGCGAGCAATCGCTCGGCATTGTTGACAGCAATGCCCTGCAGCGGGTTCCAACGATGACTGCGCGGGGCCCCTCGACGCAGATCCAAGCACACTGGCTTTCGTCCAAGCTGGCGCCGACGCCGCGCCGTTGCCGCAAAGATCTCGCCTTTGACGTCAATGACAAATGCGGCGCCGGACCAGGCGTTGTCATCTGCAGCAAGCAAGTTTGGAACGATCAGGCCGGACGTTTTACCTGACCGTGGAGGAGCAATCGTCAGGGCATTGCTTTCGAGGGCAATGCGAATGGGCTTCTTGCTATCTGGATCGATGCCGATTTCGAGGCCGCGCGACATGCGGGCCTTTTCTTTCGCGTTTGCCCACCTCGCGTTCCCGAGCTGCCCGCTGACATCTCGGTTGTAGTTACTTTGGGACCTTGTGCTGAGAATTTGAAGGATTGGCAGAGCCGCGCAAGACGCAAGCAGACCCCAGAATTGGGCTCGCCCGCCGCCGGCGAAGGCCGACGCGTTTCCTTCAAACAAGGCAGCATAGTTCGCAATGACCACCGAGGTATTGAGTTTGCCAACTGCGTTGAGCCAATCGGCTGGCTGGATGGCCTCTGCAGGCCACGTCGCGGGGTTGAAGCCATGACTCAGCGCGGATACCAAAGGCAGACCAACCACGGTGAATGTCGTGGCGGCAACCGAAGCTGTTGCGAGCAGCGAAAGTCTTTGTTTGAATTCCATGGCAAAACTCCTCCAGATCGGGAACCGGCGCCAATGGCGCCGGATCAGGCACGCCAGGTTAGGCAGCGGTGACGGATACGTCCGTGACGTCGAACTTGTTTGCTTCCCACGATTGGAACAGCCGTCCTGCGATATTGATGAGCTCGTCCCGACGTGCATTGAGCTCGCGCAGTGTTTGGCGCGCGACGGGCAAGTTCATGATCCCCAGCACGATGGCATTGGCCTCGTCAGAATCGCCGAGGAGAAGTCGGTGTTGAGCATATTGAAGACGAGCGCTCTGGTGGACGATCAGAGGAAGTGACGAGCTTGGACGCCGGTGAACCGGAATAGAAATTCCAGGTGCAAGCACGAAGGGGTTTGCCAGCCTCGAAATCAATGCAAGACAGTCGTTCGCGGCACGGTGTGCCCCGCGGCTGAAGCTCGGCATTCGGAGGTACGCGCGTTCGGCGCAAAAGCCGCCGAGCACAATGTCGAGCAGCGCCTCGTCGCTCAATCCTCGTGCCGAAAATGCCGTTTGAGCATCCATGTCGAATCGCGTGGAGCGGAGGGTGTCCTCAAGCGCCGGCAGTTTCACCGATGCATTGCGGCCGTGCTGCAAGGCAAAAAGGACGTGGCCAGCCTCGTGAACCGCAATGCGCAACGCCAAGTTGGAGGTGAATTGCTTAAGCTTGTCATGACGAGAAAGCTGCTCGAACTGGGAAAAATTGATAGCCATGAAGAAGTCTCCGATCTGAGTTCTAAACCTTGAGGGGCTGTACGGACTTGCGTTCCGCTCAGCCCAATGAGCTCTAAATCAGGGAATTCTCTTCTTCTTCTGGGGGTACCTGGGGGAATCTAGCCACGTTGGAGGTGGGTTGTGGGTATCAAAATGCCAATCGTTGGATATGTCGCTGTATCTGGAGGAAGCAATCAGTTCATGGCTGACCGCAGGGCAGCCGAAATAAAAAAATTCTTCGACGCCATTAGTGGGCCCATAGCAATCGAAGAACTGAAAAAATTCTCCTATCCTGGCGAGTTTGAAATTGGCCAGGTCTTCTTTGAGACAGATATCGTCGCCCGCCCGGTCCTTCGTTCGCTGGCAAACAAGAAGGATCTGGGGTCTCTAGTTGTCTGCTATCGCGATGATCTTTATGTTGGCAGTAAAAGCACCGAGGATTTTGAAGAGCAAAAGCTCAATGCAGAACTAATAAAACGAATAGTGGACGAAATGATTCCAGTAATCTCTATAAAATCCACAAAGGATAACGCAGGCCGTACGCTCACTTCTGAGATCAACCAGCGATCAAATGAATCAAAAAGGAATGAGTTATATTTTCTAATTGCAGATAATTACGCAGATAATAGAAATAGTCTAGAAAAACACTATAAAAATATTCTTTCTAAGAAAACTGACGCAGCTGCCTGATTGCTATTTTCAGAACTCAATCAAGAGTGTCGGCCCCACGGGTTGTGGGGCCGATCATATCTCCTAGTTCGCCGGATTCCAGATGATGACCTTCTTGGTTTCATCATCGCCGGGAGCGTTGGCGATATTGCCGTAAATCGTCCCGAATTCGGGAGAGCTCATCGAAACCGAGATGTACTCGGCGCCGCTGTTCTGGCTGACCCGGTTCCAGCCGGCTCCGAGCTCAAAGCCGTTTTTGCGGCAGATGATCCGGTAGTCCGGAGCGCTGTCCTTGGTCTTGCGGGCATTGGGGATGACGGCGATCGGTGCGGTGACCGTCAGTGTTGCCAGAGTGCCTTCGAGCGAACCGTCGGACTTGGTGTTCAGCGTTGCGATGGTGGCCATTTTGATTTCTCCGTTCTGAGTTTGTCCGGGGATCATCCCCCGATGCAGCCCAAAAGAAGGAGCCCAAAGCCAGGCGTCACCGCAGCGCAGCGAAGGGCGAACCCCACCGGGGTTGATGCCGGGCGGCGCGACGGAAAAAGGCGGCATGAAACGGGGGGTGATTTCTGGTCAAACGCGTCTTGAACGGACCATCAATGGCTATATCGGCAGGTTCCGCCTGAACCACGGCGATTTCTCTCGAGCGCTCGCTTAACAGCCACGGACCCATCTTGATTTGACACCTTAATGGTGTCATATTGACGCGATGGAAAAGCTACGGCCAACGTATGATCTTGCTGCCATCAAGGTGGCGTTCGGTACTGTTTCGGCCCTGGCGATCACCACTTCAGCGCTGCGCGATGCCACAAGCCTTGGTTTTGACAGGCAGGCCATTGTGAAGACCATCAGCAGCATTGAGCCAACCATGTTTTACAAGTCGATGACCACCAATTTCGACCATCGCGTCTGGCAGGATGTCTACCATGTCCCTGGTGAGGGGCTGGCTCTCTATGTGAAATTCCAGGCAGACGTGATCACCGAGTTCCGTGTCATGTCGTTCAAGGAGCGATAGGAATGGCGACGAAGCAGAATCCGTTTCCCGAAAGGATGATCTCTCCGGAAACCGGCGAGGTGCTGACCCGTGGTACGCGCCCTTTTGAAGTATCCTACAAAGGCGAAACCCTCACCGTTGACCTGCCGGGTTACTATCCGAGCGATGAAGGCGATGGCGTCCATATTGGGGATGACATGGCTGTCGTCGATACGGCCCTGCGCGCGTTGAAGGAAAAAGTCGAGGGCCTGCCGACACCGGCATCGATCCGACGCATTCGGAAAAAGCTCAAGCTATCGCAGCGCGGAGCAGGCGCCGTTCTCAAGGTCGGACCGGCGGCATTCGACAAATATGAGCGCGGTTTGATCGAACCGAGTGGTCCAACGGCCCAATTGCTCAAAATACTGGACCGTCATCCTGAGCTGCTCGACGATCTTCGATAGAAAGAATAGGGGCGCTATGGGCGCCCCGCTCAAAATTTCCAGACGGGAATGCCCAAGCGCCGCGCCTTGTCTGCCAAGTTCTCGGTAATGCCGGAACCCGGAAAAATCACAATCCCTACCGGCATTGCATCGAGCAGAGCGTCGTTGCGCTTGAAGGGCGCCGCCTTGGCGTGACGGGTCCAGTCAGGCTTGAATTCGATCTGCACGACCTTCCGATTTGTGGCCCATTTTGCGGCGATTAGTTCGGCCCCACGTGGACTGCCACCGTGGATGAGAACCATATCATCGTGTTTGGCCCGAACACGGTCGAGCACATTCCAAATGGTTTCGTGATCATTGCAGTCGAGGCCTCCTGCAAAGCCGATCTTGGTGCCCATGGGCATAAGAGGTTTTATGTCAGCACTACGCTTGGCGGCCAGAAAGTCGCGGCTATCGATGATCGATGCGGTCATTGTCCTGTGGCCAATTTTAGTTCCCATACGGGGACGCCAGATTGAACCGGTTCGCATTTCAAATAGATCGGCGGCGCGATCGCGAAACTCTTCAAAACTGTCGCGCTTGCCGGT
Organism: Devosia polycyclovorans; assembly: GCF_042181575.1. Classification (GTDB taxonomy): domain Bacteria; phylum Pseudomonadota; class Alphaproteobacteria; order Rhizobiales; family Devosiaceae; genus Devosia; species Devosia polycyclovorans. The sequence continues at coordinate 618,384 of NZ_CP170082.1, read as the reverse complement.
GAGCAATTGCCCCTCGCAGATCAGGTCCTCCAAGAGAACCGACTGCACTTCAGAACCATCCTGAGCCCGCTGGGCATGGTGCTGAGCATCGACATTACGATCAAGCTGACGCTGCATCCGGTCGGCACCGCGGTGGAAGAGGTTGACCAGTGACCAGAGCACATCGTCCAGTTCGGGTGCGAGGCAGGTCTCATCCATGGTTCCGGTGATGGTGTCGAAGAGCTCGGTGACGGCCCCGGCAATGTCATCCTTGTGGGGGAGCGGGCGGGGATCATGTTCATCGCTATTGGGTCGAAAACCGAAGAGTTCGAGATTTTGCATGACCCGGCCCGTTGGTGACGAAATATGTTCGAGATCGATCGCATCGTGTTCTTCGGCCCACATTTCCTGCTCCTTTTGCATCGGGCCGATCTCTTATCGGCCCTTCCATGCGATCCTCTTGGCCGCGGGGTCGGTGGCACTGCACCGGCGCATTGGCGTCGGCCGGAGCGCAGCGGAGGATGGAGAGGCAGCGGTCTTTTGATTTTGGCGATGCAAAGCGGCGGGTAAAAACCCGACGCGGCGGAAAAGACCGCTGACGACCCATTGCGAGGCCACCGGACTTGCGGCCCGATCGCAGCTGGAAGGCCAAGAGAAGCGCCGGGTCAGGAGCAGGCTGTGGTTCGGGAATGACGTTCAGGATCGACCATATGACGCCATAGGACCGGCATCAGGCTTGGAACCGGCTTCGGTCTGATGCAAGAAGCTGGCTGACAACGCTCGCCCTGAAAGCATCAAAGCCGAGGGCGCGTAAATCGTCGTTGGCATCACCGCATTGAGACCAGATGAAGTGGACGCCAACCCCGAGATTGCGTGCTCGGTCCGCCAATCGGCTTGCGGCCTGGTGTCCGGCTCGATCATCGTCGAGGGCAATATAGAGGCGCCGCAGACCTGGTGGAGGCACGAATGCACCGAGGTTCCCGGCAGAAAGACAGGCGACCATCGGCATTTTGGGCAATGCCGTGCGTAGAGATAGGACGGTTTCGAGGCCTTCTCCAACAGCAATGACTTTTGGATCATAGCCATTCCAACCGATGCGAACCCCATGCCCAAATATGCTGCCCATGGATCGACGCGGGTCGGCTATTGACGCTTTGTCCTGGCCATCGAAACGCAAAAAGGTCCTTTGGACACCGACGATTGTCCCGGCAGCGTCGGTCACAGCAGCGACCAAAGCGGGACGAGATATCCGGTGACCTGTCGTGGGGTCGCGCAAATATGCATGGGGATGAAACCGCAGCGCCGCATAGTCGATGAAGCCATCGAGACCGCGTGTTCGCAAATAAGTCTCGGCAAAGCTATGCGAAATCGGCTGGCATGCGTCGAAGAGCTTTTTTGCCTTTTGGCCTTTGTCGATGGGAGCGACACCTGTGCTCGCAGAATGGAGGTTCGGCCCTTGAGGCAGCGACAAAAAGCGACGCGCTTCGTGGGCGACTTCGGAAAATGCAGAATACCCTTGGCTATGCGCGATTACATCGAGCAAGTCGCCAAATTCGCCCGTGGCGGCGTCGGACCATCGCCCGGCTGCACCGCGTCCACTTTCTGGCCCGGTCAGCCGGACAAAGAGGGATCGTCCCGGACAATTTTTGACATCACCCACCAACCAGTAATTGCCGCATCGGACACCGTTGGACAGGTAGTACTTGCAAACCGCTTCCGCCCGCTGTGCCAGGCGAACGGTAAGGTCCGATGCCGTCTGTCGGGTCGAGTCAATCGCAGCCATTTTCGGGACAGGTCTGGCGGGGGCTCTGTATGATCCCGCTCTCATTTTCCGCATTGGCTTCCGCCAGTTCGATGGCCAGAAAGGCGCGATCCAGCCAATGGGAAGCGGTTTGCCGACCCGCCCGGCTGTCGGTAGCGAAGATCTTCAGCAGCCCGATGGCAACTTCAAATGCATTGCCATTTGCAAAGCCAGGTTCGGCAAAGGTTTCGGGGACGATGAGCTGGCAGCCATCTGCCCGCACCGCGGTAATGGACCCAACCGGATTTGGTTCGCCGGCGATATCGGCGCCGGACCAATCCATGTCCGACATGGCCAATTCGCACGCGGTTTCCAGCGTAGCGGCCTGGTAGGTTCGACATCTGTTTGCCCGGATCGATGCCGTCATTTCTATCGAGAAAGCACGCATGTGCATCTCCTGCACAATGAAGATGGGAGTGGCCCAGCAGATCTGCCGGGCCACGCGATGGTTGGGGCGGGAGAAAGGATGCTATTCAGCGGCGATCGCTGGCGCGGCGTCCGCGTCCATTGAACCGACGGTGGTATCGGGATCGACGATCTCGGCTTCATCCACGTGGACTGCCGAAACTTTGCCTTGGCCGGCATGGGGCTGGCGCAGCAGGTCCGGCAGCCACCCGCGACCCGAAAGCAGCGTCTCGGCTTCCTTCGCCATCTCCAGTTTCTTCATATGCGCGATGCGGTCGGCCGAACGTTGGTCACGACCCTCGGCGACGGCTTCGAGGATGCGCGGCTTGGGGACACGCCCAAGATAATTGTCCACTGTCGGCTGCCAGCCCGCAGTGACCATATCGAGGTTGACGCATTCGGCCAGTTGATCGGCACTGATCCGTCGTCCACCTCGCCCCCAGGGGTCATGCTGGGCATTGATCCCTTGTGACAGACAATGAGCAAGGAGCATGTGCCGACTATCGGGATCAAGAGCGCTGATCGCATCCCAGACACCATCCGTGTCCTGAGGAAGTTGCTCCCGCCAGGCGCCAGTGCGGGCCTCAATGGCGCGGGCCGAGAGGCTCTCGGCAAGGCCCGGGGCCTGGGCAGAAAAACTCGTCTGGCGCATGCCGATCTCAAGACAAGTCTCTTGCCCGCGACCGGGATAGAACAGCCCAAGCACCAGCGTATGCAAAAGCACCAGCAGGGCTGCCTGAGGGTCGTTGGCCAAGGCATCGCGGAGGGCCAAGGTACGGTGAGCGGTCAGTTCCAGCTTCAGGCGTTCTGAGAGTGGGCGCAAACCACCCTGGTCCCCATCGTCCTCACCATCACCATCAACTTCGTTCGATGCATTGGCAGTGTCTTTGGAACGGTCGGTGCTGTCCGGATTCTCGGGATCGATGTCGCCGACCCCCTCACCACCATCGGCCTCTGCGCGGGGTTCATCCTCAAAGCGCACAAAGCCACGCGCAATATCGGCACTGCCATCGCCGTTGAGACGAATGAAGACCCCGGCGCGTGCCATTTCTTCTTCGGCATAACGCATGGGAAGATCGTCAAAGAGCGCAATCATGCGCTCGAGTTCCCCTAGTCGGGCATCGACCTCGTCCGGCAAATCACCCTGATGCTCTTCGAGCAATTGATCATATTCGGCTTGGAGTGCAGCCCGTGCGGCCTTGTCATCATCGTCGAGGGTTTCCGTGACCCCAACCAGTTGCCGCAGTCCGGCAGTGTGACCATAGGGAAAGTCGACGGCCGTCTCGACCCAGCGCCAACCTTCGCTCTGGACCTGGTCAGCGAGCGCCTTCAGGCGATCAGCGACCAGACGCTCGAGAAGCGGCACGTCCTGCAGCCAGCCGCCACCATCTTCCTCGAACAGGTCACGGGTGACGATGCCGCCGGCCGCCTCATAGGCATGGAGGCCGACAAACTGCACGCGCCGATCACCGGCATTGACCGCGCCTTCGGTGAGCAGGCGCTTGATATAGTATCCTTGGCGGTTCCAACCCTTGCTGACCGTATCCCAGACCTGTTCCTGGCGGGCGTGATCGCTGTTGACCGTGAAGGCCATCAGCTGCTCAAAGCTCATGGCGTCTTCGGCATAGATATCGAGCAGTTTTGGCGAAACCGCCGCGAGTTTGAGCCTTTGCTTGACGACATTGACCGAGACGAACTGGCGCGCGGCAATGTCTTCTTCCTCAAGCCCCTTGTCGCGCAGCGCCTGAAACGCGCGGAATTGATCAAGAGGATGGAGATCTGCCCGTTCGATATTTTCGGTCAGGCTATCATCCTCAGCAAAGCCACCTTCCCGGACAATGCAGGGTACGGGCTGGGTCTTGGCCATGCGCTTTTGCTTGACCAGGAGTTGCAGGGCCCGAAAGCGTCGGCCACCGGCGGGCACTTCATACATGCCGGTTTCTTGGCCATTTCCGTCGACAATGGCGCGGACGCTGAGACTTTGCAGCAGCGTTTTCTGCGCGATGCTTTCGGCCAATTGCTCGATCGAGAGACCTGCCTTGACCTGGCGGATATTGGACTGGCTCAGAACCAGTTTGTTGAAGGGGATATCTCGGGAGGGGCTGAGGCTGATCTTGTCTGCGACATCTGACATGGTTTTTGTCTCCGCGACGGGCCGACCGAAACCTCTCTCTCGGCCTTCAACCCGTCACGAAGAGACCAGCTCCTCTCTTCCTCTCGACTATTCCGCAACGTCGATTGCAGAGTGGACCTGCTGCGGCTCGGCACGCCCCGACCATGCGTCAACATCCTGCTTGTCCTGAAAGGCAAGTATATAGTCGGCAGCCTTTGACGCCGCACTGGCCGCCCGGACGATGGCGCGATCATCGTTCCGTAAAAGCTCGAGCCAGGCGCCGATATAGTCGGCATGCCGGACGGTCGGCACAATACCGAGCGCGGCGCAGACAAAGGCGGCGCCAATCTCGGCAATGAGCTCTTCATGGGCATATTTCTTGGAACCGAAACTGCCGGTCAGATCCCGGTTGAGGCGACTGGAATGACCCGTGGCATGGGTCAGCTCATGAAACGCGGTCCGATGCCAGTTGATGACATCGAAATAGGCCTGCGGTGGCGGCACCCGAACATAATCATTGGCGGGATCGTAATAGGCGCGAACGCTGCCGATGCGAAAATCCACGCCCGTGGCTTCAATGAGGCGATCAGCCTGCGGCAAGATCAGGTCGCGGGCCGGGGGCACAATCGGCACGACGAGATGCTCGGGCAGACCGTCGCATTGTTCGGCATTGAACAGCGTGAACCGCTTGAGAAAGGGAATGCCGCGTGCCCCACCACCCTCGACGACCTTGGCCGGCTGGCCCTTCCCGCCTGGAATGAAGCGGCTGGCATAGACGACCGTTGTGCCGCGCTCGCCGCGCCGAACCTGGGCGCCCAGCTCTTTGGCCTGCTGAAAGGTAAGCCAGGTCTGGCTGGCAAACCCGCCCTCTATCACCGCACCCCACAAGATCAGGACATTGATGCCCGAATACCGACGTTTGGTGACCGCATTGCTGGGCAGGTCGAGGGGTGAAGCGCTCCCGCCGCTTCCCCATGGCTGGACCCAGGGTACACGCCCCTTCTCAAGGTCCGCAACAATCTTGCTGGTGATTTCTGCGTACAGGCTCGTTCGGTCTTGCTGCTGGGCCATGGCCAGTCTCCGCGACAGGCCGGCGCAAGCCGCTCTCGCGCCTTCCATCCCTGTCAAAAGGGCCGGGCCGACCTCTGCCTCTTATCCAAGACCGATCAAAGGGACTTGCTCCCCTGATGTGGCGAGAGCCCATGGCTCTCGCCACCACCCGCTTCACGCATAGGGATCGTATTCGTGAATGATGGAAGCCTCTTCGCCATCGAATTCTGTCGCTTCCACAAAACCGAACTGGTCTTCAACGCGAAACAGAATGACTGAAGCCATCAGGGATCGGGACAGTGTCCAGGCGGCTTTGCGAGCCAGAGCGAGATCGTGTGACATGGTGCGGTTCCTGTCTTGGGGCGGGGACCATCCCCGCTCGACAGCGCCCCAAAGGCTCGGCAATGGACGAGGTCATCGCGCAGCTCTTGGCGCAGCGACCGCATGCAAGGCATAGCGGACCCTTCAGGGGTTGAACCGAGCGGACAGCGTTGAGCCACAAAGGCGACGAACGGCGAGCGGGCTGGGCACGATTCAGGCCCAGAACCAAACCCCACAATCAGATCTCGTGGCCCGAAACGCGTCTGATTCCCGGTAGCAACACAGACCGATGTCCAATGTCTCGGCGCGAATTGATCACGTCGGATCCTACAGTATGCTGCTGGGTTTGGCAGACGGCTGTCGGCGAAAATGTTGCGTGCCATCTTAGTGTGGAGGGCTCAATGAAACGCATCATCATCATCGCTGCCATATCTGGCTTTGCTGCATTTTCACTATGGGCGTCTGTTGCGACCGCTCAAGAAAACGGCGCTTGCAACATAAAGGGCAACATCAACACCCGGGGCCAGCGCATCTACCACGTGCCCGGACAGGAATATTATGATGAGACGCGCATCAGCGCGTCGCATGGAGAACGTTGGTTCTGTTCGGAAGCTGAAGCGCATGCGGCAGGCTGACCAAAACGGAGGAGCTGCATTGGTACACTTCAACATACTACTAGAGTATGTGGGCGCTTGCACAACACCATGATAATGCGTCTTCCAGAAGGCGCCGATCAGGATCGGTGACGCGCCGGCCCTGGGCATAGAGCAGCAAAAGAACTTCAACGGAATTTGGTCCCTGAGAAAAGGGCTTCCCTGGAATATACAAGAGGGCCTTTCTAAGGGCGGTTTCCCACTTCAGATAGGTCCCAACCGACGTGACCACATACCCAGGTTTGTCCAGACATCTGTGAAGACGTAACCAACCTCCGTCAAGGCGCTCCATCTCGACGTAGGTTTTCCCGAACTTCCTAGCCAACAATGCTTCGAAATCATCCGGTACTGCTTCAGCGGCCTTATCTTTGCTGTACCGATTGAGGACTGCGTCCTTGATGTAGGTTCGGACCTCGCCAGGGGCCATAAATCCCTTCAGTACACCGCCGACTTCCGCTTCATCCACCAAACTGGCAATGAACTGGCTGTTTTGCGTACGACTGTTTGTCAGGTAATGGGCCTGGTCGGCGGCCTCATAGACCTTGTCCTTTATAAGCCGGGCGACTTCGATTGGAGGGGTGTTACTCATGTCAGCAATCTGGAAAGGTCAATCTTTGCGCATCATCAGCATCGTTCAAACTCGCCACATCCTCAAGCCATTGATCAATAAAAGCCTTGGAAGAGGGATTGCTGAATTGCACAATACCATCACGTAGATAGACCCGCTCTATTTCGCCTGCCTTTGGTTCTTCCTTGGCCTCATTGTCCATCTCAAGGACGGCTGCGATCCGTCGAATATCGGTGACAAAATCCAAAACAATCACTTTGTCTTTCCCGAGCGCGAGTCGCAAACCCCGTCCCAACTGTTGGACGAATATGCGTCTTGAGTGCGTAGCCCTCAAGAACACGAGGAGATTCACGTCTGGGACATCAATGCCCTCATTCAGGACGTCGACCGCGGTGAGTGCGCGTATCCGACCGGCGCTGAACTCCACCAGAAGTTTTCTGCGCTCAAATTTGTCCTCGACGGACATGTTAGCGGCAGCGATACCTGCCGCCGAAAGCATGTCAGCGAAGCTTGCTGCATGCGCCTTGGACGGCGAAAAGACCACGATCCGCGGATTCGCAATCTGAGAGGCAACCTTCCGGATCTCGGCGACCACGGCTTCGTCTCTTTGCGGTACGAACAACCGCCGGTTCAAATCTCGAATCGATACCGATTTTCGGGCTAAGCGCGGAACTTCGTCCCAGTCGATATTGTCGGTCATGAGTCGATAGTCCACCTTGGCGAGGTATCCCGACTTCATGCCATCGACTAGCGAAAGGCGTTCGATTGGATCGCCAAAATAGGATTCCACGGTCCGCCCGTCTCCCCGCCAAGGGGTGGCAGTCATGGCGATGAGGTGTTTGGGTCTTAGGTGCTCAAGGGTAGACCCGAAGGCATTCGCCAAGGCATGATGCGCTTCATCGACAATGATCAAATCAAACGCATCAGGGCTCACACCGCCAAGTTGGTTGAATAGGCTCTGGTAGAGCCCAAAATTTATGCCGTTGATCGGAACAGGAGGCTGTCCGTCCATGAACAGCCGAGTGGGAATGTTTTTTGCCAGTTGCGGCCAGAACTCGCGCTGGAGTTGCTGCGCCAAATCAACCGCATGGCAAAGCACGAGGATGCGGCTGAAACTGCGGGCGAACAACCGATCTGCAGCGGTCGCAGCTATCACGGTCTTCCCCAACCCGGTCGCCACCACGAACAGCGAGCGCCTCACCTGGGCGTCCACGTTGTTGATGATCCTATCCACGATCCTACCCTGATAGTCCCGCGGCTCCCTATAGGCGGCGGAACGAACACTCATTCTGTTCGCGAGGGTTTCGAGGACTGTCCCGTTCCAAAGACGAACGTCAAAGCCCTGAGCGCAAAGCTGGTCCTTGCGTTTGTAGGCGGATTTCGTGAATTCACCATTGGTGGCCACGATAACCACCTTGGCGCCGTAGTGAGCCTGCCCTCGTACGGCCTGATCGATAGCGCTGACACCGACGTATGACGGACCGGAGACGGCCTTCACCTGAAACAAGAAAGTTTGGTCTCCTGCGACGTTCGGCTTTACAGCCAAGATGTCGGCGCCCCTATCCCCTGACTGACCGATATCCTGAACACTGCGCCAGCCCGCATGGGAGACAAGGCGAGTGACTGCCAGCTCCAGTGGCCTCCACAACTCGCCTGACATGATCGCTGGTGTTAGGAAAGTGCCAGCGGCCTCGTTCACGATAGCTTGGCCTCAAGGATGGCGAGAGTGTTCGCGGCCCTGATCAGCTCGGGCTTCGAAAGCTTGCTTCCACCCTCCGACAGCAGTCTCTGCGCGTCCTTGAGGTAGGACACGATAGTGTCTTTTACCAGGAGCCGCAGCCGTTCGGTGCCGCCATTCGGCAGATTGATGCTCGAATACGCCATTTGGAATAGTGAACCATCGAGAAATTTCTCGGGCATGGCTTCGACGAGCCTGACTACAGTCGCTTCAGAGACATATCGCAAGAAGTCGACATCGATGTCCTTCTCGTTCTCTTCTCCGATCTCGTCATTTAGCACGGCTTGCAGCGACTGGAAGGCTGTCGGGGATACGTCGATGATCTTCGCCGCCAGTATCTCTCCATCAGATGGGTAGGCCCTGAACACGGCTTGGAAGGCGCGAACGTCGCCCCCCACCAGCTCAGGCAGCCGCTCCTTGGCCGTAGTGAAAATCGAGCTCGCTCGCTCGATCAATCCCTGCGGCCAGATCTTCTCATCCTCCATGTGCAGATCAACCAAAGAGGTATAAGCTGACTTGAGTGAGACTGCCCGGTCACGTACTTGGAATTTTTCCGCTAACCCTAAGAGGAGCAGCTGCTTGGGAGTGATTGGATACTCCTGGAATATTTGGTGCTTGGGATCGAAGAAGAAGTCGACCGCGATCCCATCTTGAAAGAGCACGAACGGCGGCTTGTCCCCATTCTCTCGTATCACATGACCAGGCCGGACTTTCCACGCCACCACGTCGAAACCTGGAATGCTGGAAGAGTATGAGTATTTACCGGACAAGTGGGTCTGCTTTTCGGACCAACCAATCAGATCGTCTCGTTCGGAGCTTGGGCTGGGCTCAACAACCGACGAGGAAGGCGCCGCCTTCGCGGCTTCGCTGACCTTCGTGGTGTGTTGGACTTCCAGGTACTGATCGATGTCGTCCGAAAGGGCGTCTCCAGCGTTGACGACAGTGTTGCCATCCCCCCCTTCGTTCTTTTGCTGATCGAACTCTTGCGCCGCGCGGAACCATTTTTCGTCGGACTGGTAGTCCTTTTGCCCGGACTGATATCCCTGCAGAAGCTCTCTCGCGACGGACTTGCTCACCGCGAGGCATTTCGTCCCTGGATCAGTTCGACGGTATGCGTTCACCAGTTTTGCCAGGGGCGATAGATTTTCGCCCTCTGTGGAATGAGCCTTCCGCTTGCCCGGCAAAATCGCCCCGCCACCGCGGATAGCCTCCATGGTCATACGCCAACCACGGTCGGTTCGATCGAAGTCATTCTTTTGATAGGTCGGCATCAGATAGTCGACGTGGACCTCACCAACTATTCTACCGCCGACCGTGGAACCGAGCTCGACAGGGTACTCCTGTTCCAAGGACCCCGTGGATGGGTTCTCGACAAAAAAGAGGGTTTTGTCCGCTATTAGGATTTTTCGGCCATTTCGGATGAAATCAATGCCGAACTCAGAGGTGTCCGAGAACCGCTGTATGCCAAGCCATCCTTTAAGCCGGCGCGAACGCTTGACAACCTGTTCGGGCAGGCTCCCGCCTCTGCTCAGGGTGGCTTCATAGTCGGCCGCCTCATCTTCAGTGGCATACCTATTTCGAAACATGTCGAAAAACGTCTCGCCGAGGTCCCGATCAAGCGACTGGATGGCATACACCTTTTCGCCGTTCCGCATCACGAATCGTTCTTCCGCCCAGACGCAATGTGGCTTAGGGTTCAGCCGGTTATTTTGCAGTCTGATGCATATGCTCGCCTTCTCAAGAATAGGCGAATAGATGGATTCCAGCCTTCGCCTTATACGAGCGGTGTTGTTCTTCAGGTCATTGAAAACCCCCTCCTTGAGGGAGCTGACCTCGATCTTCGTTCCGCTGGAGCTGGGATCGTCCTTCGGCAGACGGACCACGTCGGCCGAGAAAGACTGATTCCGAATAAGCTTGTCGAAGTTGATCCGAATCCCAACCCACTCTGAATCACCCTCTCGAGTGGACAGCAACGTCGTCTGGTCGCCCAGTCTGGCCGTGGCTATGTTGAAGCCCATCCCGAACAATCCGAGGTTGTGGATGGGGTCGTTGGACGAATAGCCGGCCTTGCTGGCCTTCTGCATGGATTCCAAGGTCATGCCCGGGCCGTTGTCCTCAACCACAAGGACACGTTCACTGGGTGCGACGCTATTTCCACTCCAATAGATTTCAACTGTTGGATCCGCGATCATCGTGCCGCGCTCGGACGCCTCTTTGAAGGCGTCTAGCGAGTTGTCGATTAGCTCAGCGAAGCACTGCCAAGTGTCAAACGGAATATCACCGAGCGTGCGTAGCACGCGCGGTGTGGGTGTTATGTCGATCTTGTCCGTCATGGCCTAAAGCTGCTCCAACCAACGAGCAATGGACGTGGAGACGGCGTGCGCCAACATTGGTGGAACAGCGTTTCCAATCTGCATAATGTTGGTGGTGGCAGAGTGTGCAAACGTGAATGTATCTGGAAAAGTCTGGATGCGCGCGCACTCTCGAACCGTGAGCCGGCGTTCCAGATCGTAGTGGAATTGAACGCGCGATTTCGCGTTTGCCCTCACCGTGTAACCAGGCGCGTCGGCTTTGGACTTTTCGTCACCCTGGCCATTGCCTCGCTTTGCCTTGGACGCTCGGAAATACTGCGATTGGTTGGGGATGCTCTCATCTTGCACATCGCGAAGATCATCAATCGCCCAGCGTAGTGTGCGGTATCCATTTTCATGCGTGGGCACAGGCTGCTCGGGGAAGCCTTTGAGATCTTCCCGAACAGCGACAATGAACAATCGAGTTCTGGTCTGGGGCACGCCGTAATCGGGAGCGAACAAGGTCCATATCTGGACTTTGTAACCCCGTTCACTTAAACGAGCCTTGATCGTTTCCAGTGCCCGGCCGCCATCAATATTGGCCAAGCCGATGACGTTTTCTCCGACGACCACCATGGGCTTGTGAACGTCCATGTACCGAAGAAGCGCCTCATAAAGTCTTCCACGCTCTGAGTTGAGGCCGTTTCGAGGGCCGCACGAGGCGAAGTCTTGGCAAGGGAAGCCGCCGATAAGAACCTCTGCGGCCGGCACCTCCCGCGGGTCGTACTGGGAGAGGTCCTTAACCTCAGCATGTTCGGAGATGTTCTGTCGGTAGGTATCAATACATTTGTCGTTGAAGTCGTAAGCGGCCTTCACGTCAAACGGCTGCTCAACATATTCGAGGTCTTTGAAGCGAAAGCCTCCGACGAAGCCGAGATCAAGCCCACCGCATCCGCAGAAGAGCGAAACTGTGCTGTACTTCTTGCTGACCGATTCGCGAGCCTTGATTGGGATGATTGTCCCCGACTCTTTCCAACGCGAAACAGCGGGCTCCGCTGTCATCAAGGCCGAGTTACTCACCTTCAACGCTCCAAACTATTGCCCCGGACCAACATCGATCAAGCGTTGACCGCGAATCCATTTCTCATGGATTTTGACAAAGTTTGCAGAAAGAATCACCCAATCTTTTTCTGAAGGCTGGCGTTTGCCATTGTCAATGCTTGGACACCAAAGGAAATTTCTGAACTGAGGCCTTGTGGGTTTCAACAGGCGGTCGGCGTCCGGCCGCCGAATCGTGGAGGGCAACAAGAAACCGTTGTTCTAGCGCAGCTAGGTCTTTCGCCTCGCATTCCCAGACCACGATAACATTCCAACCTGCCTCTTTCAGCGCTTCAACATTCATCGCGTCTCGACGAACATTGGTGCGGAACTTGTCAGTCCAGAACTGCACCCGCGACTTCGGCGTGCGGGTGAGCTTGCAGCCTTCGTGACGGTGCCAGAAGCACCCGTGAACGAAGACGATGGTGCGGTGTTTTCGGAGCACGATATCCGGCTTCCCAGGCAAGTGCCGGTCGTGCAACCGAAACCGAAGTCCCATCCGGTGCAGCAGCTTTCTGACCTTGATCTCCGGCCTAGTGTTTTTGCCACGCACCGCGCGCATCACGCGCGAGCGTTCGGCAGAGACGACGTGTTCGTCCGCCTCGCCATTCTCAGCGATTTCGACGATTTGATCTTTCTCGTCTGTCATTCCTCGATGACCAAGGCTGCGGGAGGTGCCAATCGATAGGCTCACGTTCAGTCAAATGATACATCGCACGACGGGCTCCTGCAGGATACTCATCCCGCCGCCGGCTGCCCCGCATTCCGGACACCTCATCGAAACCTTGAAGGCGAAATCGACCTCGGCATCGCCGTGCTCGGCCATCACCGTTTCATAGACGATGACGTGCTGATGGCTGCGGCCTGTTGAGCAATGGCTGATCAGCACATATCCGGCATCGCGGTATTGCGACAGTCGGGTGATCGGCTGTACCGGCCTCGGTGGGTGATCGGGAACTCGCATCGCTCTCCCCAAAGCGTCCTGACATCAGCCTTACGCTCCTTGGTCGTCCAGGCAATAGTCAGGCAGCTGGTTCTATGCATCTTTGGCATTCATCTTTTCCATCAACGATGGAGAAGATGAATGCATTGGTTGGCAAAAAGACCTGGTTGGCTTGTTCGAGAGGCTTCTCACGGTCGTCAGTGGAAAATTTCACCACTGCACTCCAGCGGAAGAGTTGATCTGACACTGACCCACTGGACGAGCGACGGCTTCGCCGTCGAAACCAAGGTCGCGCAATGCATGACCGCCGCAGAGGCGCAAATGTTCGCTGCTGCACTAGACAATGCCGGACATCCGGTCGGAACAAAGATCGATGATCTGCTGATCGGCAAGGGGTTCCAGGAAGCGCCCCAGTTCTCTCGCGATGTCCAACGTCAGGTCATGGAGGCGGTTTGCAACAATTCGCCTGATGGCCACCGGTATATGCACCATGATCGTCGATGGTTCGGCTCCGAAGACCTGTCCGTCTTCATCACAACGACGGGCACTGGCGTATTCCCATTCTATTGCATGATCATGAGCGATGGTAAGATGGCGCTGCCGGATATGTTGATGATTGAGCCGAGGCTGTTCCGGCTGGCTCCTTCGGCTTTCGCTCGGAATGCTGGCACAGCTGATCCGGTCATCCCTACGTTCACCGTAGCCTCCATCGCGATCTTGTACGAGCGCCTCGAGCTGAACGGCTCCTATGCCGCGAGGCTGGAAGATGGCCAGCAGCATGTCCTCGTCGAGCTTTTCGCTGCCGGCTACAACTGGCCCGAGGAGGAGACCGAGCCGGAGCCCCTCATGCTCGGCATGGGCCGGTAGCGGGGTGCACGATGTCCCTGGTTGGGTCGCGCCTTCATACGATGTGGCGATCGAGCCTTTCGACAGTCTCCACCAAATGGGCGCGTAGCCTGACCAGCGACATCGACGTGATCATCGGCCGGCGCTGGCTCATGACGAGGAACAGGTCGAAGATTTCGTCGGAATGCTGCGCCAGCTGTACGAGGTGATGCCCACTGGGCCCGCAACTGCCTGCGAGCCAGTTCTTGGCGGTGCGCTCGCAGGTGCCGGTCCAGTTCATGACCGTCTTCACGCTGCGTCGGCTGTCGCCCAGTTCGTTGCGGAGTGCAGCCGCCACCATGCGATTGAAATCCTGCTCCATGGCCGATCCCCTTGGTGCAAAACTCTGCCCACAATAGGCAACAACATCCGCGTCAACCGAGGATAAAGTCCCAGCCGACAATTGGAAGTTTCGTCAGACCAAGTGGCGCTTGGCGAAGCAGGAGTCTTCGCCGTGGCCGATGAAGTTTCGAGTGCTCATCCAGACGACCCACCAAAACGCGCTGCCGAATATGTTCGGATGTCGACGGAGCATCAGCAGTATTCGACCGAGAACCAGGCGCGGATCATTCAGGAATATGCGACGCATCGTGGTTTCGAGATCATCAGGACCTATGCCGACGAGGGCAGGAGCGGTCTTCGCCTCGATGGTCGTGATGCGCTGAAGCGCCTGATCGCCGATGTCGAGAGCGGCGCGGCCGACTTCGAGGCCATCCTCGTCTATGACGTCAGCCGCTGGGGGCGCTTCCAGGACGCCGACGAGAGTGCCTACTACGAATACATCTGCCGCCGCGCCGGCATTGCCGTGCACTACTGCGGCGAGATGTTCGAGAACGATGGATCGCCGGTCTCCACCATCGTCAAGGGCGTGAAGCGCGCCATGGCCGGCGAGTACAGCCGCGAACTTTCATCCAAGGTCTGGATCGGGCAAGGCCATCTGATCGAGCTCGGCTTCCGGCAAGGCGGTGCGCCCGGATTTGGCTTTCGACGCATGCTGATCGACCAGTCGGGGGGGGCAGAAGGGCGTGCTCGCCCGAGGTGAGCACAAGAGCATCCAGACAGATAGGGTGGTGCTCACGCTCGGTCCACCCGAGGAGCAAGCGATCGTAAGGCGCATCTATCGGCTCTTCGTGCACGACAACCGCAGCGAGAAAGAGATCTCAGCCACGCTCAACGCTGAGGGCATCCTGTCCGATCTCGGCAAGCAATGGAGCCGCGGGGCCATCCACCAAATCCTGATCAACGAGAAGTACCTCGGCAACAACGTCTGGAATCGTGTGTCGTTCAAGCTCAAGAAGAAGAGAGTGAAGAACGATCCGGGGATGTGGATCAGGTCGGATGGCGCCTTCCCAGCGATCGTAGACAGGAACATCTTCGACGCCGCTCAGACCATCATCAAGGCCAGATCGATCCGGCTGACCGACCAGGAATTGCTCGATGCGTTGCGTGACCTGTGCGAGCGGTCTGGCGTCATCTCCGGCATCACCATCGACGAGACCGAGGGCATGCCTTCCAGCAGCGCCTATCGGTCCAGGTTTGGGAGCCTACTGCGCGCCTATGAGCTGATCGGCTATCGGCCACGCCGGGACTATCGCTACATCGAGATCAATCGCGTCCTGCGCGCCCGACACCCGGAAGTGGTGGCAGAAGTGACACGCTCGCTCAGGCATTGGGGCTCGGTCGTGGTGGTAGATCCGCTGAACGACCTGTTGACGGTCAACGGCGAGTTTACTGCCTCGATCGTCATCGTGAGGTGCCAGCGCACGCCGGCAGGTTCCCATCGCTGGAAGCTGCGTTTCGACCATGGCTTGATGCCCGCCATAAGCATCGTGGTGCGGATGTCTGCGAACAATGTCGATGTCCTCGACTACTACCTGCTGCCGAGCATCGACCTGAACCGCGGCAAGCTCAAGATCTGCGAGGAGAACGGCCTCGGCATCGACGCCTACCGCTTCGACGACCTCACCGAATTCTATTCCTTCGTCAGTCCAGTCAAGCTCAGGGAGGCAGCGTAATGGCCGTCCAGCACGCGCAGAAGCTCGAGATGATTCCCATCTCGGCGATCACCACCATCAACCCGAGATCGCGGAACAAGAAGCATCACCGGGAGATCGTCGACAACATTGACGCCATCGGGCTCAAGCGCCCCATCACCGTGAGCCGGAAGCGGGGACCCGACGGCGATCGATATGATCTGGTATGCGGCGAGGGTCGCATCGAGGCCTTCAAGCTCCTTGGCGCCACGGAGATACCCGCCGTCATCATCGAGGCCGACGAGAACGAATGCCTGGTAATGAGCCTCGTCGAGAACATCGCGCGCCGGAAGCATCGTCCGATCGACCTGATGCAGGAGATCGGCAACCTGGCTCAGCGCGGTTACACAGATAAGCAGATCGCCGCCAAGACCGGTCTCAGCGCAAGCTATGTGAGCATGTTGAGCAAGCTCTTAAATGACGGCGAGGAGCGGCTGGTGTCGGCGGTGGAGAGTGGGCTCATCCCGTTGAGCCTGGCCATCGACATATCACGGTCCGAAACCGCTGACGTCCAAAACTTGCTGCTCGACGCCTACCAGGGTGGGAAGATCAAGGGGAAGAAGCTGACTGCGATACGACGTGTCCTCGACCAACGCGAGCGCCGAAACCGGCGGGTGCAGGACAGTGGTTTCGGCACCTTGCGTGGTTCGCGCAAGATCACACCGGTGGACCTGATGAAAGTCTACCAGCGGGAGGCCGAGAAGCAGCGCATACTGGTCAAGAAGTCTGACTTCACCCAGCGCAAGCTGCTCTTCATCGTCGAGGCGCTCAAGGACCTTTTGAGCGACAAAGCCTTCACCGCCATGCTGCACGAGGAAAGGCTGGACACGATGCCCAAGGCCTTGGCCATGAGAATAACCGGCGAGGACGTGTCATGAGCGAGGAAAAACCGATCAAGTTGGCATTCGAGTCCGAGGGCGTGAATCTGGCGCTCTCGCAGATAGTGCCATTGAAGGCGATGCGGCCGGGGACCAAGGAGAGCAAGAAGTACGCGCAAATTCTGCGCTCGGTCGGAGCCATCGGCCTTGTTGAGGCGCCGGTGGTGTCGCGCGATCCATCTCATGCCGACAAGTTCTTCCTGCTCGATGGCCATCTGCGGATCGAAGCCCTCAAAGATTTGGGCATTGATCGCGTGGAGTGTATCGTAGCCACCGATGACGACACCTATACCTACAACAAGCGGGTGAACCGGCTGGTGCCTGTCCAGGAGCATCGGATGATCGTTCGTGCCATCCAGCGCGGCGTGCCCGAGTCCAAGATCGCTGAGGCGCTGGGCCTCGAGGCCGGGTCGATACGTCGGCGCAAACAGATGCTCAATGGCATATGCGGCGACGTTGTGCAGCTGCTGCACAATGCGCCGTGCCCATTCCGCGTTTTCGACATCCTTCGACAGATGACGCCTCTACGGCAGATCGAGGCGGCCGAGTTGATGCTGGGACAGCAGAATTTCACGGCGGTGTTCGCTCGCGCATTGCTGGTTGCCACGCCCGAGAACCAGCTTGTGCCAATCGCTCGTGCCAAGACTCCAGAGCCGGCTTCGACGCGCGAACAGATCGCAATGCTGGAAAGGGAGCTCGTCAGCCTGCAGACCCAGATCAAGTCCGTCGAGGACGACTATGGCTTGGACAATCTCCACCTGACGGTTGCGAAGGGGTATGTCGCCAAGCTTTTGGGAAATGCGCGCGTAGTGCGTTGGCTGGCTCAGAACCGGCATGAGTACCTGGGCGAATTTCAGGCTGTTGCCGAAATCGAGTCGGTGGCGCCCAGGGTGGTGTCCGCTCAATAGCGTCATGAGCATCATGACTTCCCCATGCCGGCCAACTCATGCATCCTGTCGCCGGGGGGTGCCATGGCCGATCAGAGGAGACAGGGCGAGGATTGGAATCCAATCGAGCTCGACGCGATCATCGCTGACTACTTCGCCATGCTCGGGGAGGAGTTGGCCAAGCGCCCATACGTCAAAGCTCACCACTGTGCCGTTCTTATGCAGCAGACCGGTCGGTCGGCGGCATCGGTCGAGTTCAAGCACCGAAACATCTCTGCGGTCCTGCAGGAGCTTGGGCTTCCATGGATCTGGGGCTACAAGCCAGCACCGAATTATCAGGATGCCCTTTTCGAGGCCGTGGACCGCTACCTCAGCGGACATCGAGAGGCCGTTGACCAGGTGCCAGCTCTGATCGCTCCCACGGTCATCGCACCCGATGATGTGTTTACCGCCATGCCTGCATCGGCGCCCCGACCGCGCCGCGCCAGCCTCGAGCGGCTCGTCCGCAAGTTCGATCCCGTCGAACGAGACTTCCGAAACCGACAGCTTGGTCGAGCAGGGGAGGAGTTCGTCGTCGACATTGAGCGCCGACGCCTGTTCGCCCAGGACAGAAGCGATCTTGCCGGCAAGGTCCGCTGGGTCGCGATGGAGGATGGAGATGGCGCCGGCTTCGACATCCTCTCGTTCGATCCTGCGGGCAAGGAACGCCTGATCGAGGTGAAGACCACCAACGGTGCCGCGCAGACACCCTTCTTCATGACCCGCAATGAAATGGCGGTGGCAGCTGAGCGGCCTGAGCATTGGCACTTGTATCGTGTCCACCTGTTCGCGCAGCAGCCGAAGATATTCACCGTCCGGCCACCGCTTGAGCAGATGCTCCGGCTAGACCCGGAGACGTGGCGCGCTGCGCCGGCGCACTTATCCACCTGAGCCTGGGGCCGCTTATCATCCTTCCATCGAAGGAGGGTCACGTTGGTTCAGGTTCTGACTGCTGCGATGACTGCGACGCTAACCGGTCTTGGCTGGCTCATTTCCAGATGGGTGAACCGCGACGCAATGACGGAGCGTGTCGATCGCCGCCTTAAGCTCATCGCATTGCACCAGCAGCTCATCGCATTGCACCAGCGGATGACCAAGGCCGGGCTCACGTTGGACGACCTCGAAAGACTGGAGAAGGAACTGGTCACCGGCACTTCCAGCGAGGGATCCGGCGAAAAAGTCGACAGAATCGCTCGCTGGCCAGATGTTCAGCAAAACGGACCATTTATTGTCGATTGATGCTCAGATCAGAACCTTGGCTTCTGGAGCACAACTTGGGTTATTTCAACAGAAATCAGTGTTTCACCTCCAACTGCGGAGAATCGACGACGCTGTTTGAGCGAAGCTTATGCTGCTGGCTGAGTAGATGTCTGCTTCAGCCAACCAGCCGCCATAAGCTCCCCGCCCGCATTCGGGCCCCATTCTGTCACTAGAGCAGCCTTATCAACGCCGTAATTTCTCTTGGTATTCGCTCCAGATTTTCTGATACAGCCGAGACTTGGCGCCCTTTCTGCAGCTGAACTCAAAGTTTGCATGCATATCAGCATTGCATGCAATCATGCTTTTTCACTCGCCTTGCTCGGACTGACAGACAGCATACGCTGGCAACTTGGAGATTTCCGCCAGAAGCACTGCTGGCTCAAATTCACCGTACTGTTCTGCTTCGTTGCTCGATACATGTCCCTGCATATAGTCCCGAGCACCCGCGTCGATCTGATGTCGACGCGCAAGGGTCTTGAAGCGATGGCGCCAAGCATGATTGGGCGCAACGCGCTTGTCCGTAAATCCCTCTGACCGGATCCAAGCTGCAAGCCGTTCGCCAACCTTTTTGGCGGTCGGGTTTTCCGTGCTGCCACCGCGACGGCGGCTTTCGCTGTAAAATAGCGGTCCGGCAGGCGACTTTTCCACGAAGCGCAAGAATCCTTGTTTGAAGAGATCAGGATGAATGGCCACATGGCGGCTGTTGCCGTCTTTGACCGTACCTGCCTCTGGTGTGATCCAAAACAACCAGACACCATCCCTCTGCTGAATGTCCTGCTTTCTGAGCTGAGCGATCTCGCCGACGCGCGCGCCGGTATAGGCGCAGATCCAGGGAACCCAGCGCCGTGCGGCTTTGTTCTCATCAGAGAGTCGTTGCTCGACTGGCTTCAACGTCAGGCCGAGGATGTCCACGGCCTCAGCATCGGTGTAGCCCTTCGGACGCTCCTTCTTTGCCTTGGGGACCTTTACTGAAATGCCTTCCACTGGATTGGAGGCAATTCGCTTGTTCGTCACGGCCCAGGCACAAGTTGACCTCAATGCCGCGAGATAGCCGAACTGAATTGACCGCGCAGACAGTCCCCGAGCAAGCAAACGGTCCTTCCAGGCAAGGCACCAGTGGTCGGTCAAATTCCGGATGTCCGGAACGTCCTTGGCCACCTCGGCAATAATGGAACGCCACTTCTTCCGGGTGGCCATGGCGTGCTTGGCCTCTTCCGCGAATTTTTCGTAGATTGTGGCAAGTTCAAAGTGATCAGGTTCGTGCTGAACTTCATGCGCCCTGGCAGGCTCAGCTTGACGCGGCGGGAACCGGTCCGCATTGGGGTCCGGCCTGTAGTCACCCTGCGCAAAGCGAAGTACCTGCTCCCGCCCCTGCAACATGGCGACGTTCACCGCAGCCAATACTCGGTCTGCACTTTCCTGGTCGACCAGCTCGCCGCGCTCTTTGAGGTAAGCGTCGACAGCAGGTCGGTGTTGGTTCTTAAGTTTCTCCAACAGTCGACCGGTGATGTCGGGATCCCCTGCCGCGACGATTTTGACGTCGGGCGATCCTGCTGAAACCTGATCCGAAAGTAACCTTCCCAAGATCAGTTTGGCATCGCCGGGATCATCCTCGTGGCTGGTCACCAGGCGGTGATAGAACTCACCGGCGATCGCCGTGGCTTCCTTATGGGTAATGCGCTTGGTACCTTGCCTTAGCTTTGTCCAGCGAGCCTCAAGCTCAGCCGCTGCCTTCAAGTAGACTGACTTGGCCTCAGCTGGATCGCGGGTCCGCAGGCTGAACTTCTCTTCACGGTGACCAACCAGGCCAACAAGGTCGGCGGGCACGCGGCGGCGCAGCCAATATATTCCCGATTGAGGATGTTTCCAGGGTGTCGCCATTCTGAGGCCCATGTGTACCGCTCCTGTGTACCAGTCGCGCGGTTGCAAAGCCATTAACCCCAGAGGGTTACCAGAAATCCTGACATTTTTGGAAGAATGGCGGAGAGAGAGGGATTCGAACCCCCGATAGAGTTGCCCCTATGCCGCATTTCGAGTGCGGTGCATTCAACCGCTCTGCCATCTCTCCGCGAGATCGAAACGCCCGACAAAGGGGCGCGGCTGGTCGATACGGGGCGGCTTATGACATAGCCTTGTCATGCCTGCAACACCCCTTGTGCGTACACCTCATGACAAATCTGCCTCCTGGAACAGCTCACAATTGCGTGCAGCGCAATCCGGTGCCGCATTGCCCCGTTAGTGTTCGTGCTATTGAGACCTAACGGGAGACTGAAACATGGTCACGCGCCGTACCGTCGTTGCCGGCATGGCTGGCTTGCCCCTGGCCGGCATTGCCGCCAATCTCACCGCCACTACGGCTCACGCCCAGGAGATGCCCATGGCCGACACGCTCACCACCAGCGCAGGCGAATTGGTGATCCACCCTGTCGATCACGCCAGCCTCGTGCTCGAATTCGATGGCAAGGCGATCTATGTTGACCCTGTCGGGGGCGCTGAACGCTATGCCGCCCTGCCAGCGCCGTCGGCCATCCTGATCACCCACGGCCATGGCGACCATTTCGATGTGCCCACGCTCGAAGCCATTGCCGGAGATGCCCCGCTGATCACCAATGCCGATGTGCACGCCAAATTGCCCGAGGGCCTGAAGGCCAATGCCACGGCCATGGCGAATGGCGAGAACGGCACCATTCTCGATATTGCGGTCCGTGCCATTGCTGCGCACAACGTCACCGACGACCGCATGAATTATCACCCCGTGGGGGTCGGCAATGGCTATGTGCTGAGCTTCGGGGACAGCCAAGTCTATATTGCCGGGGACACCGAACCGACCGAGGACATGCTGGGCCTGAGCGACATTGCCGTCGCGTTCCTGCCCATGAACCTGCCCTATACCATGACGCCGGATCAGGCGGTCGAGGCCATCAACACCTTCAAGCCGGCCATCATTTATCCCTACCACTATGGCGAAAGCGATCTCGGTCCGCTGGAAACCGATGTGGATGCGGACGTCGAAGTGCGGTTACGCAACTGGTATCCGAACCGGGCCTGAACCAACCCCCAGGCGCCAAGCAAGCGGCTTGACTCTTGGGGCTTTTGCCCCGATAAGCCACCCAATCTGCGCACCGGTCCGTCCGGTGCGCTGGTTTTTGTTTGAAAACGCTGCTCGAGGCTGCCGGTCGATTATCGGCCCAGACCATCCGAAAAGCCCGCGGAATTGGCATGCAACCGCGGCGCCGCAGAGCGCGACAGAAAAAGGGACCACGTGACAACTCACGTGGCAGACGACATGACTTTTGCCGTTATCAAGACGGGCGGAAAGCAGTACAAGGTTGCTGCCGACGACGTCATCAAGATCGAAAAGCTCGATGCTGAAGCAGGTGACATCGTCACCTTCGACCAGGTCCTCATGGTTGGCGACACCGTTGGCGCCCCGCTGGTGGAAGGCGCACTTGTTGCGGCCGAGTTGCTTGAGACCAAGAAGCAGAAGACCGTTATCATCTTCAAGAAGCGCCGCCGCCACAATTCGCGTCGCCGCAATGGCCACCGCCAGCTGCTCTCGACCGTTCGGATCACTGAGATTCTGACCGGCGGCAAGAAGCCCTCGGTGAAGGCCGCAGCCAAGGCCGACAAGACCGAAGCCGTTGCTGAAAAGCCGGCCAAGAAGGCTGAAGCCAAGGCCGCCCCCAAGGCAGAGACCGCGCCGGCCGCCGAGTTCAAGGACGACGTCAAGCTGATCGGTGGCGTTGGCCCCGCACTGGAAAAGAAGCTGGCTGCCGCCGGCATCACCAGCCTCAAGCAGATTGCCGACTGGACTGCCGAAGACGTGGCCAAGTTCGACGAAGAGCTGAACTTCAAGGGCCGCATCGAACGCGAAGAATGGATCGCGCAGGCCAAGGATCTCATCGCCGGCAAGGCGCCCCGCGCCAAGGCCGACTAAGGAATAAGGACAAAGAACCATGGCACATAAGAAAGCAGGCGGTTCATCCCGCAACGGTCGCGATACCGCTGGCCGTCGTCTCGGCGTCAAGAAGTTCGGTGGTGAAGCTGTCATCGCCGGCAACATCATCGTGCGTCAGCGCGGCACCAAGTGGGCTCCGGGCACCGGCGTCGGCCTGGGCAAGGATCACACCATTTTCGCTCTGGTCGATGGCACCGTGGCGTTCCGCACCCGTGCGAACTCCAAAGTACACGTGTCCGTCGTCCCGGCAGAGGCCGCCGAATAACCCGGCAGGCCTGTCAAACCCGCCGGAGACCAGTTCCCCGGCGCCGCGTTTGAAAAAACAAAGCAGATGCAAGGGGAACTGGTCCGCCGGTTCCCCTTTTTCTTTCCGGAGCATCTGCAAATGACCATCGTCGCGACCGCCCTCAAGGACCGCCTGCCCACCGCAATTCGCACCGCGCGTCTTGTGCTGGCCGCACCGACACTGGCTCATGTTCCGGAAATGGCCGTATTGGCCAATAACAAAGCCATTCATGCGGTGTTGTCGCGCCTGCCCTATCCCTATGGCGAAAGCGATGGCCGCTTCTTTGTGGAAACCATTGCACGGGGCGACAGCGAATATGCCTGGGCCATCGAGCACGATGGTGGTTTCATCGGCGTGATGGGCCTGCACATGCTGCCTGGCCGCCTGCCGGAATTGGGCTATTGGCTGGGCGAACGCCATTGGGGCAACGGCTTCGCGACCGAGGCTGGCCTGGCGGTCGTCGCAGCGGCACGCACAGCAGGCGCAGCGGGGCTGCGCGCACGCGCTCTCCTTGACAATCATGGTTCTCGCAAGGTGCTCAAGAAACTCGGCTTTCTCGAGGTTGGCGAAGATATCGACACAAGCGGTACGCTGGTCGGCCGCAAGGTCATGCAGATGCGGCTGGAGTTTGACCAAAGATGATCGAACTTTGCACATCCCGCCTCTTACTCCGGCCGGCCCAACTTGGCGATGCTCCCCACTTCGCCCTTGGCGTGAGCGACTTTGCCGTCGCCCGCTGGCTGACACCCCTGCCTTTCCCATTTACCCTGGCCATGGCCAATGACTGGCTGCGGCTTGCGCCGCAGAACGGGCCGGACAAATCCACGTTCATTATCGATCTGCCCGGACGCGGATTGATCGGCTGCATTGCGCTCCATCATGAACTGGGGTTTTGGATCGCCCGGCCGTATTGGGGCAGGGGTTATGCGTCAGAAGCCGCACGCGCGGTCATCAACTGGTACTTCTCCACCAGCGATCGCGGCCATATTTCGGCCAGCGCCCATCACGACAATCACCCATCCCTTCGCGTCAAGTCCAAGCTGGGCTTCGTGGAAGTGGGGCGGGACATGCGGTTTTCCCATGCCTTGCAACACAATGTGCCCCATGTATTGACCCGGCTGACGCGTGAGCGCTGGATTGGTCAGGAGGAGAAGCGATGATCGGCCGCAATTTCCACGACGATAAACCGAGGGCGCTGGGCTACCGGCTTGGCCCGGTTCATCGGGGGCAAGGCTTTGCGCCAGAGGCGGCCGTCGGGGTGCTTCAGGCGGCCACCACCATCGGCCTCCCCCTCCTGGTCATGGAGTGGCAGGCATGACCCCCACCTTGCTGACGGAGCGGCTGATCCTGCGCACGCCCCAAATGGGCGATGCCGAGCCCATAGCGCGCTACCTCAACGACATCGAGGTCGCCGGCAATCTGGCGCGCGTTCCCTTCCCCTATCACCTCAGTGATGCACAGGCCTGGCTTGCAACCCAGCAGGCCAGCCAGGCGCCCAACCAGACCAGCTTTTCCATTGAGTTGGCGGGCACAGGCTATGTTGGACATATCGGCTTTCAGCCCCAGGGCGGCCATGCCATTCTCGGCTACTGGCTGGGCAAGCCGCATTGGGGTCGTGGTATCATGACCGAAGCCGCATTTGCGGCGGTCCGCTGGTTCTTCAAGGCGAGCGAGGCCGCGGCCATCCACTCCGGTGTTTTCCATTTCAACACGGCTTCACTGGCCATTCAGCGCCAGCTTGGATTTACCGAAACGGGCCGTTCTGTCCTGCTCTGCCTTGCGCGCGGCGCCGAGCTGGAGCATATCGACACCCAATTGACACGCGCGCGTTTCCAGCAACGCTGGCCAGCCGCCTCTCAGGCGGCAAGCGCGACAGACCAGGTGCTGGAAGGCACAAGCAAGGCATGAAGTTTCTCGACCAGGCCAAGGTCTACATAAAATCCGGATCCGGCGGCGCTGGCGCCGTCAGCTTTCTGCGCGAAAAATTCGTCGAATTCGGCGGTCCCGATGGCGGCAATGGCGGTCGCGGCGGCGATGTGATCGCTGAATGCGCCGATGGCCTCAACACGCTGATCGACTTTCGCTACCAGCAGCATTTCCGCGCGGGCACCGGCGTACATGGCATGGGCAAGAACCGCACTGGTGCCGATGGCGAAGACGTGGTGCTGCGCGTACCGGTGGGCACCCAGATCTTCGAAGAGGACCAGGAAACCCTGATCGCCGACTTCACTGAAGTCGGCCAACGCATCGTGCTGCTCAAGGGCGGCAATGGCGGCTTTGGCAATGCCTATTTCAAGACCAGTTCCAACCAGGCGCCGCGCCGGGCCAATCCCGGTCAGGAGGGTGTTGAAAAAGGCATCTGGCTCCGGCTGAAACTGATCGCCGATGCGGGCCTGGTGGGCCAGCCCAATGCCGGAAAGTCCACCTTTCTCTCCGCCGTTTCCGCTGCCAAGCCCAAGATTGCCGACTATCCCTTCACCACGCTGCACCCGAACCTGGGTGTCGTGCGGATCGGGGAACGCGAATTCGTGCTGGCCGACATTCCCGGCCTGATCGAAGGCGCCAGCGAGGGTATTGGCATTGGTGATCGCTTCCTGGGTCATATTGAGCGTTGCGGCGTGCTCATTCACCTGATCGACGGCACCAATGAGGATGTCGCCCATACCTACGACGCGGTGCGATACGAACTGGCTGCCTATGCCGATGTGCTGGCCGAAAAGCCTGAGATCGTGGTCCTCAACAAGGTCGACGCGCTCACACCTGACGAGCTCAAAGCCAAGGTCAAGGCGCTCAAGAAAGTGTCGAAAGGCGAAATTCGACTGGTTTCCGGCGCCACTGGTCAGGGTGTCGAACAGGTCCTCTACGACGTGCTCAATGTTCTCGATGCCGAGAAGGCCGAAAAAGAACAAGCCGAGCGCCGCAAGACCGAAGAGAAATGGACGCCGTGAGCGTGACTGGTCCCCTTGCCAAATATCGCCGCATCACGATCAAGATCGGCTCGGCCCTACTGGTCGACAGGAGCGGCAGGCTACGCGCCGATTGGCTGGCCGGGCTGGCCCAGGATGTCGCCGGATTGAAGGCGGCAGGCCGGGAGATCGTCATCGTTTCCTCCGGTGCCATCGCGTTGGGCCGCAGCCTGCTTGGCCTCTCCGCCCTGTCGTTGACGCTCGAACAGTCCCAGGCTGCCGCCAGCGCGGGCCAGATTGCCCTTTCTCAGGCCTGGGCCGAGGCCTTGGGCCAGCACGGCATCGTCACCGGGCAAATCCTCATCACGCCCAATATCACCGAAGAGCGGCGCTACTATCTCAATGCGCGCACCACCATCCAGACGCTGCTTGGCCTGGGCGCCATTCCCATCATCAACGAGAATGACAGCGTCGCCACGGCCGAAATTCGCTATGGCGACAATGACCGGCTTTCGGCTCGCGTCGCCACCATGATCGAGGCTGACCTGCTGGTGCTGCTCTCCGATGTCGACGGCCTTTATACTGCGCCGCCTGCCAGGGATCCCGACGCCCGCCATCTACCCGTGGTCGAGGCGATCACCCCGGCGATTGAAGCCATGGCCGGTGGAGCAGCCAGCCATCTCTCGCGCGGCGGCATGACCACCAAGATCGAGGCCGGCAAGATCGCCACCCAGGCCGGAACAGCCATGATCATTGCCAAGGGGACCGAGAATCACCCGCTGGCCCGCCTGATCGAAGGTGGTCAGCATACCCTGTTCGAGCCTGCAACGACCCGCGCCCAGTCGCGAAAACGCTGGATCATGGGGACGTTGGCCATCGCCGGCACTGTCCGCGTCGATGCCGGCGCAGCGCGCGCGCTCAGCCTGGGCAAGTCGCTGCTGCCGGTCGGCGTCACCCAGATCACCGGCGATTTTGAGCGGGGCGATACAATTGCTGTCCTGGGCCCCGATGGCCAGGAGATCGCCCGGGGCCTGGTCAGCTTTGACAGCGAAGATGCCCGCCTGGTCATTGGCAAGCATAGCGAAGCGGTGATTGAACTTTTGGGGTCGGGCAATCGCGGCGCCATGGTGCATCGCGACAATCTCGTGCTCACCGGCGCGCGCGGCGACACTGAAACCAAACCGCATCTGGAGGCCGACCATGAGCCTGGCTGAAGCCACCACCACCGATATTGCGGCCCTGATGGCCGAAATCGGGCGCAATGTGCGCATTGGCGCCAGCGCGCTCAAGATCGCGACACCCGACCAGAAGCGGACCGCCCTGCTGACCGCGGCCGGCGCCATCAATGCGCATCGCAAGAAGATCCTGGCCGCCAATGCGCTGGATATGGAAGCCGCCGAAAAGAAGGGTATTTCGAAGGCCTTTCTCGACCGGCTGCTGCTGACCGATGCGCGCATCGACGGCATCATCGAGGCCGTCAGGGTCATTGCTGACCTGCCTGATCCCGTCGGAACGGTAATCTCCGAATGGGATCGGCCCAACGGCCTTCACATCGAACGCGTCCGCACGCCGCTCGGGGTCATCGGCGTGATCTTTGAATCGCGTCCCAATGTGACTGCTGACGCCGGCGCGCTTTGCGTCAAGTCGGGCAATGCCGTCATCCTGCGCGGTGGCAGCGACAGCTTTCATTCCAGCCGGGCTATTGTCGATTGCCTGCTCGACGGCCTCCATCTGGCAGGCCTGCCGGTCGAATGCGTGCAACTGGTGCCCACCACCGACCGCGCCGCTGTCGGGGAAATGCTCAAGGGCCTAGATGGCAATATCGACGTCATCGTGCCGCGCGGCGGCAAGACGCTGGTGGCGCGCGTGCAGGCCGAGGCCCGGGTACCGGTCTTTGCGCATCTGGAAGGACTGGTCCACGTCTATATCGACAAAAGCGCCGATCTCGACAAGGCCGTCAGCGTCACCCTCAATGCCAAGATGCGCCGCACCGGCATTTGCGGTGCTGCCGAAACCCTTCTCGTCCATAAGGATGTGGTCGGCACACACTTGAAGCCCATCATCGATGCCCTGGTGGCAAAGGGCTGCGAAATCCGTGGTGACCAAACGGTGTTATCGATGATCCCCGAGGCGACCCAGGCCACGGAAAAGGACTGGCAGACCGAATATGAAGACGCCATCATTTCGGTGAAAGTGGTCGACAATATCGAAGCCGCCATCGTCCATATCGAACACTATTCGAGCCATCATACCGAAGCGATCATCACAGAGGACCCCGAAGCGGTCGAAAAATTCTTCAACGAAATCGACAGCGCCATCCTTGTGCACAACGCCTCGACCCAGTTCGCCGATGGCGGCGAGTTCGGTTTCGGTGGCGAGATCGGCATTGCCACCGGCAAGATGCATGCCCGCGGGCCGGTGGGCGTCGAACAGCTCACCAGTTTCAAATATCGCGTGCGCGGCAACGGGCAGACGAGGCCCTGACTTTTGACCCTGCGCACACCCCTTCGCATACCCGGCATCACCGAAATTCCACCCTCCGCGCCGGGCATGCGCATCGGGCTGTTCGGCGGCAGCTTCAATCCCATGCATGAGGGGCATCGCCTCGTCATGGAAGAAACCCTGCGCCGGCTGGACCTGCACGCCTTGTGGGTCCTGGTGACGCCGGGCAATCCGCTCAAGGACAATACCGGCCTGCCTTCACTTGAAAGCCGTGTCCGGGCGGCACGGGCTTTTGTCACCGATCCGCGCGTCCGGGTGACCGGCTTCGAGGCCCAGCGCGGCTTTTCCTATAGCTGGCAGACCATCGAGTTTCTCACCACGACCTTGCCCGACCGGCGCTTCGTCTGGATCATGGGCGCCGACAGCCTGGCTGATTTTCACCGCTGGCAGCGCTGGCGCGATATGGCCACCCGCGTGCCTATTGCCGTTTACGTGCGCCCAGGCGCCTCCCGCCGCGCCCTGGCCTCGCGCGCGGCGGCCACCTTCGACTACGCCCAAATCGACGAGACCGACGCCACACTGCTGGCCCAGTGCCGGGCGCCAGCCTGGATCTACCTTCAAGGCCGGCAATCCGGTCTCTCGTCCTCTGCCATAAGGGCGTCACGAAGCGCGCCTTAAGCTTGTGAGGCGCCCCGATCTTGCGAATTGCGCGATAAAAGCGCATATTCAGGAACAAGTGTGATCATTGTCACCGGAACAGGAACAGACGGCTTGCCGTTTTCACGACGCCGCAACATTCCGATCAACAACCAAGGATGCTCATCTCTCGCATGACCCATGCACTCGCATGGGCAGAAGGCCGTTTCTGATGGCCGCACTGCCCGAAAACACTGCCCCCGCCACCCCCGCCGCCATGGCCGGTGCGCAAAAACTCCTGATCGACCTCATTCTCGATACGCTGGATGACGCCAAGGCCGAAGAAACGGTCTCGGTGGACATTGCCGGCAAGTCGTCGCTGGCCGACCACATGATTGTCACCTCCGGCCGCTCCCAGCGCCATGTCGGCGCCGTTGCCGATCAGGTCATCAACGCCCTGCGCGAAAATGGCTATGGCAAGCCGCGCGTCGAGGGCCTGCCGCATTGCGATTGGGTTCTGGTGGATGCCGGCGATGTGATCCTGCACATCTTCCGACCCGAAGTGCGCGAGTTCTACAACATCGAGAAGATGTGGCAGGCCGACTTCGCCGCGGATCAGCACTAGGCGCCTTCTGACCAGATGCGCATTGCAATTGCGGCCATCGGCCGGATGAAGAACGGGCCAGAGCGCGAGCTTGTGGCCCGTTATCTTGAGCGCGCCGGCGCCAGTGGCAAGCCGTTGGCCCTGACCGGGTTCGACGTCACCGAAATCAATGAATCGCGTGCCGGTTCGGCCGCCGCCCGCAAGGCCGAAGAAGCCAAGGCTCTGCGCAGCGCCTTGCCCGACGGCATCACGGTCATGCTCGATGAGCGCGGCAAGGCGATCAACTCCGAACAATTTGCGCGCCAGATCGGCCGCTGGCGCGATGACGGACGGCCCGCTGTCGGTTTCGTCATCGGCGGCGCCGACGGCATTGATCCCGATTTCGTGCGTAGCGCCGACCTTGTCGTCAGCTTCTCGCCCATGGTCTGGCCGCACCAGCTCGTACGCATCATGCTGGCCGAGCAGCTCTATCGCGCTACCACGATTCTATCGGGTCACCCCTACCACCGCGGCGATTGAACGCTCACGGCATGGTTAAGCAATGTTAACCGGCGGTTTGCCGCGTGCTTGCTAGAGTGCCCGCAATTGATTCGGGGTTAGTGCCCCTGTTCTGGAGACGCCATGCCTTTGCGGCCGGCAAATCGTATCAAGGCATTGCTGGCGGGCGCGCTGATGACCGGCGTGGCCGCCTGGCCCCTATTGGCCCAGACCGACACCGCGCCGGGTGCGGCTTCCGATGCGGCATCTGAGGTAGAACTCCGGCCGTCGCTGGCGCTCGACCCGGCCAGCGAAGCGGCCACCCAGACACCTGTCGATGACCCGGATACGCCTGCGGACGAAACTGCGGATCCGGCCGACAACAATGCTGCCGATCTTGAAGAAGTCGAAGCGACCCTGTCACTCAGCCGCGAGCGCATCGACGCGCTCAAGGCCGAGATCGCGGCCATGGAAGGTGACCGGACCCAGCAGAATGCGGCCCTGATCGCAGCGGCCCAGCGGGTTAAGCTGGCCGAAATCGAGGTCGCCGATGTGGAGGAGCGCATCTCCGAATTGATTGTGCGTGAGCTCGAAGTGCGCGGGCGACTGGATGGGGCGGATACGGAAATTTCCAATGTGCTGGCAGCGCTGCAGCGCATCTCGCTCAACCCGCCGCCAGCGTTGATCGTCGATCCCAGTGATGCTCTGGGGTCGGCGCGCGGTGCCATGCTGATCGCGTCAATCCTGCCGCAATTGCGCGATCGCGCCGACAGTGTCGCGGCCGATCTTCAGGCCCTGACCGACATCAAGGTCGCGGCCCTCGCCGAGGAAGAAACCCTCAAGGCCAATCACGAGGTGCTTGAGGAAGAGCAGTTGCGCATCGCCACGCTGATCGCGGCACGCAAGGCCGGCATCACCCAGATGAGCGCCGAACTCCAGGCCGAGGAGGCTGAAGCCGTTGCCCTGGCAGAGCGCGCCAGCACCCTGCGCGAGCTGATCGGTGCCCTCTCTGCGCGCGCGGCTGCTGGTGCCACGGCGGCTCCGGCCACCACTGATCCTGACCTGCCCCAGCTATCGCCCGAAGCCATCGAACTGGCCTTTGCCGACTCGGCCCGCAGCCAGCCTGCCGTGCCTTTTCCGCTAGCCCGCGGCTATCTTACCCAGCCGGCCAACGGGGTAACCGTTGTCGACTTTGGCGCCAATGACGGGCGTGGTGGCATTGCCCAGGGTCAATCCATCGTCACCCGGGCCGAAGCCCAGGTGCTGGCCCCTGCCGATGGCTGGGTCCTCTATAAAGGCCCCTACCTCAATTATGGCCAGATCGTCATTCTCAATACTGGCGGCGGCTATACCGCTCTGCTGGCAGGTCTGGGCAATATCACCGCCGATATTGGTCAGTTCGTGCAAATGGGGGAACCATTGGGAACCATGGGATCACGGACAATTGGACGAACCGTGAGTACCAATGCTGGAAACGACCAGCCGACCCTCTATATTGAGCTGCGAGAAAACAACGAGCCTTTCGACCCGGCCGGGTGGTGGGCCAGACAAGAACAGACGGGATAAGTAATCCATGCGCCTGACCACCCTTCGCCTTGCCGCCCTCGGCGCAGCCGTGCTGGTGCCCGCCACCATGCTGATCGCTCAGGATCAACTGCTCGCTCAGGCGCCAGCCGATCCTGTGCCCGTTGAAGAGCCGGCCGAACCCAATCCGAGCGGCGAGAAAGCCGAGCCGACCGCCGCCGAGCGCGCGGCCGCGCCGCGCGATCCGCTGGAAATCTATGCCGACCTCAACCTGTTCGGTGAAATCTTCGATCGGATCCGCGCCGAATATGTCGATCCGCCGGACGAACAGGAACTGATCCGCGCCGCCATCCAGGGCATGCTGACCTCGCTCGACCCGCATTCGGGCTATCTGCCGCCCATCGAATATGCCGATATGCGCGAGGATACCTCTGGCCGGTTTGGCGGTCTGGGCGTCGAAATCATCATGGAGGAAGGCCTGATCAAGGTCGTTTCGCCCATTGACGACACCCCTGCCGCCCGTGCCGGTATTCTCTCCAACGATCTGATCGTCGAGATCGATGGCCAGCAGGTTCAAGGCATGACCCAGGACGAGGCCGTCGAAAAAATGCGCGGCGAAGTGGGCACCCAGGTCATGATCACCGTTCTCCGCGAGGGCGTGGACGAACCGCTTGAGTTCGAACTGACCCGCGGCATCATCTCCATGCGTGCCGTGCGCTGGAGCATGGAAGGCGGCGAGACCGAAGGCGAAGGCGATATCGCCGTGTTGCGCCTGGCGCGTTTCTCGGAACAGGCCTTTGTCGGCATCGAGCGGGCTATTGAGGATATTTACGAGGAGCGCGAGAACGTACCGCCCAAGGGCATCATCCTGGATTTGCGCAACAATCCCGGCGGCCTGGTCGATCAATCCGTCTATGTCGCCGACGCTTTCCTCAATCGCGGAGCCGTTGTGCTGACCCGCGGACGTTCGGAAAACGAAAGCGCCCGCTACGACGCGGCGCCCGATCCGCTCGATGCCCGCATCGCCGATGTGCCGCTGGTGGTGCTGATCAATGGCGGTTCGGCCTCGGCCTCCGAAATCCTCGCCGGTGCCCTACAGGATCACAAGCGTGCCACCCTCGTGGGCACGCGCTCCTTCGGCAAGGGGTCGGTGCAGTCGATCATTTCGCTGGGTCCCGATGGCGCCATGCGGCTGACCACGGCTCGCTACTATACGCCCAATAACCGCTCCATCCAGGCGCTCGGCATTACTCCCGACATCGAAGTTCGTCAGGTGGTGCCCGAAGAGTTCCAGGGCCGCGATGAGATCATCGGCGAGGCCGGCCTGGACGGCCACATCACCGTAGAGGGTCAGGAAGAAGCCAGCGTCGGGTCCTCGGTATATGTTCCTTCCGACAAGTCGGAAGATACGCAGTTGCAATATGCCATCCGGCTGATCAAGGGTGAGGAAACCGACCCCGCCTATCCGCCCAGCGCCGAGTGATCCGGCGCCATGCTAGACTGGGGATGCGGCCAAGCTGATTCGCGCCGCATCCCGCATGGAGCACCCGCCAGAAGCGTGGCGATGGTCCTGCGGTTTGGGAACGCGACGGGGCCGGAATCCAGCTGGGGATGAGTGAAGCGCCAATGGCCAACGATCTGTCCACACCGCTCACCGGGCGCCGGCGCCAGAGACGGGAAAAGGCGGCCAAGTTCCACTTCCCGCTCGCCCGCCTGCTGTTCATCGCCATTCTCGTTATCCTTGGCGGCGTTGCCCTGCGCCTGGTGCTGGTTGAGGACCCGGACGGCGGGCGGCCGAGCCAGGAAGTGGCCATCACCTCGACCCGCGACGGCAACACAATTGCCCGGAGCGCGGCGGCCGGACCCGCCACGATAACCGTCGATCCGGGCCAATATCCGGCCGACGGCTCGATCATGGCGCTGCCAGCGCCAGGTGATGAGGCCCCATTGACCGGCCAGAGGCCCGGTGGTTTTGGCATCCTGCCAGATCTCAGCGAAGAAACCTCCCATGGCGCCATCCCCCGCATGTCGGGGACCGGGTTGACCCCATTTATGGCCTATCGCCGGGCGCCTGGGCCGGCACTCGCGGCCAATCAGCCCATGATCGCCATTGTCGTCACCGGGCTCGGGATCAACGAGCAGGGCTCGCTCGATACTATCGACCAGCTCCCGCAGGAGGTGACACTCGGCTTTGCGCCCTATGGACGTTCGCTCCCCACCACGGTGGCCGCAGCGCGCACTGCCGGGCACGAGGTCATGCTCGAAATCCCCCTCGAGCCCTTCGATTATCCGCAAAACGATCCCGGCCCTCATACCATGCTAACCGGCGATACACCGCGCGAGAACCTGGAAAAGCTGTTCTGGCTCATGGCGCGCTTCGGCGGCTATTTCGGGGTCATCAACAATATGGGCGCCCGCTTTACTGCCTCCGCCACAGACATGGCGCCGATCATGGAAGAGCTTGGTGCCCGCGGTTTGGGCTATCTCGATGATGGTTCATCCAATCGTTCGGTTGCCGCCCAGATGGCCGGCGCCAATCGCGTGCCCTTTGCCCGGGCCGGCCGGGTAATCGATTCCAGCCCAGCCCGAGCATCTATTCTCTCAGCACTTGCCAGCCTTGAGGCAGAAGCGATGGATAGCGGCAGCGCGCTTGGTATTGTCAGTGCATTGCCCATATCGGTGCAGGCGGTGGCCGAATGGTCCCGCGAATTGGATGCCAAGGGAATAGCGCTGGTTCCCGCCAGTGCTTTGATGAAGTAGCACTGTCGCCGGATCCTGTCGCAACGAACCGAATGCAGTGCCAAGCAGTTGAGCGAGCCATGACGTCCAAGACCCCGGATCGAGAATCCCTGCCTTACCGTGACTGCGTGGGCATTGCCGTGTTCAACGCCCATGGCAATGTGTTCCTCGGCCATCGCAAGGCGGCCGGCGACCCTGATCAGTCCGCCGAACATGGTTCGGCCTGGCAAATGCCGCAAGGCGGCATCGACAAGGGCGAGGACCCGCTCAAGGCGGCCCTGAGGGAGTTGTACGAAGAGACCAACATGACCTCGGTGAGCCTGCTGGCCGAGGCGCCGGAATGGATTTTTTACGACTTGCCCGACGAGGCGCTGGGCAAGGCCTGGGGCGGCAAGTATCGCGGTCAGCGCCAACGCTGGTTTGCCTTTGCCTTCACCGGTCCGGACGATGAGATCGACGTGGCCGAACCGGCCGGCGGCAAGCATGAGGCCGAGTTCAGCGCCTGGCGCTGGGAGAAGCTGAGCCGCGCGCCCAGCCTGATCGTGCCGTTCAAACGCTCTGCCTATGAAAAGGTCGTGGAAGCCTTCCGCGACATTCCGCAACGCTTCACGCACGTTTGAGACCCATGAAAACGATCGGCCTGATCGGTGGCATGAGCTGGGAATCCAGCGCCCACTATTATCGCATCCTCAACCAGGAAACGGCCAACCGGCTCGGTGGCCTGCATTCAGCGCCGGTCCTGATGCATTCTCTGGACTTCGCGCCGATCGCGGCCATGCAGGCCGCCGGGGAATGGGAGGCCGCCGGCCGGCAGTTGAATGCGGCAGCCCAGGGTCTGGTCCGGGCAGGCGCAGCCGTGCTTGGCCTTGCCACCAACACTATGCATGTGGTTGCCGACGTCATGCTCGAAGGGATCGATATTCCCTTCATCCACATTGCCGACCCGACCGCCGCAGCCCTGCTCGGGGATGGCTATGACACGGTGGGCCTGCTCGGCACACGCTTCACGATGGAGATGGATTTCTACAAGCAGCGCCTGGCCTCGCATGGCCTCGATGTCCTGGTGCCGGAGGTGGACCACACCAATCTCAACGGCATCATCTACGAGGAGCTATGCAAGGGCATCGTGCGCGAGGAATCGCGGCACACCTATCAGGCCGCTATCGACCGCATGGCCGCACGCGGCGCCCAGGCCGTCATCCTGGGCTGTACCGAGATCGGCATGCTGATCGACGACAGTTCAAGCGCCCTGCCGACCTATGACACCACTGACCTGCACGCGCGGGCCCTGGTGAGCGCGGCCCTGGATTGAGCTAGGCCGCCCGGCGCCCCTCGTCGGAGCCAATCGCCTCGTCCGGATCACCGAGCTTGAAGACATCCACGATGGTATCGAGCGTCTGCGTCTGGCTTTCAGTTTGCGCAATCACGGCATTGGTCTGTTCAACCAGCGCCGCATTGTGCTGCGTCATCTGATCCAGAGTGCGCACCGCCGAATTCACCTCTTCGATCGAGGCAGCCTGCTCGCGGCTGGCCCGGGCAATGTTGCGAACCAACTCGCTGTTTTCCTTGACCGCGTCGAGCATGGCCTTGAGCTTGTCAGCGGCTGCCGCGACCAGGCCCGATCCGCCCTTGACCTCCTCGGCGCTCCTTTCAACCAGTGCCTTGACCTCTGAGGACGCTTGCGCCGCACTCTGTGCCAGGCGCCGCACTTCCACGGCCACCACGGCAAAGCCTTTGCCTGCATCGCCCGCCCGCGCCGCTTCCACCGACGCATTGAGCGCCAGCAGATTGGTCTGGAAGGCGATGTCGTCGATCATGCCGATAATATTGGAGATCTTGGCTGAGGATTGCGTGATCCGCTCCATCGCGCCATTGGCCTCGCCCATGACCGTGCCGCTGTCTGCCGCGGCCTTGGCCACTGTTTCCGCCTTTCCTGCAGCCTGCTCGGCCATATCGGCATTGCTGGCCACGGTGCCGGCCAGTTCTTCCATGGCCGCCGAGGTTTCTTCGATCGTGGCCGCTTGCCGCGTGGTGCGTTCGGACAGGTCGTTGGCGCCGCTCAGCAACTCACCGCTGGCCGTGCGCAGGGAACGCGTGGTCATGCGCAACTGGCCAACCACATCGCCGAAACGGGCAATCGTACCGTTGAGTGCCACGCGCAGGTCTTCGAACTCTGGCGGGAAGGGCGTCGCGATCGTGCTGGTGAGATCCCCATCGGCCAGCTGCTTGAGGCCTGCCCCGATGGCAGCAACCGATTGCTTGCGGGCCGTGACGTCGGTTGCAAACTGCACCACCTTATAGGGCACGCCCTCTGCGTCACTGATGGGCGTAAAGGTACTCTGGATCCAGACCTCCCTGCCATCGCGGCCGCGACGCCGATATTCACCACTTTTGAACGCACCCTGGGCCAGCTCCTGCCAGAACGCCTTGTACTGAGCGCTGTCCGGATCGGCGTCGAACAGGAACAGGGCGTTGGGCCGGCCAATGATATCCTCAAGGCGGTAGCCCAGCAGATCGAGGAAATTTCCATTGGCCGTCTGCACCGTGCCATCAAGGGCAAACTCCACCACGATCTGGCTGCGCGATATGGCTTGCAATTGTCCGGTATGGTCGGCGGCCTCCGCCAGGTGCTGCCGGGCCTGCGCATCCAGCGCGGCCTTCTCGAGCCCATTGGCACGGAACACCTCGACGGCACGGGCCATTGCCCCGATCTCATTGCGCCGCTCGGTATAGGGCACCACGGCATCCAGGTCGCCCTCGGCAATTGCATCCATGGAACTGGCCAGGTCGGGGATAGGACGGGTGAGGTAACGTGCCGCAAGCAGGGCAACCAAGGCCACGGCGGCCACCGCAGCAAGGCTGGTGCCCCCCAGAACCATCATGGTCTGCCATAGCAAGGCTTCGAAGGGCGCTTTGTCCACCACCACCATCAAGGCACCGATGACCAGGCCCTCCGCGGTAGCGATCGGTTCATAGCGCACCAGGCGATCATGCCCGTCCAGGGTCATTTCACCGCGGGTGGACTGATTTTGGCTCAGTGTCTCGAAGAGCGGCGTCCCGGCCTGGATCGGCATCTCCATCAGCCGCTCTCCCGCCGCATCGGCCAGGCTGGTGCTGCCAACAAGGAAATCGGGCCCGACCTCCGGGTCGAGCACATAGACCGCCGCATGCGCCCCTGACACGCCGGCCACCGCATCTATGACATTGTGATTGCGGAACCGGGGCATGTTTCTCGCCGTCAGGGCTTCCACATTGCCACCCTCGCCCACCGTCACCTCAAGGCTGGGCAGATTGACTTGAAAAATCTGAGCGGCGATGCGCGTCGTGTTGGTCAGCGCCTTGGTGGCATCCCTCTCAACCGAGCCGCTAAGACTGATGAACAGGCTGGCCAGCACCGCGGCAATGGCAAAAATGATGGCGCCGATTGTCAGGCTGGAAATGGCGAAAGTCAGGCGCAGATTGCCCAGAAGCTTGGTCATGTTCTCGTCCCCGCTAAACCGGACTTCTGTCCGGAGTCCCGCACTGGACGATGAGAATGCGCCTCAAGGGTTAACCGGACGTATACCGCCAGAAAAAGCTGTTATTTTACAACTACTTGCATATCAAGTGAGCGCGCTGCCCAATTCGGAAGCAAAACGGCCGCCCCGAAAGTCGGGACGGCCGCGAACTATTCAACTGACACCAGGTCCTTAATGAATGTGCGCCCCATCGATATGTTGGGCTTCGATGGTCAGGTTCAGCAGAGCCGACACCACTTCCTGGGCATAGGACTTGTCTTCGGGCGTTGCAGCCCGGCTCAGTTCTTCCTCGGCTGCCTTGATCTGCGCCTGCAGGTCACCATGGTCGAACTCGGAGAACGGCACCGACTGTTCGGCCAGGATGGTCAGGCCAGCGGGTGACACATCGGCAAAGCCACCCTTGACGAAATAGACTTCGGCGCCATTGTCCTTGGTCACGGTGATGAAGCCGGGCTTCAGCGTCGTCATGAACGGCGCGTGATCGTTCATCACGGTGAAATAGCCCTCGGTTCCGGGCACGGTAACCGATGTGACAGTTTCCGACAGCACCAGCCGCTCGGGCGACACGATCTCGATCTTGAGGCCTTCAGCCATTTTTTTGGTCCTTTGGCATTAAAGCCCGAATTTTCATCCGGGCCCCATGACGAGGCGGGCCGCCGAAGCGGCCCGATCCGAACTTAGGCAGCCTGAGCGGCCAGCTTCTGTGCCTTGGCAACGGCATCGTCAATCGTGCCCACCATGTAGAAGGCTGCCTCGGGCAGGTGATCGTACTCACCAGCCACCAAGCCCTTGAAGCCCTTGATGGTGTCTTCGAGCGACACGAACACGCCGGGCGAACCGGTAAACACTTCAGCCACGTCGAAGGGCTGGCTCATGAAGCGCTCGATCTTGCGGGCGCGGGCCACGGTCAGCTTGTCCTCTTCAGAAAGCTCGTCCATGCCCAGGATCGCGATGATGTCCTGCAGCGCCTTGTATTTCTGCAGGATCGCCTGCACGTCGCGAGCGACCTGGTAGTGCTCCTCGCCAACCACGTGCGGATCGAGAATGCGCGAGTTTGAGGCCAGCGGATCCACGGCAGGATAGATGCCCTTTTCCGAAATCGCACGGTTCAACACCGTCACGGCGTCAAAGTGGGCAAACGAGGTTGCCGGGGCCGGGTCGGTCAAGTCGTCAGCGGGCACATACACGGCCTGCACCGAGGTAATCGAGCCCTTGTTGGTGGTGGTGATGCGTTCCTGCATCGCACCCATGTCCGTCGCCAGGGTCGGCTGGTAACCCACGGCGGAAGGAATGCGACCCAGCAGTGCCGACATTTCAGCGCCCGCCTGGGTGAAGCGGAAGATGTTGTCCACAAAGAACAGCACGTCCTGACCCTTGTCGCGGAAGTTCTCGGCGATCGTCAGACCGGTCAGCGCCACACGGGCACGCGCACCCGGGGGCTCGTTCATCTGGCCGAACACCAAAGCTGCCTTGGAGCCAGCAGCCGAACCGCCATTTTCCTTGGGGTCCTTGTTCACGCCCGATTCGATCATTTCGTGGTAGAGGTCATTGCCCTCGCGAGTGCGTTCACCAACGCCGGCGAACACCGAGTAACCACCATGGGCCTTGGCGACGTTGTTGATCAGTTCCTGGATCAGAACGGTCTTGCCCACGCCGGCGCCGCCCATCAGGCCAACTTTACCGCCACGAGCATAAGGGGCGATCATGTCCACCACCTTGATGCCGGTCACCAGAACCTCGCTTTCGGGGTTCTGATCGGCAAAGTTCGGAGCTTCCTGGTGAATTTCGCGGATCGCTTCACCAGCAATCGGGCCCGCCTCATCGATCGGCTCGCCGATCACATTCATGATGCGCCCGAGGGTCGCTTCGCCAACCGGAATCGAAATTGCGGTGCCCAGATCGGTCACTTCGGCGCCGCGCACGAGGCCTTCGGTGGTGTCCATGGCGATGGTGCGCACGGCATTCTCACCAAGATGCTGGGCTACTTCGAGCACCAGGCGCTGACCATTATTGGTGGTTTCAAGCGCGTTCAGGATGGCGGGCAGGTGATCGTCGAACACCACGTCAACGACGGCGCCAATGACCTGCGAAACGCGACCGGCCTTCTTTTCTGCCATTTGTTCGTCCTCGCTGATGGGTTAGAGCGCTTCCGCGCCCGAAATGATTTCGATAAGTTCTTTGGTGATCTGGGCTTGCCGCTGGCGGTTGTAGCTCAGCTGCAGCTTGTTGATCATTTCGCCTGCGTTTCGGGTTGCATTGTCCATCGCGGACATCTGCGCACCGTAGAACGAAGCACTGTTTTCGAGGAGCGCGCGCAGCACCTGCACCGAGATGTTGCGCGGCAACAGATCCTCGACGATGGCTTCTTCGCTCGGCTCATATTCGTAGGGGACCGATGGCGCATTGACGTCGCCTTCGGCTTCCAGCTTTTCCAGCTTGGCCGGAATCAGCTGATGGGCCGTTGGCACCTGGCTGATCACCGAACCGAACTTGGCAAAGTACAGCGTTGCCACGTCAAACTCACCGGCGGCGAACAGCTCAAGCACCTTGTCGGCGACCTGCTGGGCCTGGGTAAAGCCGACCTGACGGACTTCGCGGAAGTTGAAAGTATCCACGATCAGTTCGGGATACTGCCGGCGCAGGATGTCATGGCCCTTGCGGCCAACGGTCAGGATCTTGACCGTTTTGCCCTGGCTGATCAGCTTTTGCGCGTGATCGCGGGCCAAGCGGGCGATGGACGAGTTGAACCCACCCGCCAGACCGCGCTCACCGGTGGCAACCACCAGCAGGTGAACCTGGTCCTTGCCGGTACCGCCCAGCAGGGCCGGGGCATTTTCCTGTCCATCATAGACCGCGCCCAACGCGGCCAGCACCTTACCCATGCGTTCAGCATAGGGGCGTGCGGCCTCCGCAGCTTCCTGGGCGCGACGGAGCTTGGCCGCCGCGACCATCTGCATGGCCTTGGTGATCTTCTGGGTCGATCTGACCGAGTCGATCCTGTTCTTTAGGTCCTTTAGCGACGGCATGGCCTGTCGTCTCCTTCAGGGCTTAAGCCGCGTAGGTCTTCTTGATCTCGTCAAGAGCGGACTTGAGCTGGCTGCGAGTGTCGTCGCTCAGAGCCTTCTCGGTGGCGATGGTCGACAGGATGGACGAGTATTTGGAGCGCATCGCGCTCAATACAGTCTGCTCGAAATCGCTCACCTTGTTGACCGGGATCGAGTCCAGGTAACCGTTGGCGCCGGCAAAAATCACCGCCACCTGCTCTTCGGTCTTGAGCGGGCTGAACTGAGGCTGCTTGAGCAGCTCGGTCAGACGCGCGCCACGGTTGAGCAAACGCTGGGTCGCAGCGTCAAGGTCGGAGCCGAACTGGGCGAAAGCCGCCATTTCGCGGTACTGGGACAGCTCGCCCTTGAGCGAACCAGCAACCTGCTTCATCGCCTTGATCTGAGCCGACGAACCAACGCGGGACACCGACAGACCCACGTTCACGGCCGGGCGGATGCCCTGGAAGAACAGGTTGGTCTCAAGGAAAATCTGGCCATCGGTGATCGAGATCACATTGGTCGGAATATAGGCCGACACGTCATTGGCCTGGGTTTCAATCACCGGCAGCGCGGTCAGCGAACCAAGACCATGGTCTTCGTTCATCTTGGCGGCGCGCTCGAGTAGGCGGCTGTGCAGATAGAACACGTCGCCCGGATAGGCTTCGCGACCCGGCGGACGGCGCAGCAGCAGGGAAAGCTGGCGATAGGCGACGGCCTGCTTGGTCAGATCGTCATAGGCAATCACGGCATGCTTGCCATTGTCGCGGAACCACTCGCCGATAGCGCAGCCGGTGAACGGCGCGATGTACTGGAGCGGGGCTGCTTCCGAAGCGGTCGCGGCGATCACCACCGAATACTGCAGAGCGCCGGCTTCTTCGAGTTGCTTGACGAACTGGGCAACGGTCGAGCGCTTCTGGCCAACAGCGACATAGATGCAGAACAGCTTGTCGGTATCCGAAGCATCGGCGTCGTGGGCCGGCTTCTGGTTGAGGAAGGTGTCGAGAATGATCGCGGACTTACCGGTCTGACGGTCACCAATGATCAGCTCGCGCTGACCGCGGCCGATCGGGATCAGCGCGTCGATGGCCTTGAGGCCGGTCGACATTGGCTCGTGCACCGACTTGCGCGGCAGGATGCCTGGCGCCTTGACGTCAACACGACGACGCTCGGTGTGCTCGATCGGACCCTTGCCATCGATCGGGTTACCCAGACCATCGACCACGCGGCCGAGCAGGCCCGGGCCCACGGGCGTGTCCACGATAGCGCCGGTGCGCTTGACGACATCGCCTTCCTTGATGGCGCGGTCATTGCCGAAAATCACGACGCCGACATTGTCGGTCTCAAGGTTGAGGGCCATGCCACGGATGCCACCGGGGAATTCGACCAGCTCACCAGCCTGCACATTGTCGAGGCCATAGACGCGGGCAATACCGTCACCGACGGAGAGCACCTGACCGACTTCGGAAACCTGGGCTTCCTGGCCGAAATTCTTGATCTGGTCCTTGAGGATCGCAGAAATTTCCGCGGCTTTGATGTCCATTATCCGACCTCTTTCATGGCGATTTTCATCGCAGCGAGTTTTGTCTTGAGTGAGCTATCGATCATCTGGCTGCCGACCTTCACCTGAAGGCCACCGATCAACGAGGGATCGACGAATTGATTGAGCGTCACGGTCTTGCCCAGCTTGGCCTTGAGCGTTTCAGCCAGGGCCTGGGCCTGCGCATCCGTGAGGGGCGCGGCGGAGGTGACGTCGGCCGTGGTCTCGCCGCGGGCGGTAGCGGCCAGCTCGCGGAATACGGCGATAATATTGTCCAGGGCGAACAAGCGCCCGTTAGCGGCGACCAGGCGCAGGAAATTGGCCACCAGCGGGTTGACCTGAGCCTTGGCCAGAATCGCGTCGAGTGCCGCAGCTTTCACGTCGCCGGAAATCACCGGGGACCGCAAATAGCGCGAAAAATCGTCGCTTTCGCCGATCAGTCGGGAGATGTCGGAAAGCCCGGTTTCCACCGAAGCCAATTGGTTCTCGCTCTGTGCGAGATCAAACAGCGCCGACGCATATGGCCGCGCAATCTGGGTAAGCACTGAATTCTGCGCTGCCAATGCCGCTTCACCCTCTTGTTGGCCGATCCTCTTTTAGGCTTCGTTGACCGAAACCCGGACGGCTTATGAACGCTTGGACGTGCTCGGAAACGGGCCGCGAGCCGGACCCCTGAAAAGTCGCGCCCGCTCTATCACAAGCCGCGCGCGCCACGCAAGGCTCCGGGGGGTGATTCAATCATGTCGAAAGTGTCGCACTTCGAACCGTGTCTAACGGACGAAATCTCCCCGGCGGGGAGATTTCAGGTGAGAAGGCCAAGAGAGCTATGCTCGACTGGCGGGAACCGGCCCAAATGACGAAATCTCCCCGGTGGGTGATTTCAGGTGAGAAGGCCATGAGAGCTATGCTCGAACGGCGGGAACCGGCCCAAAGGACGAATGCCCCCCGGTGGAGACTTTCAAGCGAAGACGGTCATGAGAGCGACGCTTGAGCGGCACGAAGCGTGCCTTGCAGCAAACCGGCTACATAAAACTCATCGGATCGATATCGACCTGAACCTTGAGGTCGCCCTTCGGCTTATCGGCATTGGACAGCCAGAACCGCATATAGCCCGAGAGGTCAAAGTCCTTACCCGACTGGGCCAGCAGCCGCACACGATGGCGGCCGCGGATCATGGCGACGGGCGCATCTGCCGGTCCGAACAACCTCACCCCCTCAGCCATGGGTGCGGCAGACAGGAGCGTACGGGCGAACCCCATCGCTGCCTGCTGTTCATTGGCCGAGATGATCAGCGCCGCCAGCCGCCCGAATGGCGGCATGCCACCCGCTTCCCGGGCCAGAAGCTCCTGCGCATAAAAGGCCTCGCGATCCCCACCAACCATCGCCTTCATCACCGGATGGTCGGGATGGTAGGTCTGCAGGAACGCCTTGCCATGCCGCGAGGCGCGGCCCGCTCGTCCAGCCACCTGCGTCAGAATCTGGAAGGTCTTCTCCGCCGCCCGCGGATCGCCATGCGCCAGCCCCAGATCGGCGTCGAGCACGCCGACGACCGAGAGCTTCTCGAAGTGATGGCCTTTGGAGACCAGTTGCGTGCCGATAATGAGGTCATATTCGCCGCGCTCGATTTCGCTGAACCGCTCGCGCAATTGGGCATGGCTGCCCATATCGGTGGAAAGCAGAACCCGCCTTGCGTCGGGGAAGCGTGTCGCCGCTTCTTCGGCCACCCGCTCGACCCCCGGCCCAACGGCCACCAGGCTCTCGCTATCCCCGCATTCTCCGCAGACCTTGGGCGTGCGCATTTCGTGCCCGCAATGATGGCACATCAGCACGCCGCGAAAGCGGTGTTCGACCATCCAGCTTGAACAATCCGGGCATTGATATTGATGCCCGCAGGAGCGGCACAGCGTCAGCGGCGCATAGCCCCGTCGGTTAAGAAACAGCAGCGCCTGTTCGCCCCGATCCAGCGCCGCAAACACTTCCCTTGCCAAGGCGGGGGCAATCCACTCGCCCTTTTCCGGCCCGTCGGTGCGCATATCTATGGCCGTGACGTCGGGCATGGCCGCCTCGGCAAAGCGGCTTTCCAGCGTCACATGGGCATAGCGGCCGACATTGGCGTTGTTGCGTGATTCGACTGATGGCG
The DNA here is from genome assembly GCF_042181575.1 of Devosia polycyclovorans. GTDB lineage: Bacteria > Pseudomonadota > Alphaproteobacteria > Rhizobiales > Devosiaceae > Devosia > Devosia polycyclovorans. The sequence continues at coordinate 573,631 of NZ_CP170082.1, read as the reverse complement.
TGGCCGAGGAGAGCACCACCCGGGCCCCGGCCAGATTGGCGCGGACAATGGCCATGTCGCGGGCATGATAGGTGAAGCCATCCGATTGCTTATAGGCGCCATCGTGCTCCTCATCGAGCACCATCAGGCCCAATTCGCGAAACGGCAGGAACAGCGCCGAACGCGCGCCCACCACGGCCCGCACCGTGCCATCGAGCACCCCGCGCCACACCTTGGCCCGCTGCGCCGGGGTCATGTCCGAATGCCATTCGGCCGGGCGCGTGCCGAAGCGCCGGGTGAAACGGTCGATAAAAGTGTTGGTCAGGGCAATCTCGGGCAGCAGCACCAGCGCCTGCCGCCCGGCGCGCAGCGTATCGGCCACCGCCTCGAAGAACACTTCGGTTTTGCCGCCACCGGTCACCCCATCGAGCAGCGCTACCCCGAAGGCCCGTGCGTCGAGCGCCAGGATCTGGTCCAGCGCCTTCTGCTGCTCGGGGTTAAGCTGTGCCGGGCTGTTATCCGGGTCTGGCGGCAGCACCACGGGTGGCGGCGGAATTTCAATCTTCTCGACCGCCCCGGCCCGCACCAGCCCGTCGAGGACCGAACTGGACACGCCGCTGGCCCCCATCAGGGCCGGCTTGGGCCATGCCATATCATCCATCAGGCAATCGAGCACTCTGAGCCGCGCCGGCGTCAGCTTTTCCGGCTCATGCCCGGTCCGCCGATAAGCGACAACCGGCTTGGGTGCATCGAGCGCCTCGGGCGAGCGCAATACGCCACGCAACACCTGACCGGGCGCCGTCAACGTATAGCGCGCCACCCACTCCACCAGTTTGAGCAGTTCTTCGGAGAGAGGCGGCACATCGTAGGCCAGGGCGATGTCGCGCAGGCGATTGTGGGCAATCATGTCTTTGGGCGGCCCCCAGACCACACCTAGGATCAACCGCGGCCCCAGTGGCACGGCCACGATGGATCCGCGCGCAACGCTCATCCCTTCCGGCACGCGATAGCTGTAGGGGCCCTCCACGGCTACCCCCACCATCACTGCGACAATATCCGGTCGCTCGCTCATTTGTGCCTGTTCTGTTCGCATGCTCTTTTAGATAGGAAAGCACCGCGATTCGGCTAGGCCCAGACTTAAGACCGGCTTTACCGAACAGACGCAGAATGCCTGCCATGACCGACAGCGCCTTTGCCACCGATGAATTTGTCCGCGCCCGTATCGACGCCTGGTTGCGCGAGCTGGGCTCGGTGCGCCGCCTCGCGCCAAAGACGCTGGAGGCCTATGGGCGTGATCTGGGCCAGTTCATGGCCTTTCTCGCCGGCCATATCGGCGGTCCGGTGACACTTGATTCGTTGAAGGAGCTGCGCGGCGCCGATATCCGTGCCTTCATGGCCAGACGCCGCAGCGAAAGCCTGGGGTCGCGCTCACTGGCGCGCGTATTGTCGTCCCTCAAGAGCTTTTTCGGCTTTCTTGAGCGCGAGGGCACCTTGGCCACCGACGCCCTCAACGTCATCCGCACCCCAAAAATTCCGCGCTCCTTGCCCAAAGCGCTGAGCGTAGTCGAGGCGAAAAAGACCATTGCCACGACCGACGAGATCGAGGATCGCCCCTGGGTCGCCGCGCGCGACATGGCGGTGATTTCCCTCTGCTATGGCGCCGGCCTGCGCATTTCCGAGGCGCTGGCGCTAACCAAGGCAGATTTGGACACCGATACGCTGCGCGTCACCGGCAAAGGCGGCAAGGTGCGCATGGTGCCGCTGGTCGCCCCGGTGCGACAGGCCATAGACGACTATCTTGCGCTCGCCCCTTTCAAGCTCTGGCCCGAAGAGCCATTGTTCCGCGGCGTGCGCGGCGGCGTGCTCGCCCCGCGCCTGATCCAGATGCGCATGGCCCAGCTGCGCGGCGCCCTGGGCCTGCCCCCATCGGCGACTCCACATGCCCTGAGACACTCCTTTGCCACCCACCTTCTGGGCAAAGGGGGCGATTTGCGCGCCATCCAGGAACTGCTGGGTCATGCCAGCCTCTCCACAACCCAGATCTACACCGCCGTCGATACCGATCACCTTCTCGACAGCTACGTCAAAGCCCATCCGCGCGGCTAGTCCGGGTAGACGGTTCGCCGCTATCCGGCTTTCAAAGCGACAGGGCCCGGCCTAATGCTGGGGCAAAGGAAGATCTCCGATGACCACCGGACCCGCCCGCCCTGCTCCCGCCGTCGACGCCGCCGGGTATGGCTTGGCCTTTGTCGGCGCTGCTCTATTCTCGACCAAGGGAATATTCATCAAGCTTGCCTTTGCCGCAGGCGTTTCGACCGAGGCGACGCTGGCCTTGCGCATGCTCGTGGCGCTGCCGGTCTATTTGCTGATCCTGTTGTCCTTGTTGCGGCGCAATCCGCAGTTGCGGCCTCTACTGACCTCAAAACGCCTTCTGGCCAGCATGGCCGTCGGCACGCTGGGCTACTACGTGGCCAGCTATCTCGATTTCGCCGGCCTTGCCTTTGTCACCGCGCAGTATGAGCGCCTGGTGCTGTTCACCTATCCCTTCTTCGTCCTGCTCTTTGGTGTTTGGTTCTTCGGCGACCGCATGAGCTGGAACCTGATCCCGGCCATGGGGCTGAGCTATGGCGGACTCTTGGTGATCTTTGCCTGGAACCTCACAGTCCGTCCCGAGGGCCTCGTCCTGGGGACCGCTTTGGTTCTGGGCTCGGCAATCACCTTTGCCTTCTACCAGCACCTGGCCAAGCAGCAGATGCTTGTGCTCGGGTCCGCGCTGTTCACCTGTATCGGCATGTCGACGGCAGCCATGTTGGCAATCGGGCAAAGCCTGGTCGTGGACGGACCAGCCAGCTATCTCGAGTTTGACGGCTACATCTGGTTTCTCGGCCTGATGCTGGGCGTATTCGGCACCGTTCTGCCATCCTTCCTGCTCAATGCCGGCATTGCGCGCATCGGCGCCCGCGCCACCTCGTCGACCGCTTCTTTTGGCCCGATTGTCACCATCGTGCTGGCCGTCTTCATTCTTGGCGAGGAATTCACGCTGTTCCACGCTTTTGGCACCGCCATGGTGCTGCTCGGGTCCTGGCTGTTCGCCTGGCTGGAGACCCGCAATCGCGCCAAACTGGCCGAGCTTTAACACTTCTGAACGCCACAAAGGCGCGCTATGGTGGCCCCGATGAGGCGGCAACAAGCGTTGAGGGAGAACGGGTGATGCGTGCAAGCAAGAAAACCATGGGAGCGTCTGGCCTGGTGCTGGTCCTTCTAGCCGGCCTCTCGGCACCGGCCCTGGCGCAATCGGCCGAAGACATCGATTTCGGCGATGACAGCTCGGAATGGGCCAATGACGGCGAATGTGATGATCCGCGCTTCACCGGCACCGGCATGGCCGCAGAACTCGTCGACACTGACCTGGCCCGCGACGCCACCGATTGCCGCACGCTTCTCGAGGCCGGATCCATCACCCTGGCAGAACCGGACACCGGCGACAGCGCCGATATCTCGGCCATCGATTTCGGCGACGACACCTCTGATTGGGCCCGCGATGGCGAATGCGACGATCCGCGTTTCGTCGGCTCTGCCATGGCCGTCGAGCTGGAAGATGTCGACATTGGCCGCGACGCCACCGACTGCCGCACCGCCTATGAGGCGGGCAGCATCACCCTTGTTGGAGACGGCGATCCGGCCATGATGGCCGATATTGACTTCGGGGACGACACTTCAGAATGGGCCAATGATCTGGAATGCGACGACCCGCGCTTCGCTGGGGCCGGCATGGCCAGCGAGCTTGACGACATCAACACCGGGCGCGATGCCACCGACTGCCGCACGGCCTATGAAGATGGCACCATCACCCTGGCTGAGGCAGCGACCGACGCCGCGCCGGTCACTGCGGTTTCCGCCAGCGTGCTCGAACAAATCGCGGCCCGCATTGACTTCGGTGATGACAGCAGCACCTGGGCCAATGATGGCGAATGCGATGATCCCGATTTCACTGGACCGGGCGTGGCGGGAGAAACGCTGGATTCCGACCGGCTGCATGATGCCAGCGACTGCCGCGCCGCATTCCTGGCCGGCACCGCCACGCTGAAATCCAGCGGCGGACCGGGCGTTGCATTCGATTATGGCTCGGATACCTCTGAATGGGCCAATGATGGCCAGTGCGATGACTGGCGTTTCACCGGGCCCGGCATGGCCAAGAAGCTCTCGGGCAGTGACGTGATGGGCGATGCGACCGATTGCCAAGCCCTTGAAGCCAATGGCGAAATCTCGATCAAGCCGGTCTTTGCGCCCGATTATGTGCTGGGTGCGCCCTATGACAGCGCCGGGGTCAGTTTTGGCGACAATTCCTCGTCCTATGCCGATGACGGCATTTGTGACGACCCGCGTTTCGAGGGCCCTGGCGTGGCCTCGACCCTGCTCGATAGCGATCTGGAGCGCGATGCCGCGGACTGCCGCGCCCTGTTCGAGGCCGGCAAGATCACGCTGCGCTAGGACGGCAGGGCCCCAAGGATGAACGGCGGGACCCCAGGGTCCCGCCGTTTTCTTTTGGCGCAGTTCGCAGGCGGGTTTCAGGCCGCCTTTCGCTCGACCATCATCTTCTTGATCTGGGCAATGGCTTTGGCCGGGTTCAGCCCCTTGGGGCAGACCTTGGCGCAGTTCATGATCGTGTGGCAGCGATAAAGCTTGAACGGGTCTTCGAGATTGTCGAGGCGCTCGGGCTGGGTCTCGTCGCGGCTGTCGATCAGCCAGCGATAGGCCTGCAGCAGGGCTGCGGGGCCGAGATACTTCTCGCCGTTCCACCAATAGCTCGGGCATGAGGTCGAGCAGCACGCGCACAGGATACATTCATAGAGCCCGTCGAGCTTGGCGCGGTTCTCGATCGATTGCGTCCATTCCTTTTCCGGCGTGGGCGAAGTGGTCTTGAGCCAGGGCTCGATGGCGCGGTGCTGGGCATAGAAATTGGTCAGGTCGGGGACGAGGTCCTTGACCACCGGCATATGCGGCAGCGGATAGATCTTGATCGGGCCGGAGCTGTCATCCATGCCCTTGGTGCAGGCCAGCGTATTAAGGCCGTTGATGTTCATCGAACAGGACCCGCAAATGCCCTCGCGGCAGGACCGGCGGAGCGTCAGGGTCGGGTCGGTCTTGTTCTTTATATACAGAAGCGCGTCCAGGATCATCGGACCGCAATCGTCGAGATCGACGAAATAAGTGTCGATGCGCGGATTGTCGGCCTTGTCCGGATCATAGCGATAAATATGGAATTCGCGCAGGCGCGTCGCGCCCTCCGGCTTCGGCCAGGTCTTGCCCTTTTGCGGCTGATCGGCCTTGCGCAAAGTCAATTCGGCCATTTTCTTCGCTCTTCCTTCTCAACTTCGGGGTTTTGGCCCCAAGGAAATTTCGTCTCGCCCGATCAGTAGTTCGGCTTGCAGACCTGGTTCGATTTGGCGACGTAGGTATTGTAGGCGTCATAGTCCGCCGGCTGAGGCGAACCGCCTTTCATCGAGGCGATGACCACGCCCATGAAGCGCTCGTCGATCAGCGTCATGGCGGCATCGGCCTTGCACCCGCACAGGCTCGCATCCTGGGCAATGCCCATGCAGACAGCATAGAACTCGTTCTTCTGCGCCGCCGTCGGCGGGGCCGCCAAGGCAGACAGAGTGCTTGCCAGCAATATGCCCGCAGCCAGGACCGCGCGCATCAGTACACCCGCGCCTTGGGCGCAATCTTCTTGAGATCAATCCCGCCCTGGTCCTGCGGCGTCAGCGGGTCGGTGATGACCGGGCGGTAGCTGAGGTCCACATTGCCCGAGGCGGTGTCGATCGTGGCCAGCGTATGCTTGCGCCATTCGACGTCGTCGCGATTGGGAAAATCCTCATGCGCATGGGCGCCACGGCTCTCATGCCGGGCCTCGGCCGAGACCACGGTGGCGATGGCGCAAGTCATGAGGTTTTCCAGCTCGAGGGTTTCCACCAGATCCGAATTCCAGATCAGCGAGCGGTCCGTGACTTTGACATCGGGCAGGCGCGCATAGATTTCGCTCATCGCCTTGACGCCGTTCTTGAGCGAGTCAGAGGTCCGGAACACGGCAGCCTCGGCCTGCATGGTCTGCTGCATCTCGTCACGCAGCTTGGCGGTGGGCTGGGACCCATTGGCGTTGCGGAGGCGATCGAAGCGGGCGAGGATCTTGTCGTCTTCGGCCTTGTTGATGCCGGGCACAGGTGCCGCCTTGTCCAGCACCTTGCCGGCACGGAGCGCGGCGGCGCGGCCAAACACCACGAGGTCGGTGAGCGAATTCGAGCCAAGGCGGTTGGCCCCATGCACCGAAGCGCAGGCCGCTTCGCCCACGGCCATCAGGCCCGGCACGATGCGGTTAGGATCCTCGGTCGTCGGGTTGAGCACCTCGCCGTGGTAGTTCGCGGGAATGCCGCCCATATTGTAGTGCACCGTGGGCAGCACCGGGATCGGCTCGCGGGTCAAATCGACGCCGGCGAAAATCTTGGCGCTCTCGGTGATGCCCGGCAGGCGCTCATGCAGCACCTTGGGATCGAGGTGATCGAGGTGAAGATAGATGTGGTCCTTCTTGGGACCGACGCCCCGCCCTTCGCGGATTTCGAGCGTCATGCAGCGCGAAACAACGTCGCGCGAGGCCAGGTCCTTGGCATTGGGGGCATAGCGCTCCATGAAGCGCTCGCCTTCCGAATTGGTGAGATAGCCGCCCTCGCCGCGCGCGCCCTCGGTGATGAGGACGCCGGCGCCATAAATGCCGGTCGGGTGGAACTGCACAAATTCCATGTCCTGCAACGGCAGGCCCGCGCGGGCCACCATGCCATTGCCGTCGCCGGTACAGGTATGGGCCGACGTGGCCGAGAAATAGGAGCGGCCATAGCCGCCCGTGGCCAGCACCACCAGCTTGGCGCGGAAGCGATGCAGCGTGCCATCGTCGAGCTTCCAGGCAATCACGCCCTGGCACTCGCCATTCTCGCCCATGATCAGGTCGAGCGCGAAATACTCGATGAAGAACTGCGCGTCGTTCTTGACCGACTGGCCATAAAGCGTGTGCAGGATGGCGTGGCCGGTACGGTCGGCCGCGGCGCAGGTGCGCTGCACCGGCGGGCCATCGCCGAATTCGGTCATGTGGCCGCCAAACGGGCGCTGATAGATTTTGCCTTCCTGGGTGCGCGAAAACGGCACGCCATAATGCTCTAGCTCGTAAATGGCCGCCGGCGCTTCGCGCGCCAGATATTCCATGGCGTCATTGTCGCCCAACCAGTCCGACCCTTTGACGGTGTCGTACATGTGCCACTGCCAGCTGTCCGGGCCCATGTTCTGCAGGGACGCTGCGATGCCGCCCTGCGCCGCAACGGTGTGCGAGCGGGTGGGGAAGACCTTGGTGATGCAGGCGGTATTGAAACCCTGTTCAGCCATGCCCAGGGTGGCGCGCAGTCCGGCGCCACCGGCGCCGACCACCACGACGTCGAATTCGTGGTCGATCAGTTCGTATTGAGCCATTTTTCGATCAACCCCAGAAGACGATTTTTAGCACGGCGCCAGCGCCCAGAAGGGCGACGGCAAGACAGAACAGCGTGTTGAGCAGCATGGCCAGACGATATGTCGAGCCAGCAAGGTAATCCTCCAGCGTTTCACGCATGCCATTGCGCATATGAATGGCAACGATGGCGATCAAGGCGGCAAAGGGCAGGCCGATCCACCATTGCCCCAGCAGGGACACGACATCTGTGCGGTCCTGTCCGGCCAGGCGCACCACGATGAACAGCAGTAGAGCTAGAAAGAGAATGTTGGATGCGCCGGTCACCCGCTGCGTGATGAAATGGCGCGTTGACGCTTTTGCATTGCCATAATGCGACTTCGGATTGGCAATGGTCTCGGTTGTGATCACGGTTTCACGCATGTCAGGCCATCCACACAAAAACGGTCCAGATCAAAACGGTGATGATCACCGAAGCGATGATCGTGGCCCAGGCAATTGCTTCACGCTGGCCCGGCTCCATCATGGCGGCGGTGTCCCACACGAAGTGACGAAGACCCCCGCACATGTGATGCACCAGGCTCCAGGTAAAGCCGAACAGCACCACCTGGCCGAACCAGCTGCCATAAATGTAATTGACCTGCGTCACCGCATCCTGGCCGATGGCCGCGGCTACCAGCCAGACGGCCAGCAGGGCCATGCCAGCATAATTGGCGATGCCGGTCATGCGGTGAAGGATGGACATCGCCATGGTGACGGTCCAGCGGTAGATTTGCAGATGCGGGGAAGTGGGGCGGGCTCTGACCGACATGGGGCGTTCCGGGGCCTTTCCTGATGCGGCGTGATGCTGCGTCCAGTTTGGAATGGTTCGAACGTTTAGCGCCCATTTGTTGCCAAATCAAAGCCCTAAGCCCGCTCCAAAGTGCAACTTTCGGCGCAAACCGCACTTTGTTCGAATATCGCACAACATGTTCGAGATGCGAAGTGTCAGCGTCCGGAGAGCGTCGGGGCCCTCGACAAGTTCTGATCGTTCGCCCAATCAAGGACCACATGCACCGCAGGCTGCGCAAACCGGAAACACGTGCCGCCAAGGCCTGTTTCGGCGGGGCGGCTTCTGAAGACTGGAGCGAGTTCTAAAAGCGGTCGCACTTTTCAATGCAGCACTGAAAGTCTATGCGATCCCTGCACCGAGAGGACCATCATGACCGACCGCATAACCATCATTGGCGCCAAGCTGCTGGTGAAGAACTGGGGCACGCTGTCCAATGTGACCCTCGACTACCGCCACAAATCGGGCACCGTGCAGCGGCTCGAGCGCGAGGTCTATGACCATGGCAGCGCGGCGGCGATGCTGTTGCACGATCCGGCGCGCGACACCGTGTTGCTGGTCCGCCAGTTCCGCCTGCCGCCTTTGCTCAATGGCGACGATCCGGACCTATTGGAGGTTTGCGCGGGCCTGCTGGACGACAACGCGCCCGCAGACGCCGCTGCCCGCGAGGCGCTGGAGGAGACGGGACACGCGCCGGCCGACATCCGCCACGTCTGCGACATCTATCCCTGCCCAGGCTCGCTCACCGAGAAGGTCAGCCTGTTTCTGGGCCACTATGGCGAACACACGCTGCGTCACGCCGGCGGCGGGATCGAACATGAGGGCGAGGAGATAGAACTGGTCGAACTGCCCTTCGGAGAGGCTTTGGCCATGACCCGCGACGGGCGGATCCTGGACGCCAAGACCATCATCCTGCTCCAGCATGTTGCGCTGGAGCGCGCCTAATAGTCGACGAGCTTTTTCTCCGGATCATAGGGCTGATCCTTGGCGGTCCGCGTCACCGCCTGCCCGCAACGCATCTTCTTGGTCACCGCGTCATAGGCATAGGTCGGCCCGCCGTGAAGCTGCCAGCCCTCGGACAGCGCCTTGGTCACCTTGTGGCAGAAGGCGCTGTCATCCTCGCCCGATAGAAATCTGTAGATCAGCATGCATGTCCCTCATGTGCCGGCATCCCAACGCCGGAGATTGATCTTCTCGCCTCTTACAGCTAATCGAAACGACATGCACAGCTTTCCTCAGCACCTTCTCGATGGCCATGCCAATTTCATGTCCGGTCGCTATGCCCGGGAAAAAGAACGCATTCGCGATCTGGCTGAATCCGGCCAGAAACCAACCACTCTGATCATTGCTTGCTGCGACAGCCGCGCGGCGCCCGAGATGATCTTCGATGCCGGCCCGGGCGAACTCTTCGTGCTGCGCAACGTGGCCAATCTGGTGCCGACCTACCAGCCCGATGGTGGCCAGCACGGCACCTCCGCGGCAATCGAGTTCGCCATCAAGGGGCTCTCGGTCTCCAATATCGTGGTCATGGGCCATGGCCGCTGCGGCGGTATCAAGGCGGCGCTCGATCCGCACATGAAGCCGCTCGACAGTGGTGATTTCATCGGCAAGTGGATGAGCATGCTGGGCGAGCTGCCCGGCCAGCTTGGCCAGAACACGCTCATGACCGACGCCGAGCGCCAGACGGCCATGGAGCGCATCTCCATCCGCAACTCGATTCGCAATCTGCGTACCTTCCCCTACGTGAAATCGCTTGAGGACGCGGGGCAACTGGCCGTGCACGGCGCCTGGTTCGACATTTCGACCGGTGAGTTGTGGATCATGGACAATAATGGGGACTTCATCCGCCCCCAGCTCTAGGCCCCTTGCCGGCTGGGAGCGCTATTGAACCGGCGCGGAGAATTTGCGCCCCAGCGGCTGTCCCGTTTCTGCCCCAAACTTGCACTTGCCCCGCCGCAATCGTGATCACTAACGCGCGGTCCTTTGCTAAGGGCGCCTGCGTTTTCACGCTTTCGTGATTATCAGGCTGCCGGAACGCAAGCCTCTCACAGCGCCCGAAAATTGCCCTCGAATTTGTCCGTCTGTGCCCTGCTGCCAGCCCGGACCAGACACAATACTCCACGATTGTTTGGCTCACGGAACGCCGGACAGCGCTCCGTCGGCACGGAGCCTGCTCCGGCCGTCCCCTAGCCAGTCAACATGGAGAATTCCCATGAAGAAGATTATTCTGACCTCGCTGTTTGCCCTCGGCCTTTCAGGCGCCGCCATGGCCCAGGCTGCAACCGACTTCGCCGCGGTCGATACCGACCTCAATGGCAGTGTCTCGCTGGCCGAAGCACAGATTGCCTGGCCCGATCTGACCGAAGAAGCCTTCACCGCTGCCGACACTGACGGCAATGGCGAGCTGTCGGTCGAAGAATATGACGCGCTGGTTGCAGCCTCTGCAGCACCTGCCGCCGAGTGAGCCCGGCCCGTCCCGTGACTTGTTTGGCTGCGCCCCCTGAACTCCAGCCAGCAAGCTCAAATCGGGACGCCAGCCGGCCACCCCAGGCGTCCGGGGTGGCCGCGGCCTACTACCAATGAACGGGGTGAAGGCACCCCAAACGGAGTTTTTCCTATGAACAAGATTGCCCTGGGCCTAGTTGCCCTGACCATCGCGGCCGCCCCGGCGCTCGCCCAGACCCCGATGAACTTTGCCGATGTGGATCTCGACGCCAGCGGCGAACTGAGCTTTGCAGAATTGCAGGCGGTCTGGCCAGACCTGACCCAGGAAGAGTTCACCGCCGCTGATATGGATGCCAATGGCAGCCTCAGCGCCGACGAGCTCAATGCGCTGCAGCCCAGCACATTGCCGGCCCCAGCGCCCATGGATGATGCGATGAGCAAGCCGGCCGTCCCACTCGATCCGGCCCAGTCGCTGACCGAAAAGAGCGAATAACCATCAGAAGAAGGCCGCAGAACGCGGCCTTTTTTCATTTAGTCCAGACGGATCGGCGGCTCGCTCTTCTTGGCCCGGCGCAGCGTGACGATCAGCCCGCTGATCACCAGCAAGGCGCCCAGCACCTCGATCTGCGTAATTGTCTCACCCAGCACCAGATAGCCCGAGGCCAGCCCGGTAATGGGCACCAGAAGCGTAAAGGGCGCGACAACCGAGGCCGGATGCCGGCCCAGTAGCCAGCTCCAGATGCCGCCGCCTAGAAGCGTTGCGGGATAGGCGAGGAACGCGATCAGGCCCGCATCGGCCCAGGAAAATCCTGCCAACGCACCGGCAACAACCGGCCAGCCTTCGGTCAGCAAGGAAAGGCCGAGCAGCGGCAGCGGCGCCGCCAGCACGCCCCAGACGGTGAAAGACACCGCATTGACCCTGCCGGCCTTCTTGGTCAGCACATTGGCCACACCCCAACTCAGTGCGGCCAGCAACACCATGCCCAAGGGCAGGAGATTGGTTGCCTCCAAGCGCTCTGAAGCGATGACGGCAATGCCAGCAAAGGCAATGCCCGCCCCGATGATCTGGAATCGGCTCGGCCGCTCGCCCAGGAGCACAAAGGCGATCACCATGGTAAAGAAGGCCTGCGTCTGCAGCACCAGCGAGCTCAGGCCCGCCGGCATGCCCCAGGCGAGCGCGAGATTGAGAAAGCCGTATAGCGCCACCCCGAATGCAAGGCCGAACAGAATGACGATCCAGGCCGGGGCTCGCGGAGGCCTGACAAAGAGCACGGCCGGAAAAGCGGCCGCCGCAAAGCGCAGCGCGGCCGCCAGAATGGGCGGCAGGGCCTCGACGCTCAATTTGATGACGACGAAATTGAAGCCCCAGATGGCAACGACCAAGAGGGCAAGAAGGATGTGGCGAAGGGGCATAAGGCACCGTGTCTAGAAGAAAGCTCCCTCACCCGCTGCGCGCGACCTCTCCCCCGCAAGGGAGAGGTGATGAAGGAGCCGACGCCGCAACAGCGCCACCTCTCCCCTGGAGGAGAGGCCGGTCGGACGACCGGGTGAAGGGGCCTTACTCCCACACCCGCCGTTGATCAAGCCGCCAAAGCGCGGGCCTTGTAGCCCTTTTCAATCAGGGTCTCGGCAATCTGCACCGTGTTGAGCGCGGCGCCCTTGCGCAGATTGTCACTGACCACCCACAGGGCGAGGCCGTTCTCGACCGTGACATCCTCGCGGATACGGCTGACATAGGTGTCATATTCACCCACGCTTTCGACCGGGGTTGCGTAGCCGCCGGCTTCGCGCTTGTCGATCACCGAGACGCCAGGCGCTTCGCGCAGGATGTCACGCGCCTCGTCGGCACTGATCGGGTTGGCGAATTCGAGATTGACCGCCTCGGAGTGCCCCACGAATACAGGCACACGCACCGCTGTGCAGGTCACCTTGATCTTGGGGTCGAGCATCTTCTTGGTTTCGGCCAGCACCTTCCATTCTTCCTTGGTGTAGCCGTCTTCCATGAACACATCGATATGCGGGATGACGTTGAAGGCAATCTGCTTGGGGAACTTGCCCGGGGTCGGGCTGTCATTGACGAAAATGCCCTTGGTCTGGTTCCACAGCTCGTCAACGCCTTCCTTGCCCGCGCCCGAGACCGACTGATAGGTCGACACCACCACGCGGGTGATCTTGGCCGCATCATGCAGCGGCTTCAAAGCCACCACCAGTTGGGCCGTCGAGCAATTGGGATTGGCGATGATATTGGTCCGCTTGGGGTCGGCGAGCCAGCGATCGAGAATATTCCCGTTCACTTCCGGCACCACCAGCGGCACGTCGGAGTGGTAGCGCCAGTAGGAGGAGTTATCGATCACGATCGCCCCGGCTGCGGCGATCTTGGGGGCCCATTCCTTGGAGATCGAGCCGCCGGCCGACATGATAGCGAAATCGACGCTCGAGAAGTCGAAATGCTGCAGGTCCTTGGCCTTGAGCACCTTGTCGCCATAGGACAATTCCTTGCCGATGGAGCGCGACGAAGCCAAGGCAAAGACCTCGTCCGCCGGAAACTTGCGCTCGGCCAGAATGTTGAGAACTTCGCGGCCCACATTGCCTGTGGCCCCGACGACAGCGACACGATAACCCATAATGGAACTCCGGTTCCTTACCATTTGCGCCCCCCGCACGATGACACAGCATCGCGGTCAATGCTTTTGCGCCTCTCCCCGTCGGGAGTGCGACCCGGGGAAAAGCGTCAGGCGGTTTTGGTGATTTTGGTCATGGCCGGCATCCCCCCGGTGGTGAACCGGGTGGTGGCAAGAGCTGCTTTGATGCTGCGGCTGCGCATGACGAACTTAGCTTCCTACAAAAAGCAGGACTTCTCATACTCCGAAATAGGAAAGAGTCAATGTTCTTGCCGAACGGTTTGGCCCCCAGCCGTTCCATTGCCAGGGCTTGATCCGGCCACCCATTGCAGCGCATACCGCGTTGGGAAGGCGCCTCCAACTGGTCCGGCGCTGCCGCCGCCCCTTTCCCGCCGGCCCAAAGGAACCAACATATGCCCGACTTTGACGTCATCGTTCTGGGAGCAGGCGCCGCTGGCATGATGGCGGGCATCGAGGCCGGCAAACGGGGCCGCAAGGTTCTGGTTGTCGACCATGCCCGCGATCCGGGCGAAAAGATCCGCATTTCAGGCGGCGGACGCTGCAATTTCACCAATGTGAACGCCACTCACACCTTTGGCCGCGAACGGTTCCTCGGCCAGAACCCGCGCTTTGCGCTCTCCGCGCTCTCCCGCTACACCCCCGAAATGTTCATTGCCCGGGTCAAGAAGCAGGGCATTGCCTATCACGAAAAAACCCTTGGCCAACTCTTCTGTGATGGTCCCGCCACCCAGATCGTGTCAATGCTGACCAATGACCTGCGTGCCGCCGGCGCCGCAATCTGGACCGGGCGGCAGGTTGGCAGCATCGAAAAGACCGCCGACGGCTTCGACGTAATGGTTGGTGACGGGCGCGTGACCGCCTCAAGCCTGGTCGTGGCGACGGGCGGCAAATCCATTCCCAAGATGGGCGCGACGGGGCTGGCCTATCAGATTGCCCGACAGTTCGGCCTTGCCGTCACCGACACAAGGCCGGCCCTGGTGCCGCTGACCTTCGAGCCTGGCGCGCTCGAACAACTCAAGCCCCTGGCCGGGGTCTCGACCAATGCCGTGGTCGGCCACGGCAAGACACGCTTTGAAGAAGCCTTGCTCTTCACCCACCGCGGCCTTTCCGGCCCCGCCATTTTGCAAATCTCGTCCTATTGGCGCGATGGCGACGCCATTTCGGTTGACCTCTTGCCCGGCGAAGATGCCCTCGAACTGCTGCGCGCCGCCCGCAAGGCAACGCCGAAGCTGCATATCCAGACCGTGCTGAGCGACAAGCTGCCCCGGCGCCTGGCCCAGCTTGTGGGCGAACTGATCAACCAGCCCGGCATGATCGGCGACCTGTCGGACAAGAAGCTGATGGCTGCGGCTGAGCAGGTTTCAAACTGGCGCCTCAAACCGGTTGGCTCGGAAGGCTACCGTACCGCCGAAGTGACCCTGGGCGGCATCGACACCACCGGGCTTGACGCCAAGACCATGGCGGCACGTGAGGTGCCGGGCCTGTTCTTTGTTGGGGAGGCGGTGGACGTCACCGGCTGGCTGGGCGGTTATAATTTCCAGTGGGCCTGGGCCTCGGGCTGGGCTGCCGGACAAGCCGCCTGAAGCCTGGCTAGAACTTCCAGCCCAGCCGCAGGCCGAAATTGGACAGCCCGTCATTGGCGGCGCACCAGCCATTATTGGAGGTGTGCTCATAGGTCAGCGTGGCCGTCGCATTCTCGCTCATGTTCACGCCCACGCCCCAGCGCTCGTAGAAATTGACCCGGCATCCGAAATTCTGCCGGCCTGGGCCCGCCCCGGTCAGCGCGCCATCATGGATCGCCGCACCAAGCCCGGCCTCAAGATAGATCGGCGTATCAAAAAGCGGCAATTGCCAGGTGAGATTGGCATGCACCAGGCTATCGCGCCCGGCGAAGCTGATGGTCGTGCCGATCTCGGGGCGCGGCGCGCCGATCCAGCGGAAGGCATCGATATCGGGGGAGGTGAACAAGACGTCGAAGCTGACATCTTCGACGTCGCCCAAATTCCATTCCTGAACCAGGAAGGGCAGAGCGGCATGATGGACGCGATGGGCATGCAGGCCGATGCGCAATTCATCCACCACTCCCGCCAATGGATGTGGGTTGAGCATGTCATTGGCGAGAGCCGGCGCTGATGCCAGGCCGGCAGACAGTGCCATAGTAGCAAAGAGAAAGGTCCGCATCGCACGTTTATCCCTGTTGCTCCCTATGGGCCATGGCCGCAGTTCCGAAGTCAACCGTGCAGTCCGCAGCCAACCATCAATCTTGCTAGAAGCGCAGGCCAAGGCGCAGTCCTGCACGAGTGGTTGGATTGTCAGGCTGACCGCACAGCCCAAGATCTCTCAGATGCTGCACAGTCCCCATCACGGCTACATTGGGCAGAACATCGAACCCAACGCTGGCCTGTGCCTGCCCCTGCACCAAGCAGCCAAAGCGCGTGGTGCGCTTCTCAAGCACGTCGCTCTGAACAGCGCCGCCCAGACCAGCCTCTACAAACACCGGGACAACCGGGGCCCTGAAGGTCCAACTCAGTCCCGCATAGACGTAGCCATCCTCAGGTCCGAAGCTGGCCCCCAGATGAGGTCTGAGTTCGCCCGGCAGCAGAAGCGTTGCGGGGTTGGGTATCGACAAAAGCAGCTCGGCATTGATCTCGCGGAGGCGGCTTGGATCGAGCAGATTTATGTCGTTCTGCCCGATTTCGCCAACGCCCACACCGCCACGCACTTCCAGAAGCAATGTCTGACCAAGGGCCGGACAGGTGATGGCACCCAGCAAGAGGGCGACGGTGAGCACTTGGGAAAAAAGGCGATGTAGCACAGCGCAGCTCGATCCGGGAGGAAGCACTCAGTGGGCCTCCCGAGGCCCGCAGATGCAAGCATTGGTTACCAACGTCTTTAACTGATTACTAAATTGGAGCGGGCTCCCAAACACGCCAATTATCGACGGGGGTCTTGATTTCGGACCCGTTCATCGTGAACTACCGATCAAAGCAAACTCATGCGAAAGCCATTCATGCCCAAGCCATTCACGCTCTCCTTGCAGGATCTCGCGCCCATTGCCGAGGGCACGTCCACTCAACAGGCCATGGCCGAAACCGTCCTTCTGGCGCGCGAGGCAGACCGGCTGGGCTACACCAGACTCTGGTACGCAGAACATCACGGCATGCCTTCGATTGCCTCTTCGGTCCCCGAGATCCTGATTGCCAGCGCCGCCGCCTCAACGCGGGACCTGCGCGTCGGCTCGGGCGGCGTCATGCTGCTCAACCATGCCCCTTTGCGCATCGCAGAAGCCTATCGCACGCTCGAGGCCCTGCACCCTGGACGCATTGACCTCGGGCTGGGCCGCGCGCCCGGCGGCGATGGCTATGCGATGCGGGCCCTAAAAAGCGGCAGCGGAGAGGAATTCTCCGCCTATCTGGCCGAGTTGATGGCGTTTGACGAAGAAAGCTTCCCGCCCGACCACCCCTTCTCTCGGGTACCGGTCTCCCCCGGCGGCATCACCCTGCCACCCAAATGGCTGCTGGGGTCCTCCGGAGCCAGCGCTCAGGCCGCCGGGCAGTTGGGCTTCGGCTACGCCTTTGCCGCTCATTTCAGCCATACGCCCGCAGCACCGGCATTCGCGGCCTATCGCCAGGCCTTCCAGCCGTCCGCGGACTTTCCCGAACCCAAGACCATTCTCTGCCTTTCGGCCATCTGCGCCCCTACCGAGGACGAGGCGCGATTTCTCGCGACCTCCCAGGCCGTGGGCTGGGCCCTTTTCGTCACCGGTGAGCAGCGCCACCTGATGCCGCCCGAAGAAGCTTCGGCCCGCGCCCTTTCGCCGCAGCAGCGCCAGGTCATCGAGCACCAGTCGTCCCTCTGGCTGGTCGGCAGCCCTGAACAGATGGCAGAGGTCATCACCGAAAAAGCCCATGCGGCCGGGGCCGATGAGGTGATGATCACCACCACCATCCATGACTACGCCCTGCGCCGCCGGTCTTTCGCCCTTCTGGCAGAGGCACTGGGCATTGCCCCGCGCGCTGGCGACGAATTGGCATTTCATTAACGTCTCGTTCTGCCCCTGCCACTACGATTGGCCGAGTTCGAACCTGGTACAGTCCCAATGAGCGCAGCAGCCTTCGTGCTGGCCATAAACCTGTTTATCGCAGGGATATTTGCCACCGCCTTCGGCGTCGTTGCTGCCTATCAGCGTTCGGCGTTGGGTGCGCGTTGGCTCGCCTTTGCCTATGGGCTGGGCGTGCTCAATGTCGTGCTCGAGTTCGTCCTGCCCTTTCAGAACGACCACCGCCTCGTCAGCTTTGGCATTTTTGCCGTCTTTCTGCTCGCACTGGCCGGCTGTGTCATTGGCTTGGCCCATCACTACCGCATTCGCCCGCCGTGGTTGCTGCTGGCCATTGCCGTCATCGCTTCGCTGCTGGTCAACCTCGCCATTCTCGAAATGCCGCGCGCCAGCTTTGTCCGCAATCTGCTCTACCAGGCCCCTTATGCACTGGTGCAGGCGATCGGCGTCGGCGTCATCCTCGCGATCAAGCGCAAGCGGGCGCTCGACCTTGCGCTGTTGGCCATCTTCTTCGTCTCTACATTGCATTTTCTGGCCAAACCGGTGCTGGCTATGGCCATCGGCTCGGGCGCAGCGCCGCAGGCCTATATGACTTCCACATATGCCGCCGTGTCACAGACCGTTGGCGCAGTGTTGTTGATCGCCAACGGCCTGATGATGCTGCTCATCATCGTGCGCGACGTCATGGCCGATATGACCGCGCGTTCGGAGACCGACACGCTGTCAGGGTTGCTCAATCGCCGTGGCTTTGAAGACCGGGGCGATAGCGCCCTGACCCTGGCCGCACGATCGGGCGTGCCCGCCGTGATGATTGTGGCCGATCTCGACCACTTCAAGCAGATCAACGACACTTACGGCCATGCTACCGGCGACACGGTCATTGCCGCCTTCGCCGGGGTCCTTGCGGAATGCGCCACGCCTCGTGCCGTGATCGGGCGCCTGGGGGGCGAGGAGTTCGGCGCCTTTCTGCCAGGCGTCAACCTGACCACAGGCAAGCTCTATGCCGAGACCGTACGGCACGCCTTCCGCAGCCTGCCCATTGGTGCCACCGGCCTCAAGACACCAGCCACTGCCTCATTCGGCATCGCCCAATTGATGCCCTGTGATCACATGGCAGATCTGCTCCGTCGCGCCGACGCGGCTCTTTATGAGGCCAAGAACGACGGGCGCGATTGCGTCCGCATGGCTATGCCCATGCCGACGCGTTCGAGCCAGTCGTCCAGCATGCCCGAAGAGCGAGATCGCCTCAGTTCATAGCCTGACGCGAGACCAACTCGCATTCCCCGGTCGGATCGACCCGCAGCGCCAGGTTCTGCCGATCCAGTTCGGCGAGCCAGGCGGTCCATGAACATGGGCTCATGCCCGCATCTACGCGGCCTTCGTTGGCTTGTGAAAACCGCAATTTCAGCTGCGCCCGTTCATCGCCGAAACGGTCGCGAACACGCGCAATGGCCGGCCGACCACTGCGGTCCGACACCCAGTTCCGGATATCCCGGTGCCGGGTGAGCATATGGGCCTGCTTCATTGTCTTTCCTCCTCGCCTGCAACTCTTTTTGACGCACGCGCGAAACGGGCCGATCCTCCTTCGGTTCCCGTTCGGCAATTCAATTCTCCATCCACCGCGTGACGAGCGCATAACGCTCCATCTCCTCGGGTGAAAAATAATAGAGCCGGTCGGGCGGCGTCTCGAGCGCATGCAGCCACAGGCCTGGATCGACACCTGTCTGGCCCAGATGCCGGGTGATTTGTGCTGTTGCCATTTGCGCATCGGCCATGGCGACCCCCGCCACGCTGAGGGCGTCGATGGGCGTGGCGCTCAGCGCTGCAGCATAGATCTGATGCACCCCGATGGCCGCGTCGCGCCCGGCTTCCCGTTCAGTGCCCGAGGCGAAGACAATCGGGCAGGACGAGGCGCAAAGCGCACCGTCAGGCACCTGTGTGTTGAGACCGTGTTCCAATATCTGCCGCCCCATTTCGAGGGCATCGTCCACCGACCCGCCAGGGGAATCCAGCAGCACGGTTGACACATATTCGCCTCTGGAAACGATCTCCTGTTCAAATCTTTGAGCCGAACCCGGATCGATGGTTCCGGTCAGGCGCAACACCCCGCCACTGGTCAACTCGATTCGCAGCGGTTCATCGAGAATGTCCGGCGGCGTATTGAGTGCCGGCCGGGGCCTTCCACCCCCCTCCTCGCTCGAGGCGGGAGGGAGGATGGGCTGCGGCGTGAAGGTCAAATCCGCCGGCGCATTGGCGCTTAACTCGCGGAAATCGACATAGAGCACACCCATCGTTCCAGCGAGCAAAGCGAAGAAGGCAAAGCGCAATATGCTGCCATCTTCGATGCGGGCGAGACTGGTCAGGAGATGGCGGTAGAATGGACCCTCGTCGGACCGGGCGCGGGCATTGGCCTCTGATTTCATGCCGGACGCGGCCCCTCGCCGCGCTTACGCTGCGCCGTCTCTATCGGCGTCACGGTACCCTCCTCGCCCGCCACCTCGGCAGCCGCAGGTTTGCTCTCTTCGGGCTCGTCGGCCGGTTCTTCGATCTGCGGTGACAGCGCCGCGGCGGCCTCTGCGGCACCCTGTGCTTCCATCCGCCTGTAGAGCGCCATGGCTCGCAGCATCTCTGCGGCCGTGATGGTCTCGGCTTCCTTGAGCGATTCGGCCTCGCGCCGCATGGCGTCGTTGACGATCATCAGCACCAGCACCAGCACGACCGGCAGCAGGTCGATGGAAATCGCGCCAGCCCAGGATGGCACGAAGTCGCTCCAGTAGCGGATAACAGCTTCCGCCGAGGACAGCGGCACAAAACGCCGCTGCTCGACACGCGGCGTCGCCAGAATTTCATCTGCCGCCGCCACCAGTGCCGCCGATTGCGCATCGACCGAGCTTTGTACCGTGGCCATCACCTGGTTTTGCCGCACCGCCAGATCGCCGACGCGGCCGTCGGCCACCGGCGCGATGAAGCCGGCCGAGAGATCGGTCGCGGCGCGGCGCACCGAGGCTGCCACATCGGTCTGCTGCAGAGCAGCAATGACCGCCGAAAGCTGGACCGCCTGGGCCTGGAAGGCATCAGAGCGGGGCTCGATCTGTCCCGGTGTTGAAACCAGTTCGCGCATCGTGGCCAGATGTTCGGACCCTTCCGCGAACAGAGCCGAAACCTCTTGGCGCGACCCGGAAATCGTGCCGGCGAGTTGTGTCATCTGCTGGCTCATCTGGGTGAGCAATTGCACGACGCTCCCCGAACCCTGCGTCCCGGTCAGTGCTCCGCTCTCGCGCTCGTCCTGCGCCAAGGCCGCAAACCGGGCTGAGGCGCGCTCCACATCGGGTAAGAGGCTCTGGCTCGCCAGGGCATTGGCATGGGCATTGTCGAGATCTTCGGCATAGCCCTGCAATGTCACCGCCATATGCTGCTCCAGCGCCGCCGAGCCGGCCAGCGCGGCCGCATTGAGCCAGGAGCTCATGGCTATGATCATCACCGAGCCCACCAGCATGGTGAGAAACAGGCTGATCCGCTGCACGCCGCTGACCACCAGCGGAATGAAGCGCATCATATAGGTCCAGAAGGCGTAGATCGCGACTGACACGGCCGCCGAATAGATGATCGCGGCAAAGAACACGAAACTCGCCGAACCATCGAGCAGGCCGCGCACGCCCAGATAAGTATAGACCCCCGAGGCCAAGGCCAGCACGGCCAGCGCGAACCGGCTCATGGTTTCAACCCCGCGTGCCGTTTCATGCAGGCGGAAGGCATTCGGCTTGAGCTGCATGAACCGGCCCCCATCAAGACAATGGCCCGCCACCGGGCCGTTAACGGCAGCTTAACATGAGCTTCTCGGCAGAACCGAGGCAGTGCAATCCAGAGTTAACGGCGGGGTGATGACGTCTTGGTGAACGCTCGCTTCCCCTTGCCATACTGCCCCGGTCGGGGCTAACCCGTTGCTGGCACAGCAAAGGGCAGACGCATGACCAGGCAAAAAATCCGTTGGGGTATTCTTTCCACCGCCAATATCGGCATGCAGAAGGTCACTCCTGCCATTCAGGCCTCGCCCAGTTCCGAGGTCGTCGCCATCGCCTCGCGCGACCAGGCCAAGGCACGAGCCGCGGCTGACCAGCTTGGCATTGAACGGGCCTATGGCTCTTACCAAGAGCTGTTTGCCGATCCTGATATCGACGCCATCTACAATCCCCTGCCCAATCATCTGCATGTGCCCATGACGCTGGCAGCAGCACGGGCGGGCAAGCACGTGCTGTGCGAAAAACCGATCGCGCTCACGGCAGCCGAGGCGGAACAGCTGCGCGAGATTCCCAGCGGTATTGTCTTCATGGAAGCCTTTATGGTCCGCTTCCATCCGCAATGGCACCGGGTTCGCGAGATCATCCGCTCCGGTGAACTGGGCGAAGTGCGTGCCATCAACGCGGTCTTTTCCTATCACAATGTCGACCCGCATAATGTGCGCAACCAGGCCGATATCGGTGGTGGCGGCATCATGGATATCGGCTGCTATCCGATTACGGCTGCGCGCTACTTTTTCGAGGGCGAACCTGAACGGGTCGTTTCGCTGGTCGAGCGCGACCCGGTCTTCGGCACGGACCGGCTGGCAAGCGTCCTGGCCGATTTCGGTGGCGGGCGCCAGCTTTCGTTCATCTGCTCCACCCAGGCCACGCCGCACCAGCGCGTCCAGGTTCTCGGAACCAGGGCCAAGGCCGAGATCATCATCCCCTTCAACGCCCCGCCCAATACACCGACCGCCATCACCATCGATCAGGGCGCAGCCCTCGAGGGCACGCTGGCCCGCCGCGAAATCCTGCCCGCCTGCGATCAATATACCGAGCAGGCCGAGGCCTTTGCCCAAGCCGCGCTGGGCAATACGCCCCTGCCATACGGCGTGGAAGATGCGATCAGGACCATGCGGGTGATCGACGCGATTTTCGAAAGCGAGAAGACGGGTGCCTGGGCAGTCGTTAAGCGCTAGGTCAGTTCCGGCCCCAGCAGGCGACGCGCCAGCAGTTTCAGGTCCTCGGCCAGGGTATCGGCAGCGATGGATTTCTGCGCCACCCCAAAACTGGCGTCCAGCACCAGCCGGGCCAGCCTTGCAGGATCACTCACGCCCGCGCCGCTCAATTCCGTCGTGACCCGATCCCGCACCGTACGGTCCGAAGCAGCAAATAGCGCCGCACCCAGGCGATGCGCCGAGAACAGCTCCTCGGCATGGGCCGAACCGGCCAGGGCTTCCGCAATGACACCGAATTCGGCTGCCAATGCTGCTCCTATGCGGTCGACAAGCGGTTCCGGCCCGGCCAGGGCGGCCTCGAACCGCACCAGCTTCTCGGCCACCAGGTGCTCAAGAATGGCCAGAAACACCGCGTCCTTGTCGGGAAATTCGGCATAGAGCGTGGCCTTGGCCATGTGCGCGGCCCTGGCAATCGCCTCCATCGTGGTGGCCCGCAAGCCCTGACGCAGGAACAGCTCCCGCGCCGCATCAAGTATACGCCCCCGCTTTTCCCTTTGCCTGTCAATGCTCATCGAGAATGTGTACCCTGTCGCTATTGAACGAATTGAACGACGTTCGTATATATCGTTCAATTCAGCAGGAGGCCAGCCATGACCATGCCTACACCAACACCCGACCGTGTCCTTCTCACCGGAATTTCCGGCTTTCTGGGCGGACATGTAGCACTGGGCTTGCTTGAGACCGGTTATATCGTGCGGGGCAGCGTACGCAAATTGGCCAAGGCAGAGGCTGTACGCGACACCCTTGCCCGCGCCGGAGCCGACGTCTCACGGCTCGAATTCGTCGAACTCGACCTGCTCTCGGACACCGGCTGGGATGCTGCCATGGACGGCGTGCGCTACCTCCAGCATACCGCCTCGCCCTTCGTTATCGACCTGCCCGAGGACAAGATGGAGCTGATCCGCCCCGCCGTCGAAGGGACCGAAAGAGCGTTGAATGCAGCGCTCAAGGCAGGTGTGGAGCGGATCGTGCTGACCTCGTCCATGGCGGCAATTGCCTATGGCCATGAAAAATCGCGGACGAGGCCCTTCACCGAAGCGGACTGGACTAACCTCAATGGTCGCGGCGTCAATGCCTATATCGAATCCAAGACCTTGGCAGAACGGCGCGCCTGGGAGATCATGCGGGACGCCAAGCGGGAAGCCGACCTGACCGCCATTAATCCCAGCGCCATATTGGGACCGCTGCTCGACGAGGATCCGGGCACCTCCGCGCTGATGGTCAAGCGCCTCCTGGATGGTTCGGTGCCAGCGCTGCCGCGCGTGCCCTTTGTCATCGTCGATGTGCGCGACATCGCCGAGGCACATGTCAAGGCCATGACCACGCCCGATGCCGGCGGACGGCGCTTCCCGATGGGCGAAAGATCCATGCTGATGGGTGAGATCGCTCAAATCGTCCGCAAGGCTGCTCCCAGCCGCAAGGTGCCGCGCCTGCCCATGCCCGACTGGGCCGTCCGGCTCTATGCCCTGTTCGACCGGGATGTGCGCGGCATCCTCAACGAGTTGGGCGTGCTCAAGGCGCTCGACTCGCGCAGCGCCGTTGCCCTGCTCGGGCGCCCGCTGATCGCAGCCGACGATTCAATCACCGCGACAACGCATGCCCTGATTGAAAACCGGATCGTGTGACGAGGATCGTCCAGGGCGCGCGCCTCTTGCCCTGACCCGCGATATTGTCCATATACCGGCTTGGTGAGGGGCTGTAGCTCAGTTGGGAGAGCGCGTCGTTCGCAATGACGAGGTCAGCGGTTCGATCCCGCTCAGCTCCACCAGCCTTCGCTGTTCCATAGCTTCGGCTCGCAGGCCTTTGAGGCTTGCACGAAGATCGCATGGAAACGACGACAAGACTGCGGCGGCGAAAGTTGTATCGGCAACCAAGCCGGACAATGGTGCGATCAGTCCGAGCCTAGCCGTCCTTTTCCATCCGTCCCGCAGCCCGGTCAAAGCCCTGCGCTATGGCATCGCGCATCGCCAGGCGCGCGGCATGGGCATCCCCGTCGCGGATCGCCTCGGCAATCCGGCGATGCACGCTCACGGTAACAGCCAGCGCCGCCGGGTCGTTGACCGGAGAGGAGATGGTGAAGGCCGCCGTCAAGGCCATTTCCACCAATGCGCTGATCGAGGCCATGAACGGATTGCCTGAGCCTTCGGCAACCAAGCGGTGAAATTCCAGGTCGTGCCTTGCAAAGTCCGCCGGCGTTTCCGCACTGGCCATCCGCTCGACGCAGCCGATCAGCGCGGCCGCCACCTCCGGACCGCAGCGCTCCGCCGCCAGCGCGGCCGCCTCGATTTCGATGCCGATTCGCACTTCGGCAAGGCTGCGCAGAAAGCTCACTTCCGGCCCAAGCTCGAAGAACCAGGCCAGAACATCCGCGTCAAACAGGTTCCAGCGATTGCGCGGCAGGACCCTCGTGCCGATACGGGCCCGCGCTTCGATCAATCCTTTGGCCGCCAAAGTCTTGAGGGCCTCGCGCAGCACCGTGCGGGACACGCCGAACCGATCGAGCAACTCGCTGTCGGGCGGCAGGATCTCCCCTTCGCCATACTGGCCCGACACAATGGCCAGGCCAAGCTGCCAGAGCACGTCCGAATGCAGATTGCGCGCCGGATTGCGACCGGAAAGCGAGGCGATCAGATCACCCGAATGTCGCGCGCGTCCACCGGACCTGTCCATACCAACCCCACTCAAACCGTTTGCGCCCAGACCTAACCACAGGCGCAATAGTATGACAATAACACTGCCGCCGGCCCCTCTGGACAGACGAACGCGCCGCGCGCCATTGTGCGCCAGCTTCAATCTGGATTTGCACCAAGGACTTTACTGCCATGACCAGCCCCGCCGCCATCGACACCGTTCTTGCCGCCGTCGATTCGGGACTGGATCAAAGCCTGGAAAGACTCTTTGACCTGCTGCGCATTAAATCCATCTCGACAGACCCCGCCTATGCCGAGGATTGCCGCAAAGCGGCCGATTGGATCGCCAGCGAATTGTCCGGGCTTGGCTTTGTAGCCAGCAGCCGGCCCACGCCGGGCCATCCGGTGGTGGTGGCGCATGGCCCCGAGCAGGAGGGCCCGCATGTCTTGTTCTATGCCCACTACGATGTGCAGCCCGTTGATCCGCTCAACTTGTGGGAAACAGATCCCTTCGAGCCGGTGGTCAAGCAAAAGGATGGGCGCAAGGTCATCGTGGCGCGCGGCGCGTCGGATGACAAAGGGCAGATGCTGACCTTTATCGAAGCCTGCCGCGCCTGGAAGACCGCTACCGGTGCGCTGCCGATCCGGATATCAATGATGCTCGAAGGCGAGGAAGAATGCGGCGGCAAGAACCTGCCACCCTTCATGCGCGAGCACGCAGACGAGCTCAAGGCCGATGTCGCCCTGGTGTGTGACACCGACATGTGGGACCGCCGGACCCCCTCGATCACCACCATGCTGCGCGGTCTGGTGGCCGATGAGGTGGAAATCACCGCTGCCGATAAGGATTTGCATTCGGGCATGTTCGGCAACGCCGCCCGCAATCCCAACCAAGTGCTGGCCGAGATCATCGCCAGCCTTCGGGCACCGGACGGCTCGGTGACCCTGCCCGGCTTTTACGATGACGTCGCCGAAATCTCCCCCGAATTGAAGGCGCAATGGGCGGGGCTCGGCTTTGACGACAAAGGCTTTCTGGGGGGCGTAGGCCTATCCACTCCGGCAGGGGAAGCTGGGCGCAGCGTGCTCGAACAGCTCTGGGCGCGCCCGACCTGCGAGATCAATGGCATGAGCGGGGGCTATACCGGCGACGGATTCAAGACCGTCATCCCGGCCAAGGCCAGTGCCAAGATTTCCTTCCGGCTGGTCTCGGGCCAGGATCCCGATAAGATCCGCGCCGCCTTCCGCGCCCATGTCCAGACCATGCTGCCACCCGATTGCACGGCAAAATTCACCCCGCATGGCGGCTCGCCCGCCATCACCGTTCCGGCCGATGGCGGTTTCCTTCAGCAGGCCCTCCAGGGCCTCTCAGATGAATGGAATAAAAGGGCCGTCATCACCGGAGCCGGCGGTTCGATCCCGGTGGTGGGCGACTTCAAGAAAATTCTGGGTCTCGACACGCTTCTGATCGGCTTTGCTCATGTGGACGATCAGATCCACTCCCCCAACGAGAAATATGATCTTGAAAGCTACCATCGCGGCATCCGCTCCTGGGTGCGGGTGCTGGGAGCCCTGGCTCAATAAGGCATCGGGGCGGGCGCCTGCGGGCGCCCGATCAACACTCCGCGCCGATGGCTTGCTGCGCGGCGGTGGCGCCCGAGAGCGAGAAGGACTGGACGATTTCCGTGCCGTTCGACGCTGTGCCGGTCACGGTCACAGTCGAGCCGGCACGAATGGCGGCCGCCAGATTGGCGGCTTGGGCGCTGTCGTCGAGCCAAGCTGCATCGTTCTGGGTAAAGAGCGCAAAATCCTGCCCCCCCACGCTGGCCACGGCCATCGAACCGGTCTGAAAGGTATAGCCGGATACCAGGTTGAACTCGTTGACCACGTCCTCGCCCGGGCGGTTGGTGATATAGAGATAGGCCTCGCCATAGCCCGCAGGCGTCGGCTCGGTCGATTTGGGCTTGGTCATGGCAAAGCAGACCGTGCCGCTGCCATCATCGGCCGCATAGCTGGACCAGTCACGGAAATCGCCCAGGACGCGCGCCGACTGGGCAAGGACCGGACCAAGACTGGAAAATGCAGCCAGAAGGGCGACGGACAGGGCGGAAATTCGGATCATCAAGTCTCTTACCATTGGCACGAACTGGGCACCGGGATGTCGCCCGATGCCCAGTTAGGGGGTTTGGGACGTGCTCGGCAAGCCCTTACTGGCAGGCCGCGTCGATGGCATTCATGGCCGCGGTGGCACCCGAAAGCGAATAGGTGTCCACCGTATCGGTGCCGCGCTGGCTGGTGCCACGAACGACCATCTGGCTGCCGGCCTTGAAGGCCTGGACAAAACCAGGCTCGTCACTGCTCGACGCCAGCCAGGCGGTCGAACCGCGAGCCGCCATTACGTAACTTTTGCCGTCAATACTGGCCGACGCCTTGGCGTTGGTGGCGTTGTATGGATAGCCGATCTGGGTCTGGACCTCGTTCTTTGAACCCATGCCCTTGCGGTGCACGATCAGGAACTTGACCGGGTCACGATTGACGCCCGTCGGTTCGCTGCGCTGCGGCTCCCCGATGATAAAGCAGAGCTGACCGCTCTGATCGCTCGCCGTATAGGCCGACCATGCGTTGAACGTGCCCAGCTCGGTGGCCTGCTGCGCCTGAGCGGCAGGGGCCAGAGCCATGACCGTTGCCACCGCGAGCCCAAGGATGAGGCCACCGGTTTTCGTCGTCATCGCCAATTCTTCCTCTTGTCTTGCTGGTGTTCGTGGGCATTCACTGTCCGCCCAATGTGCCCCGAACATGGTTACCAAGGTGTCAAAACCGCACGGTTTCCCGCAGTGCCGAGCCGCGTTTCGCTTCAAATTAAAGGCAAAGGCGGCGGGAATTGGGCATCTTGCGCCAACCACCCCTCTTGGCACCGCATTGGGTTAAGAGGCCGCTAACAACACCGTGAAGCGATCCGCTCAAGCGGCCAGTGGATAGCTCTGTTCCACCAGATACGGCCCACCACCCACCGAATCGCGGCTGGAAAACAGTACAAACCGGGCCGGCACGAAGCTTAGAGGTTCGAACCGGGCCGCTTCGGCAATGAAGCGTGCCACATCCTCGGCCGAGGTCCCCCGCAGCCGCGCCAACGACACATGGGGCACAAATTTGCGTCCCTCCGGCGGCAGGCCGGCGCGTTGCAACACCCGCTCATGAGCCGATTGCAGCCGGTTGAGGGCCTCGGAGGGCTCGACGCCGGCATAGAGCGCCCGCGGCTTGTCGCCACCAAAAGTGCCCAGATGCGTGAGCCGGATGGAAAACTGCAGGGAGTTCGAGAGCCGGTCGAGACTGTCGGCCACTTCATCGGCCGTCTTGCCGTCGACATCGCCGATAAAGCGCAGCGTGATGTGGTAATTGTCCGGATCGATCCAGCGGGCGCCGGAAAGACCACCCCGCTTCAGCGAGAGGGCAAATCCCACCTCGGCTGGGATTTCGAGGCCGGTAAAGAGCCGGGGCATCATGTCCTCCCAGGCAAGAGACAGCGCGATTCGCCACTCGACCCTAACACAAACGCTTTATTGGGCCAGTCCCGGTGTCGCAGCCTCCCGATTATCCTTGTCAATCAACGTTTGTCTCCCCATATTCCGAGCCAAGTGGCAACGCCAATTGCCCCGGCGGTGAAAAAGACCGCATCAGTTTTGGAAAGGGAACCAAAGAATGGCTGAATATGACCGTCAGACCCTCGGTGCGCGGGCCGGCTCGGCCTTGGCCATCGACGAGGGCCTTCGCAGCTACATGCTGCGCGTCTACAATTATATGGGCCTTGGCCTGGTGGTAACGGGCCTTGTGGCCTTCTTCACCAGCCAGTGGGCCATGTCGAGCCAGGCCAATGCCGAGTTGCTCTATGGCAGCCCGCTGTCCTGGGTGATCATGCTGGCCCCGCTGGGCTTCGTTCTGGTGCTGAGCTTCGGCATCAACAAGCTCTCCGTGCCGGCCGCGCAGGCCGTATTCTGGGCCTTCGCGGCCGTGATGGGCCTCTCGCTCAGCTCGATCTTCCTGGTCTATACCGGCGCTTCGATCGCCAAGGTGTTCTTCATCACCGCCGCCACTTTCGGCGCGATGAGCCTTTACGGCTACACCACCAAGCGCGACCTGACCGGCATGGGCAACTTCCTGATGATGGGCCTGATCGGCATCATCATCGCCTCGATCGTGAACATCTTCATGGCTTCGTCCATGCTCGACTTCGCGATCTCGGTGATCGGCGTGCTGATCTTCACCGGTCTGACCGCCTATGACACCCAGAAGATCAAGGAAAGCTACTCGGAAGCCTATGGTGCCGATGTGATGGCCAAGAATGCCATCATGGGTGCCCTGAGCCTCTACCTCGACTTCATCAACCTGTTCATGATGCTGCTGCGCCTGTTCGGCAATCGCGAGTAGCAATCAAGGCCTTGATCGAGTGATCAAGGAAATTGGTTGGACGTCATAGGGGACCGCAGCTTAAAAGGCTGCGGTCCTTTTCTATTGAGCGTCTGCCGTGTCCGACTATCTCTTGCGCCCCTTCATCTGGTCCGATGTGCCCGCCATCACGGCGATCTACCGCCACTATGTGGACAATACCGCCATCACCTTCGACACCGAAGCGCCGGGTGAGGAAGCGATTGCCGAGAAATATGCGGGCCTCAAAAAGCTCGGGCATCCGCTGATCATCGCCGAACGCGAAGGCAAGGTTGTCGGCTACGCCTATGCCAGCTTCTACCGCCCCCGCGCCGCCTATCGCTTCACCTGCGAGGATTCGATCTATCTCGATCCCAATGAAACCGGGCGCGGCCTGGGCAAGCTGATGCTGACCGAACTGCTCATTCAATCGAAAGCTTTCGGTTTCCAGCAGATGCTCGCCGTGATCACCGCCGACACCGCAAACTCAGTCGGCATTCACGAGAAGTTCGGCTTCGAGCGCGTAGGCTATCATAAGGCCGTCGGTTACAAGTTTGACCGCTGGCACGACATCGTGCATCTGCAAAAGGCGCTTTAGTCGGCCAACCGTTTATGCATGGCAAAACAGGCCGTGCCGCCATCCGGGCTGGCATCTGCAGACCAGCCCTGGGCCCGATAAAAGGCCTTCGCCGTGTTCGTTGCCCTCAGCCGTCCTTCGACAAACCCGCGCGATCTCAGATCGGTCTCCATATGATTGAGTATCGCCTTGCTGACACCGCGAAAGCGGGCCTCAGGCGCGACATAGTTGAGAGCGATCTCGCCATCCGCCGTAGTGGCCCCGACAGCGACCACCTGCCCATCCAGTTCGGCAACCACCATGAAGAAACCGTCCCGCGCCAGCATCGAGCGAATGCCGTCAGGGGTTTTGTTGGCGGTCCATTCGGCAATCCGATCCGGTTCATCCTGATGATCGGCATGACAGAGTTCGGTGATCGAAGCGATCAGCACCCGGCTCATGGCCGGCACGTCCTCCGCCCGCGCCGGACGGACCACGATACTCATCCCACCACCACCAGGTCGGGGTCCAGCACGCGCAGCACCTGCGCCAGATCGTGCCCGCGTTTCAGGATACGCCCCTGCTGGTTGGTGACCATGAACTGGCCCTGCTTGTTGCGCAGCTTTGGATTCTTCTCGACCACGAAGAGCGGACGCTCCGAGACGCGGGCATAGATGGAAAACAGCGCCCGGTCCTTTAGGAAATCCATGGCGTAGTCGCGCCATTCTCCTGAGCCGACCTTGCGACCATAGACAGACAGGATCTGCATCAGCTCCCGGCGGTCAAAGGCAACCACAGGTTGCACGGGCCGGTTGGACTGGCCAGATGGCTCGCCCACATGCACCAGCGCCAAATTGTTCGTACTATCCTTTGGAGAACCCTGCACGCCGCCTCAATGCCCTGTCATCACTGCGTCATGATCGGCGCAATCCTGCGGCTTGGCAAGGGGTGCGAAAAATCGCAATTCGGCCATGATTTGTCCCTTACAGCGCCCCAATAGGCCAGCAACGTTCAACCATTGCCTCCAGTGGCTGGTGGCCGGGCCGACGAGCCCCCAAACCAGAAGGCCTGACCGCCAGCCGTCCTATTTGAGTTGACTCCAAGTCCCTCGCCCGCTTCCGCCCCCGGAGCGGGCGAATTTTTTACGCAACGCGCTAGAAGCTATAGGCTGCCGCACCCAGGATCGGTCCCGGAAGCCCGTTCCGCTCCGGCTGGATCAATATGGCCATACCGCCGCCGCTGCTGATGTCGAACTGCTCCAGCGGCAGCTTGACCTCTGCACCCGTCTCGGATTCCCACACGCCCACAATCTGCCGATCAATGACCACTTGCGTATAGACCATGGACTTGCCGGCATTTTCGCCCTTTTCGATGACCACATCGGCCCGGTCCAAATACCGGACCAGCCAGATCGAGGCATCGTCCAGCGCGGCATCGGCCGGGACCACAAGCTTGAGCATGCCATTATGGGCCAATAGCGATACATTCAGCGGCAATTGCGCCGAAGCGATCGCATCATGCACATCGTCGCGCTTGGACCCGACCACGCCCTCGGCGCCATTGATCACCATTTGCGGGGTAAAAATGCGCGAGGACCCCCAGCTTTTGGCGTAGCCGCGCTGCCGGTCAGAAAAGCCCTTGTCGCCAAAGGTGTCTTCCCAACCGATATAGTCCCAATAGTCCACGTGATAGGCCAGCGCCACCACGTCATCGCGCTCGGCAAGGCTGGTCAGCAAGGCATCCGCCGGAGGGCAGGACGAACAGCCCTGGCTGGTGAATAATTCCACAACCGCCTTGGGGTTGAGACGCAGCGAATCCGCCACCCCTGGCCCGGCAAGGGTCAAACTGAGAAGGGCGCCAAGGCTGGCGATAGAGAAACGGCGGGCGGTCATGGGCGCTGTTGTAAGCCGCCCCAACCTCGATTGCCTAGTCAAAATGGGGTGAGCCCGCCCTCACCAGCACCATGGCGGCCCCGGAGGGACCGCCACGCCTGCACCCTTCAAGATGTAAGCACTGCTTACGCGGCAACCAGGCTCCGCAACACATAGTGCAGGATGCCGCCATTCTTGAAATAGTCGAGCTCATTGGCGGTATCGATGCGGCAGCGCGTCTCGACATTGAGCACCTCACCATTGGCCCGGGTGATCTTCACATTGACCACGGCCCGCGGCTCGATGCTTTCAACCCCGGCAATGTCGACCGTTTCCGAGCCATCCAGCCCCAGGCTCTGCCAGCTCTCGCCATCCTTGAACTGCAGGGGGATGACGCCCATTCCCACAAGATTGGAGCGGTGGATACGCTCAAAGCTCTGGGCAATGACTGCCTTGACGCCCAGAAGATTGGTGCCCTTGGCCGCCCAGTCCCGGCTTGAGCCGGTGCCATATTCCTTGCCGGCGAAGATCACCAGTGGGGTGCCCTGCTGCTGATAGGCCATGGCCGCGTCATAGATCGGCATCTGCTCGCCCGATGGCCCCTTGGTAAAGCCGCCCTCGACCCCGTCGAGCATCTGGTTCTTGATGCGGATATTGGCGAAGGTGCCGCGCATCATCACTTCGTGATTGCCCCGCCGCGAGCCATAGGAATTGAAATCCTTGGGCGCCACCTGCCGCTCGGTCAGATATTGCCCGGCAGGCGTGTTGGCCTTGAACGAACCGGCAGGGGAGATATGGTCGGTGGTAATGCTGTCGAGGAACAGCGCCAGCACACGGGCCGACACCACATCGGTGACAGGCTTGGGCTCCATCGTCATGTCTTCGAAATAAGGCGGGTTCTGCACATAGGTGGATACGGAATTCCACCCATAGGTCTCTCCGCCCTCAACGGCGATCGACTGCCAGTGCTTGTCGCCCTTGAACACGTCCGAATAGCGCGACCGGAACATTTCGGCATTGACGTGTTGCCGGACAATTTCGGCCACCTCGTGATTGGTGGGCCAGACATCCTTGAGATAAACCGGCTTGCCGTCCTTGCCGATGCCCAGGGGCTCGGTCGTGATGTCGATATTCATCGAACCGGCCAGGGCATAGGCCACGACCAATGGCGGGGAAGCGAGATAATTGGCCCGCACATCGGGGTTGACGCGGCCCTCGAAATTGCGATTGCCCGACAGGACTGAACAGGCCACCAGCTTGTTCTCATTGATGCAGTCGGAAATGGCCTGCGGCAGGGGGCCTGAATTGCCGATACAGGTGGTGCAGCCATAGCCCACAAGATTGAAGCCGATGGCGTCCAGATCCTCCTGCAGGCCCGCTGCGGTCAGATAATCGGTTACCACCTGCGATCCGGGCGCCAGCGAGGTCTTGACCCAGGGCTGCGAATTGAGCCCCAGCGCCCTTGCCTTGCGGGCCACCAGGCCCGCCGCCACCAGCACCGAGGGATTGGAGGTATTGGTGCACGAAGTAATGGCGGCGATCACCACATGACCATCGTTGATGCGATATTCAGCACCATTGACCGGGAAGGCAGCCTCCTCGGGAATGTCATCCACCCCGGTGGCGCCTTCATCGACATAACGCGATTCGCCGCGGCTCTGCGGCATTCCGGTTCGCTCGGCGCGGCCACCGGCCAGCTCCGGCAGGGCCTTGGCAAAGGCAGGCGCAGCGTCCTTTAGCGCCACCCGGTCCTGCGGACGCTTTGGCCCGGAGAGCGAGGGCACCACCGTCGATAGATCGAGTTCGAGCGTATCGGTGAACACCGGATCGGGCGTCTCGGAGGTCCGGAACATGCCCTGTGCCTTGGAATAGGCCTCGACCAGCGCCACCCGGCCGGGATCGCGACCGGTGGTGGAGAGATATTTGAGCGTGTCGGCATCGACCGAAAAGAAGCCGCAGGTGGCTCCGTATTCGGGCGCCATATTGGCGATGGTGGCCTGATCCTCGAGGCTGAGATAGTCCAGCCCCGGCCCGAAGAACTCGACGAATTTGCCAACCACGCCCTTCTTGCGCAGCATTTCAGTGACGGTCAGCACCAGGTCCGTGGCGGTAATGCCCTCATTGATCTTGCCGGTCAGCTTGAAGCCGATGACTTCCGGGATCAGCATGGTGATGGGCTGGCCGAGCATGGCGGCCTCGGCCTCGATACCCCCGACGCCCCAACCCAGGACGGCCAGGCCATTGACCATGGTGGTATGGGAATCGGTGCCCACCAGCGTGTCGGGATAGGCGACGGTTTCACCATTCTCTTCCCGCGTCCAGACCGTCTGGGCCAGATATTCCAGGTTCACCTGGTGGCAAATGCCCGTGCCCGGCGGCACCACGCGGAAATTGTCGAAGGCCGACTGCCCCCAGCGCAGGAACTCATAGCGTTCGCCATTGCGCTCATATTCGAGCTCGACATTCTGGCTGAAGGCCAGCGGCGTGCCGAAACTGTCCACCATCACGGAATGGTCGATGACCAGGTCCACCGGCACCAGTGGATTGATTTTCTGCGGATCGGCGCCGAGCTTGGCCGTGGCGTCGCGCATGGCGGCCAGATCCACCACCGCCGGAACACCGGTGAAGTCCTGCATGAGCACGCGCGCCGGGCGATAGGAAATTTCATGTTCGCTGGTCCGCGTCACCAGCCAGGCAGCCACCGCCTCGATATCGGCCTTGGTGACGGTGCGGTCGTCTTCAAAGCGCAGCAGGTTCTCCAGCACCACCTTCATCGAGCCAGGAAGCTTGGAGACGCCTTCGAGGCCATTCTTCTCCGCCTCGAGAATGGAATAATAGGTATAGGTCTTGCCGCCGACTGTCAGCGTCGACTTGGATTTGAAGCTGTCAATTGAAGTCACTTGTGCTCCGCCCTTCTTGCTGCTTGTGGCACGGAGCATCCGGTGGCATGGGGCCTGGAAAAGTCCGCGCTTTTTTTCGAATGGCTCTAATCTTTTCCAGTTATAGTCAATCATCAGAACCCTTGCCAGTTCCACCACAGGTCCAATACGAGATGGGGCCATGATGCAGCGGCAAGCCCGGCAC
The DNA here is from genome assembly GCF_042181575.1 of Devosia polycyclovorans. Taxonomy (GTDB): domain Bacteria; phylum Pseudomonadota; class Alphaproteobacteria; order Rhizobiales; family Devosiaceae; genus Devosia; species Devosia polycyclovorans. Next base: position 538,613 of record NZ_CP170082.1, on the reverse strand, counting down.
GGGATAAATCTTCACACTCGGGACCTTGCCTGTGGCCGTGGCGAGACCATTCTGGTGCGCGATTTATCCTTAAGTGTGCCTCCCGGCGAGGCGCTGCTGCTGCGCGGCGCCAATGGCGTGGGCAAGTCGACCCTCCTGCTCACCCTGGCCGGCCTGCTGCGCCCCATGGCCGGAACCTTCGCATTCGGGGGCGCTGACCCGGACGACGGACCATTTCGGCACTATTGCGGACATAAGAACGCGGTGCGATCCCGCCAGAGCGTGCTGGAGACACTTCGTTTCTGGGTCGCTATCAACGGATCGGGCGGCTTGACGCCAGAGGCTGCGCTCGAGCGCACCGGTCTGGGGCGCGCCACCGGTCTGGATGCCGGCTATCTCTCTGCCGGGCAGCAGCGACGGCTGGTGCTGGCCCGCCTCCTGGTATCCCCCCGTGCCGTCTGGTTGCTCGATGAACCCAGCGCCGCGCTCGACGCCGATGGCCAGGCGCTGCTGACAGAACTGCTGGCCGAGCATCTCGATACCGGTGGACTGGCCATCATCGCCACCCATGACGAGATCACCTTGCCCCGATCCGCCACGCTCGAACTGGGGACACGTCCATGAGCGGCTTTCTGGGCGTAATCCGGCGCGAGTTGCGGCTCGCTTTGTCTGGCGGGGGCGAAGTGCTGACGCTGGTGCTGTTCTTCATCATCGTGGGCGCCATCGTCCCCTTCGCCGTCGGTCCCGATCGAGACCTTCTGGCGCGCATTGCCCCCGGCATTATTTGGATTGCCGCTTTTCTGGCCATGCTGCTGGGCCTTGATCGCCTGTTCCGGCCCGATCGCGATGATGGCACGCTGGCGCTCTATCGCCTTGCCGACATGTCCATGGCCAGTGTCGTTGCCGCAAAAGTGATCGCCCATTGGCTGACTGCAGCGCTGCCGCTGATCCTGGCCTCGCCTTTCCTGGCCATGATCCTGGCCATGGATGGCCCAAGCTTCTGGCGGACCCTGGTCTCCCTGCTGCTGGGAACGCCCGCCCTTGCAGCCTTTGGTGGCTTTGGAGCGGCCGTGACCGTGGCGATCAGGCGGGGCGGGCTGCTGGCGCCAATCCTGATTGCACCCCTTTGCGTACCGGTGCTGATCTTCGGCGTCGGGGCCATTTCACCGCTGGGCGGCCCCGATCAGGCATCAAGCGCCATGCTGTTCCTTGCGGCACTCAGTCTCATGGCCCTCGCCCTCACTCCCTTTGCGGCCGCGCTTGCGATAGATTGGGGAGAAGAGTAGAGCGCCCGCATGAGCATGGATGACACAACCAAAATGAGCTGGTGGAACAGGCTGGCCCACCCCGGTCAGTTCCTGATCTGGACCCGGCCCCTGGTCTGGCCGCTGGCCGCGGTCACGGCTGTGCTCGGCGCGCTCGGGCTATGGTTTGCCTTCTTCAATTCGCCCGCCGACTACCAGATGGGCGATACGGTGCGCATCATGTATGTGCATGTGCCCACAGCCTGGCTGAGCCAGTTCGTCTATGCCGCCATGGCCGTTTCGGCGCTTGGCACCCTGGTCTGGCGCCATCCGCTGGCCGATGTTTCCATGAAGGCCGCCGCCCCGCTTGGCGCCGCCTTTACCGCCATGGCCCTGTTCACCGGCTCGATGTGGGGCCGCCCCACCTGGGGCACCTTCTGGGAATGGGACGGGCGCATGACCTCGACCCTGATCCTGCTGTTCATCTATCTGGGGATCGTTGCCCTCTGGCGAGCCTTTGATGACCAGTTGCGCGCCGCCCGCGTGGTCGCCGTCTTTACCCTGGTGGGCGCCGTCAATGTGCCGATCATCAAGTTCTCGGTGGACTGGTGGTCGACGCTGCACCAGCCGGCCAGCGTCTTCCGTGCCGATGGTCCGACCATGCCCGGCTCCTTGTTGACCCCGCTTTTCATCATGTTCTTTGCTTTTACCCTGCTCTTTGTCACGTTGCAGCTTTTGTCGATGCACACCGAAATCCGGCGGCGGCGCCTGGTTACCCTGGAGCGCCGCGCAGCGCGGGAAGGCGCGGCATGATCGCCTTGGGAGAACATGCCGAGTTCATCATTGCCGCCTATGCTGGGGTTTTCATCGGTCTCATGCTGCTGATCGGCTGGTGTGTGATCGATAACCGCCGCGTCAGGGCGCGGCTCAAGGCGCTCGGGGATAGGCGCGGCTGATGCGTTATGTGCTGTTTGCCTTGCCCCTGATCCTGCTGGCGGCGCTGGTGTCGGTCTTCGCCTTTTCGATCGATCGTGACGCGGGCCTGGTGCGCTCCGTGCTCATTGACAAGCCTGTGCCCCAGTTCAGCCTGCCGCCCGTTGATGGACTGGACGTCCCAGGGTTCGATGCAGCAGCGCTGATAGGGGAGCCGACCCTGGTCAATGTCTTTGCGTCCTGGTGCATTCCCTGCCGCGACGAACACCCGCTGCTCGAGGCGCTCAAGGCGGACACCGGCGTGCGCCTTTTCGGCATCAACCATTCCGACGCACCCGACAATGCCCGCGCCTTCCTGGCGGAACTGGGCAACCCCTATGACGCGGTCGGTGCTGATCGTGATCGTCGCGTCTCGATCGAGTGGGGCGTCTATGGTGTGCCTGAGACCTTTCTGGTCGATGCCGAAGGGGTGATCGTCTATAAGCATGTCGGTCCGCTGACGCCCGCGGCTATTGAAACTGGACTGCTTCCTGCCCTAGAAGGGGTCAGGGGCTGACTCGTTCAGCCTCCATTCATCTTGTCTGCGGCATTTTGGGCCGTCTTCGTATTCTGGAAGAGACCATTATGTTGCGTCGCGCCTTCGTTCACTTCCGCAATCAGCCGCTGATCACCCGCATCGAATATGTGCTGATTGCTGCCATCATCACGGTCGCGACCACTTTCGCCGTCTCGGCTGCAGGCTACAATATCACTGACTTCTTCCCCGGCTGACCCGGCGCGGCATTAGAAGTCGCTGGTCAGCCCCTTGATCTCCCAATCGCCATAGCGCACCGGCTCGAGCCCGCCGCGGCCGCCCTTTTCCTTGGGCGCCATGGCGCTTTTCGCGTCGATCTGCTGCCGCCGTGCTTCCGCTTCCGCCAGGGCCCGCTGCGCGGCATTGCTGAGCGGTTTCGGGCGAACCCGTTCCTGCACATCTGCGGTCTTGTCGAGGTCGGTCATGCTGGCTCTTCCATTACAATCCGGTCATGCCGCTTGCGCGGAACCGCCTGACACACAACATAGTTGCTCAGCAAATCCAACCCAAGGGGTTCGAGACATGTTCAATACACTGCGCACCTTTGCCCTTCTGGCGGCAATGACGGCGCTGTTCATGGTGGTGGGCTATTTCATTGGCGGCACCGGGGGCATGATCATTGCCTTGATCTTTGCGGCCGCAACGAACCTCTTTGCCTTCTGGAATTCGGATAAGCTGGTGCTGCGCATGCAGCACGCCGTGCCGGTGGAGCGCTCCCGCGCACCCGAACTCTATGACATGGTCGATGTGCTCTCAAGGCGCGCCGGCATCCCGACGCCCGCCGTCTATGTGATCGAGACCGACCAGCCCAATGCCTTTGCCACCGGCCGCGATCCCCAAAATGCCGCCGTTGCGGTATCCTCGGGGCTGCTGCGCCAGCTTGATACGCGCGAAGTTGCGGGCGTGGTGGCCCATGAACTGGCCCACATCAAGAACCGCGACACATTGACGATGACGATCACCGCAACGCTGGCCGGTGCCATTTCGGCCCTGGCCCAGTTCGGCCTGTTCTTCGGAGGTGGCAATAATCGCGACAATCCGCTCGGCGGCATCGGCGCCCTGCTGATGGTCTTTCTCGCACCCCTGGCCGCCATGCTGGTGCAGATGGCGGTGAGCCGTACCCGCGAATATGAAGCCGACAGGGACGGTGCTGAAATCTCCGGCGATCCTTTGGCGTTGGCCTCGGCACTTAACAAAATCGCCACCCTGGCCGGACGCCAGGTCAACGTCGCCGCCGAGCGCAACCCCGCCATGGCCCATATGTACATTGTCAATCCGCTCAACGGCCAGCGCATGGACAATCTGTTTTCCACCCATCCCGATACCGGCAACCGCATTGCCGCGCTGCAAAGACTTGCCGCCGGTGGAGAGGTGAACGATAAGGGCACGAGGCCCCAGCCCCACCCGCGCGCCGCATCGCCGCGCCGCAACACAAGTGGAGGCTGGCGTGTGCCGACCGCCGGACGCTCTGATGAGCAGAGCCGCTCGCGCGGACCATGGGGATAAGGCGGCGCCGCATCTGGCGCCTGCAGCAAACTGAGTTGACGAATTGGCGCAACGGACCGAACCGGCGGGCTTGAAGCTTCGCCTCGCTGCCGCCCAACGGCTGAAAGCCGTTCTGGCCGGCGACCATTTCGCACCATTGAGTGCAACCGATCTTTCCGACGGGCGGGATCGGGCCCTGGCAAACCGCCTGATCACCACAACCCTGCGCCGGCACGGCCAGATCGACGCCATGCTGACCGATTTGCTTGAAAAAGGCCTGCCGGCCCGCTCCGGAACCTTTGAGGCCGTCTTGCGCCTGTCCCTGGCGCAGCTGGTCTTTCTGCCCGATCTCGGCGCACACAGCGCCCTGTTCCTGGCCGTAGAAGCCATCAAGCGCGACAACAAGGCCCGCCACCTCTCGGGCCTCATGAATGCCGTGCTGCGCCGCGCCCAGGCAAATTCCGCCCGCTATGGCCTGATGGAAGATACCCTTCTGCTGCCCGAACATTTTGCCGCGAGTTGGACCCAGGCCTATGGTGCGGCGGCGGTGTCGCGTTTTGCCGAGGCTCTCATAGATGGCGCGCCGCTCGACCTGACCCTGCGCGACGAGGAGGCCGACCTTGTCAACGCACTGGGGGCGGAACAGCTGATCGCCGATTCGGTGCGCCTTGAAAGCCGGGACCGGCCGGTCGAGGCCTTGCCCGGTTTTGCTGAGGGCCGCTGGTGGGTTCAGGATGCCGCTTCTGCAATCCCGGCACGCCTGATGAAGCTGAAGCCTGGCGCTTCCGTGCTCGATCTTTGTGCCGCGCCCGGTGGTAAGACCGCCCAGTTGATCAAGGCCGGATACCGGGTCACGGCCCTCGACAATGATGGCGCTCGTCTGGACCGCCTGCGCCAAAACATGACTCGGCTCGGTTTTGCGCCCAGTGTGATAGAGGCCGATGCGGCAAATTACGATCCGACCAAGCCGTTCGACGGTATCCTGCTCGACGCCCCCTGTTCGGCCACCGGCACCTTCCGGCGTCACCCCGAAGTGCTCTGGAACCGTTCGGCGCGTGATATTTCTGGCCGCGTGACGCTGCAGCGTGCCCTGCTGACCAATGCCTTTCGCTGCCTGGCCCTTGATGGCACCCTGATCTACTGCGTCTGTTCACTCGAAACGGCCGAGGGCGAGGACCAGGTGACCTGGGCGCTCGACGCCTTGCCGGGCCTTGAGCTCTGGCCCATTGCCCCGGACGAAATGCCGGGTCTGGTACAGGCGGTGAGCCCTGCCGGTCTCGTGCGCACGCATCCGGCCATGACCCCTGGAGACGGAAATGCGGGGATGGACGGGTTCTTCGTGGCGCGCTTCAGGCGAACACGCTAAGGGCTTTGGTAACAGAGCAACCGGCATCATCAAGCCGGCGAGGACTTTTAGAGATTATGGGTATGCACAGGGCAACAGCTCCCGCCTCCGGGACGGGAGGGCGGCAGCGGTGAACGGGCGGCTGATGCCGGCCGGGCGCAGATTGGCGCTTGGTTTGGCCGACAGTGTCGTGACCATGCCATTGCTGCGCTGGACCTGGCGCGGCCAGACCGATCATGCCTATGCCGGCGACCTGCCCGACTTCCGGCCTGCAGACCGCGAAGCGGTGCGCGAAATGATGTCCGGGCGCTATCTGCTCGCCTCCAAACTTTTTGAAACCGGCGGCGCTTCGCCTTTTTCGCTCGATGTTGAGCATCCCGACTGGTGGAACAATCTGCACAGCTTTTCCTGGCTGCGGCATTTCCGCGATTGCCGCGATTCGGGTGAAAAGCTGTTTGCCCGCACGCTGGTGCTGGACTGGATCGGTCGCGAGGGCCAGTTCGAGGCTGATAGCTGGACCCTGACCCTGACCGCGCAGCGCGTGCTCAACTGGTTACGGCACCTGACGCTGGTGCTTGATGGCGCCACCGCGGACCAGGCCCGCACCATCCAGCGCTGCTTGGGCACCCAGGTCCAGAGCCTGCGCGTGCGCGGCGCCCTGGCGGCGGACCCGATCGAGGCGCTGTTTGCCGCCATCGGCTTATTGGGTGCCGAATTGTGCAATCTGGACGATGTGCCCGACATCGACACCCATGTCGCGCGCCTCGATGCCTTGCTGGCGCAGCAGCTCGATGGTGATGGCCTGCATCTGTCGCGCAATCCCCGCCAGCAACTGGCCCTTCTGGTCGAACTGGCGAGCCTGCGCCGCGCTGTGGGCCGTCACGGCAGCCCGGCCATGGCCGAGTTGACCAATCGTATCGATCGCATGCACGAGGCCCTCGACGCCCTGACCCTGTCGAGCGGTGAGCCGGCCTATTTCAATGGCTGCGGCCAGGTGCCCCATGACGTTCTGGTGGCGGTGCAGGCCAATGGCCCCTCCGCCTCGCGCCGCTCCCGGCTGATCGGCGGCTACGGTATTGTCCGCGCCGGTGATACCGTCGTGATCGCGGACAGTGGCTTGCGGCCACCGCCGGGTTTTGACGGCGAAGCGCATGACGGCTCCCTTGGGTTTGAGTTTGCCCATGGCAGCGAGCTCGTGGTCGGCAGTTGCGGCCCTGCCCCTTCCGACCTGCCGGACAGCCGCGAGTTGTTCCGCCAGACAATCGCCCATTCCGCGCCCACCATTGACACCGAGGGGCCCGGGGCGCGGCAGCGCCGCAGCGCACAACCGGCCATAGCCATTGATACGGCCGAGCACATGCTGACCCTGACCAGTGCTGGATATGCGAGCCGTTTCGGTGCCGAAATCGAGCGACGCCTGACCCTGCTGTCGGAGGGAACCACGCTGGTGGGACAGGACCGCATCCTGCCTTCGGGCGAGCCGCATGGCCTGCTCTCTCTTCGCTTTCACCTTGCACCGGGTGTGACAGTGCGGCGTACCACCGGCGAAGGCATTGCCCGACTGGTGCTGCCCAATGGGGTCATCTGGAGCTTTCTCTGGGAAGGGGCGCAATTTCGCGAGGAAGACAGCGTCAGGCAATCGTCCTATCTGGGCTTTCACCGCACCCGCCAGCTTGTGCTGGAAACCGAAGTGACGCCCGACGCTGAAATCGCCTGGATCTTCACGCTCGAGCAGGGCTGAACGGGACAATCCGGCCCGGCGCACCGCAAAACCATTGGCCTTTGACCCGTCTCGTGCTAGCGGACGCGCGAAAATCTTCCCTTTTCACCAGCGCGAGACAGATCTCATGGGCAAGACGGTAAGTGTCGGTCGGGCACTGCTTTCGGTATTCGACAAATCCGGCATGGCCGAATTCGCCCAGGGGTTGTCCGAGGCCGGGGTGGAACTGGTCTCGACTGGCGGTACCCATCGCCTGATCAGCGAGGCCGGCCTGCCGGTGCGCGACATTTCCGACCTCACCGGCTTTCCCGAAATGATGGATGGCCGCGTCAAGACGCTGCATCCCAAGGTCCATGGGGGTCTCCTGGCCGTCCGCGACAACCCGCAGCACCAGGCCTCAATGGATGAGCACCAGATCGGCCCGATCGATCTTGTGGCCGTCAACCTCTACCCCTTCGAGAAGACCGTCGCCTCGGGCGCCTCCTACGATGAGATCATCGAGAACATCGACATCGGTGGCCCGGCCATGGTCCGCTCGGCGGCCAAGAACCATGCCCATGTCACGGTAGTGGTCGATCCCGCCGACTATCCGGCCATTCTCGAAGCGATCAAGGCCGGTGGCATTCCCTTCGATATGCGCCAGCGTCTCGCCGCCAAGGCCTATGCGCGTACCGCGGCCTATGACAGCGCCATTTCCAGCTGGTTCGCCAAAGAAATCGACTTTACCGATGTCAACTATCGCAGCTTCGCCGGCACCCTGAGCGAAGTCATGCGCTATGGCGAAAACCCGCATCAATGGGCCGCCTTCTACAAGACCGGCGAGAACCGCCCGGGCGTCGCTACCGCCACCCAGGTGCAGGGCAAGACGCTCTCCTACAACAACATCAACGATACCGACGCCGCCTTCGAGCTCGTCAGCGAATTCGACCCAGCCGAAACCGCGGCGGTCGCCATCATCAAGCACGCCAATCCCTGCGGCGTTGCCGTGGCCGGTGATCTCAAGACAGCCTATCTGAAAGCCTTGCGCACCGACCCGGTCTCGGCCTTTGGCGGCATTGTCGCCACCAATCGCGAGATCGACGCGGAAACAGCCACCGAAATCGTCAAAGTCTTTACCGAGGTTATCGTTGCGCCCGGCGCCACGCAGGAAGCGCAGGACATCATCGCCGCAAAGAAGAACCTTCGGCTATTGCTCACTGGTGGCGTTGCCGATCCCAAGGCCGAGGGCCTGTTGGTCAAATCCGTGGCCGGAGGTCTGCTCGTGCAGGGCCGCGACAACCGCAATGTCGATGACTGCGAATTGAAGGTTGTCACCAGGCGCCATCCCACCGAACAGGAGCTGGTGGATTTAAAGCTTGCCGCCAAGGTGGCCAAACACGTCAAATCCAACGCCATCATCTACGTCAAGGACGGCGCAACTGCCGGCATCGGGGCGGGTCAGATGTCCAGGGTGGATTCAGCCCGGGTGGCACATCGTAAATCGATCGACGCCGCTGAGACGGCCGGCAGTGAAGGCGCGCTGACGCAAGGCTCGGTCGTTGCTTCGGATGCCTTCTTCCCCTTTGCCGATGGCCTTGAGGCCCTCGTTGCTGCTGGCGCCACCGCCGTTATCCAGCCCGGCGGATCGATGCGCGACGACGAAGTGATCGCGGCTGCCGATGCTGCTGGCATCGCCATGGTGATGACCGGCATGCGCCACTTCCGCCACTAGCCGGATTTACCCATTGGGAAGATTACGACAAATTAATTTTCGTAAGCCTTTGAGGTAAGAGGTTCTTGAGGTCGCTGTGGCACCTTTCAGCCGTCGCGCAGCGTCACGCGCGGCGGAAGAGGCTTGCCCATGCCGCTCAAAATCCCGACCGATCTGACTGGCCTGCTCCAGACCGGACTAACGCGCTCGGTTGGGTCGCTCGGCATCAAGGTGGCGACCGCCGGCCTCACCTACCTCACCTATGTCGTGCTTTCGCGCACCCAGACCAACGATGAGTATGGCCACTTCGCCTTTGGCCTGGCGCTGGCCACCGTGCTGGCCATCGTGGCAGGAGCCGGCCAGCCCATGGCCGTGCTGCGCCTCTGGGCCGAGCAGCGCAGCAAGGGTGATGAGGCAGGCGCTGGAGCCGCCGCCTCTGCCGGCTCAACCATCACGCTCTATGGTAGTTTTGGCGTTGCCGCCCTTCTCTGCCTTGCCGCACTGTTCTACTGGCCCTTTGTCGGCCCAGGCCAAACGATCAATCACTTTTTCGGCGCCGCCCTGCTGATCCTGCCATTGGCGCTCTCGGAGTATAATTCTTCGGCTCTCCGGGCGCAGGGCTCTCTCTGGACCGCCCTGCTGCCGCGCGACATTTTCTGGCGCCTGGCCCTGCCCGCCCTCGTGCTGGCCCTTTATTCCCTGGGCGTGGTGCTTAGCGGTCCCGATGCCCTCACCCTCGCCGCCGCACTCCTACTCACCATGCTTGGCCTGCAGATGCTGCTGGCCAATCATCGCGGCTACGCCATCCTGCCCACCCGCGCGCCCGTGCCGGCCCATTGGCGTCGCTGGGGCAGTCTCAGCCGATGGCTGCTGCTCGGCGCCCTCATCGAAACGGCTGCCCTCAATGCCGACGTCATTCTGGTCGGCCTGATGCTCGACCTGGAGAGTTCGGGGCTATATTTCAACGCCTTCCGCACGGCCGGCTTGATGACCCTGTTCACCTTCGCCATTGAACTGGTGATTGCCCCCATGGTGGCAGAGCACTTCCACGCCGGCAAAATGCGCCAGGCACAGGCCATCACGGCCCTGTGCTCCTGGGCCGGCTTTGTGTTCTCGCTCTTGATCTTTGTCGGCTTCGGCCTGTTCGGCACCGAAATCCTGTCCTTGTTTGGCGCCGGATACGCGGAGGGATGGGTAATCTTGATGCTGCTCTCCTTCGGGCTTTTGTTCGACGCCATTACCGGCCCTTCCAAAATCGTGATGATGATGACAGGCCATGAGCGTCCCTATGTCGCCATCTTCGGCTCCATCATGGGCCTGGGCCTGTTGCTCCAAATCCTGGTGATCCCCTTCTGGGGCCTTATCGGCGTCGCCGCCGTCAATATGAGCGCCAGAATATGTGCGCAGCTGGGTATTGCGCTGTGGTGCCGCTACCGCATCGGCCTCGACACCAGTCTGCTCGGCGTGTTTTGGCTCCGCGGGCGACACGGTGCGGCCAGAGCATAGGCGGACGCAGCAGCGTACCCGTGAGTACGGTTGTGCTTGACCCCTGCCCCGGCTTGGGCTTAGAACCACTCCAATCTTTATTCCTGCCCCGGAACCAACGGCTATGACCAAGGCGCGCACGCTCTACGACAAGATCTGGGACGACCATCTGGTCCAGAACAATGAGGACGGCACAAGCCTGATCTATATCGACCGGCATCTGGTCCACGAGGTCACCTCTCCCCAGGCTTTTGAAGGTCTGCGCATGAACGGCCGCAAGGTCCGCCATCCTGAACGGACCCTGGCCGTGGTCGACCACAATGTGCCTACCACCGACCGCTCCCTGCCCAATCCTGATCCGGAAAGCGCCGTGCAGATCGCTGCGCTGGCCGAGAACACGAAGCATTTCGGCATCGAATATTACGACCCGTTCGACAATCGTCAGGGCATTGTGCACATCGTTGGCCCCGAGCAGGGCTTCACCTTGCCCGGCATGACCATTGTGTGTGGCGACAGCCACACCTCGACCCACGGTGCATTCGGTGCGTTGGCGCATGGCATTGGCACTTCGGAAGTGGAACACGTTCTGGCCACCCAGACGCTGATCCAGCAAAAAGCCAAGAACATGCTGGTGCGCGTGGATGGGCAGCTGCCCAACGGCGTCACCGCCAAGGATATCATTCTTGCCATCATCGGAGAGATCGGCACCGCAGGCGGCACCGGCCATGTGATCGAATTTGCCGGCGAAGCCATCCGTTCGCTCTCCATGGAAGGCCGTATGACGGTCTGCAACATGACCATTGAGGGCGGTGCGCGCGCCGGCCTGATCGCGCCGGACGAGAAGACCTTCGCCTATGTCAAGGACCGCCCACGGGCCCCGACCGGCCAGGCCTGGGACATGGCGCTCGACTACTGGAAGACCCTGCATACCGATGAGGGCGCTCACTACGACAAGGTCGTGGTGCTCGACGCCGCCAATCTGCCGCCGATTGTCTCCTGGGGCTCTTCACCCGAAGACGTCATCTCGGTCACCGGCGCGGTCCCCAATCCCGACGACATTGCCGATGAGAACAAGCGTGCTTCGAAATGGCGTGCGCTGGACTATATGGGGCTCAAGCCTGGCACCCCGATCACCGACATCAAGCTCGACCGCGTCTTTATCGGCTCATGCACCAATGGCCGCATCGAGGATTTGCGCGCGGCCGCCGCCGTCATTGGCGAGCGCAAGGTCGCCGGGCATGTCTCGGCCATGGTGGTCCCCGGCTCAGGCCTGGTGAAGGCACAGGCAGAAGCCGAAGGCCTCGACGCCATCTTCAAGAACGCCGGCTTTGAATGGCGCGAACCGGGCTGTTCCATGTGCCTGGCCATGAACCCGGACAAGCTTGCGCCGGGCGAGCGTTGTGCCTCGACCTCGAACCGCAATTTTGAAGGCCGCCAGGGCTTCAAGGGCCGCACCCATCTGGTGTCGCCCGCCATGGCTGCCGCAGCCGCCATTGCCGGTCACTTCGTCGACATTCGCGAGTGGCACTGAGCAAGACCGACTGCTCGGGGCTATATGCCCCGACGCTGGATGATTTCGAGGCTCTGGCGAGCGCGGCCCTGGCCGGGCTGCCGGAGCCTTTTGCCTCTCTGGCCGCGGACGTCACCTGTTCCGTCGCCGAGTTCGCCGAAGAGGAGATCCTCGCCGGTTTCGGCATGGAAAGCCCGTTTGAGCTGATGGGCCTGTTTTCCGGCATCGGCCTGACCGAAGACGGGGCCGTGCCCCAGACCGGCCAGTTGCCCAACACAGTCTATCTCTACCGCCGCGCCATTCTCGACTATTGGGCCGAGAACGACGACAACACGCTGGGCGAAATTGTCACCCACGTGCTGATCCACGAACTGGGCCACCATTTCGGCTTTTCGGACGAAGACATGGAGGCCATCGAGGCCGCCGCCGAATCCGCCGAACAGGATCACTAGCCGCGATTGGCCGGGTTCGGTCCCTCGGTCACGATCGAGGCCGGTTTCTGGGCGGCATCGGTGCTTTCGCGGTCAGCCTCTTCCCGCGCAACAAACTCGAATTCAGCTTCATTGCCGCCTGCAGGATCGTCGGAAACTTTGAGCGCCAGCCCCCCTTCTTCGAGAGCGGTAAACCACTCTTCCCAACTGACGAGATGAAACCCGCCAATCCGGTCGGTGCCCTCATTGCCATCGCTGTTCAGCGCGTGCTGACCGAAGGTCAACTGCAAAATGGTGCGGTTCTGCGACCCGTCGGGCACGTCCATCAGGATTGGGTTGCCGCCCCGTGCGGCGGCCCACTGGCGAATGGCTTCGCGGTCGGTCAGGATCTGGGACATGGCGGATTCTCCATTCTGGCTTTGCTTGAGTAAGGCTCGATGGCGTGCAAGGTTCCGTGCCAAGCAGCAAAGGAGACCCGGATGAGACTGTTACGTTCCTCCGCCATTGCCCTGGCCATGCTTGTCGCGCTTCCCGCCATCGCTCCGCTCGCCTGCGCGGTGCCGGACCTGACCGCTATCAGCCCGTTCGACGCCGACCGCATGAACGGGCTTGAAAACGCCCGGACCCGTGGTCTGGCCGAAGCCTTGCTATCCGAGAGCGCCGCGGATCGCGAACTCGCGTCGCACTTGTTCGCGCCCGGCATCGCCCCTCAGGCTCCATTACCTGATGGAGCTTATCGCTGTCGCACCATCAAGCTCGGCGGCCTGCTGCCGCTGACCGCCTATAGCTTTTTCGATTGCAGAATTTCGGGCAGCGGCACCAAAATTGAGAAGCTGACCGGCTCACAAAGGTTCAGCGGCGAACTCCTGGCGAGCCAGGCCGGCGGACACTTCTATCGCGGCGCACTCCATTATGGCGACGAGAACCCTCGTCCCTATCGGGAGGACGGGGATCGCAGCCAGGTCGGTTGCTTGTACAGAATTGAGGGAAAGCCGGTGCGCTATCGCCTGGAACTGCCGTTTCCGCGTTTCGAATCCACCCATGACGTGATCGAACTGGTGCCGGCGCCCTGAGGGGGATTTGCGGCGCGGCGCCGCGCTGCTATGGAGCCATACAAAACAAGAAGAGACAGGCCGATGGCAGACACATCAAGCCGCATTTTGCTGGGAAAGATCGGCGCCGCGCACGGCATCAAGGGCGAGGTGCGCATTACCTCCCATACCCAGGATCCCGCGGCGATTGCCGATTATGGCCCGTTGCAAACCAACCGCCCGGGTCTCGTCATCACCATCGAATCGGCGCGGCTCAACAAGACCGTTCTAGTCGCCCGTCTCAACGGCGTGCGCGACCGCAATGCCGCCGAAACCCTTAATGGTGTTGAGCTCTACGTCGATCGCAACCAGCTGCCCGAGATTGATGACGAGGACGATTTCTACCATGCCGACCTGATCGGGCTCGACGCCCGGCTGGACAACGGGGTGTCGATAGGGGCGGTCAGCGCCATCTATGATCATGGCGCGGGGGATATCCTGGAGGTGCAAGATCAACGCTCGGGCGACACTTTTCTCTACCCCTTCACCAAGGCCGTAGTGCCCATCATTCGCATCGCCGAAGGCTATCTGGTCATTGCCCCGCCACTCGACGCCGAGCCCGGTGAGGAAGAGCCCGATTGATGTTCTCGGCTGATATCATCACCCTGTTCCCCGAACTCTTTCCCGGGCCACTGGGCGCGTCGGTTCTGGGGCGCGGTCTCAATGACGGGCTCTGGAGCCTTCGTGCGACCCAATTGCGCGACTTTGCCACCGACCGCCATCGCACCGTGGACGATACGCCCTCCGGTGGGGGCGCCGGCATGGTGCTCAAGCCCGATATTCTCGCCAGGGCCATCGACACCATCGCCCCGGGCAATGATCCGCGCCCGCGTATCCTGATGTCGCCACGTGGCAGGCCGCTGACTCAAACGCTCGCGCATGAACTGGCCACCGGACCCGGTGCGGTGATTGTCTGCGGGCGTTTTGAAGGGGTGGACCAGCGCATCATCGAAGCGCGCCAGCTCGAGGAAGTTTCTATCGGCGACTATGTGCTCGCCGGCGGCGAAGTGGCCGCCATGGTGCTGCTCGAAGCCGTGGTACGGCTTATTCCTGGCGTGTTGGGCGCTCTCGATAGCCGTGACGAGGAGAGCTTTGAAAACGGCTTGCTCGAATATCCGCAATATACCAGGCCGCAAAGCTTTGAAGGCCAGGACATTCCGGCCGTGCTGACCTCCGGCGACCATGGCAGAATAGCAAAATGGCGCCATGAGCAATCGCTGGAGCTGACCCGGGCGCGGCGACCGGACCTGCTCACCGGCAAATAGCCTTTCAACACTGGTTCAGGACGAGGCCCGAGCTGGATTGGTGGCCAAAACCACTGGACTCTGGAGCCGTTTTCCCCTATGAGCCGGCCATTCGCGTGCCCGGCGTATCGGACCGGCATGCACCAAGACCAAGAAGACTACTTCTCCGTTACCAACCAAGACCGGATGGCGGGGCCAAAGGCCCAAAAAGAGTCATCCCTATGAAAAGATCAGAACGGATCGAACATGAATATCATTGAACAGCTCGAGGCCGAGCAGGTTGCCGCGCTCGCCGCACAGCGCGAAGTCCCCGACTTCACCCATGGCGACACCGTCAAGGTGTGGGTCAAGATTCGCGAAGGCGACAAGGAACGTCTGCAAGCCTATGAAGGCGTCGTGATTGCCCGCTCCGGCGGCGGCATCATGGAAAGCTTCACCGTCCGCAAGATTTCCTATGGCGAAGGCGTGGAACGCGTGTTCCCGATCTACTCGCCCAACATCGCTTCGATCGAAGTGATCAAGCGCGGTAAGGTCCGTCGCGCCAAGCTGTACTATCTGCGTGATCGTCGCGGTAAGTCGGCGCGTATTTTCGAATCGACCAATTCGCGCACCAAGAAGATTCAGGACGCCGAGCGCACCGCCGCCCAGGCTGCCAAGGAAGCCCGCGAAGCCGAAAAGATCGCTGCTGCAGAAGCCTTTGCTGCCGAACAGGCCGCCAAGGAAGCCGAAGCTGCCGCCGCTGCTGCTGCCGCCGAACAGGCCGCTGCCGCTGAAGGCGAAGAAGCCAAGAGCGAATAAGAGCACTCGCTCTTTGAGATATGAAAAGGCCCGGCCGTCAGGTCGGGCTTTTTCTTTGAACGGCCCCGCGCCAGGCGATTCACGTGAAACGCTGCTGACAGTCCCGTCGCGGCCGCGCCATTTCCGGCTTTACCCCTGCCTTCGGCTTGGCGATAACGGGGCCACCTGCCAATACCCGATTCTCCGGACGCCACATGACCCATGCCATCGTCACCTGGAACATCAATTCGGTGCGGCTGCGCCTGCCCATGGTGCTGGACTTTCTGGCGCAATATCAGCCGGACGTGCTGATGCTGCAGGAAATCAAGTGCACCAATGACCAGTTTCCGCGCAACGCCTTCATTGCAGCGGGCTATCCGCATATGGCGGTGCACGGCCAGAAGGGCTATCACGGCGTCGCCATTGTTTCGAAATTTCCTCTGACCGATGTCTCGAGCCGGGTCTTCTGCGAAATCGACGAATCCCGCCACATTTCAGCACTGGTCGACCTGGGGCACGGGCCCTTTACGCTCCACAATTTCTATATCCCCGCCGGCGGCGACGAGCCCGACCCCGAGATCAATCCCAAGTTCAAGCACAAGCTGGGGTTCCTCAACGAACTCAAGACATGGTTTGCCGAACCCGTCTTCCAGCGCGGCCATCTGATCGCCGGCGATTTCAACATCGCCCCGCATGAGAACGACGTCTGGAGCCACAAGCAGCTTTTGAAGGTCGTCAGCCACACCCCGGTCGAAACCGAGGCGCTCAATGCCATCCTCGGAGGTGGGCATGGCTGGACCGACCTGGTGCGCAAGCATGTGCCGCACGACACCAAGATCTATTCCTGGTGGAGCTATCGCGGCAAGGATTGGGAGGCCTCCGATCGCGGCCGGCGGCTCGACCATATCTGGTCGACCGCAGATGTCGCCGAGCGCTCGGTGAGCGCAGAGATCATCAAGCCGGCTCGCGGCTGGACTGACAAGCCCAGCGACCACGTGCCAGTGATCGCCCGTTTCGTGCGGCCTTAGTGGCGAACCAACGCACTAGCCGCCTTTCATCTTGCCTTTCAGCGGCTCGAGCGCATGCATATAGCGCCCCAGTTCCTGCTCGATGCGCTGAGCCGCGCGCGCGGCCAGATCCGGGCTCTGCCGCGCCAGCTTGAGAAATGCCGTCCGAGGCACGAACAGCAATTCGCAATCGGTGACGGCAGTGAAGGTGACAGAGCGGGGTTTGTCCAGAATCAGCGAGGTGGGCGAAATGACGCTACCCGGTTCTGAGAGCGCATAGGGCTTACCGGCCTCGGCCCCCTCATGCTTGGCCTTGACCGTGCCCTCAATCAGCACGAAAGCACCGGTCGGTACGTCACCAGCCTTATAGATGACGGCGTCCGCCTCGAAATGCTTGCGGTCCCCCGCAAAGCCGAGCATGCGCAACTGCTCGTCATCGCAGATGTCGAAGAAATCGGCCCGGGCCAAGACCCCGGCCGCGTCATCCATTCTCATATGCCCCAGACCCACAGCGCCAATACGCGCCGCCCGCTGGCTGCGGGCGGCCATTCCGGTTCAAGCTATAGTCTGGTTCGGGCAGGAAATGAAAGGCTTTGCGCCGTTCAGGGGACGAGACGGTAGCCCCCGTCTTCGGTGACCAGCAGACGCGCATTGGACGGATCGCGCTCGATCTTCTGCCGCAACCGATAGATATGGGTTTCCAGCGTATGGGTGGTCACCCGGTTATTGTATCCCCAGACTTCCTTCAAAAGCACATCGCGGGTGATCGTCTTGGGGCCCTGGCGGTAGAGATATTTAAGGATCGAAGTTTCCTTGTCGGTGAGGCGCACCTTGATGCCCTCATTGGTCTCAAGCACTTTGGCCGCCGGCTGGAAGCTGTACTGGCCAATGGTAAAAACCGCATCCTCGCTCTGGTCACGCTGCCTGAGGGCCGCATTGATCCGGGCCAGCAGCACCGGATAGCGGAACGGCTTGGTCAAATAGTCATTGGCCCCGGCTTCAAGCCCCTTGATCTCGTCAGCATCGGTGTCGTGACCGGTCAGCATCAGAACAGGGCTCTTATAGCCGTCCTGCCGCATCAGCTTGACCGCCTCGCGGCCGTCCATATCGGGCAGGCCGACATCCAGAATGGTCAATTCGACATTGTGCTCGCGAACCGCCTTGAGGGCGTCATTGGCCGTTCCGGCCTGGAGAATTTCGAAGTCAGGCTCGCCCTTGAGCTGTTCAACCAGGGTTTGGCGCAGGTCCGCGTCGTCATCTACGACAAGGATGCGTCGCTTGTTCATTGTTTTCTCCGGTCTTTCTGTGCTGACCCAGCAAGTCCACACTATGGCGACCCGTTTTCGGCCAGGTAATCACAACGGCGTTATTTCAACCTGAGCAACGCGCTAGCCGGACGAAAAGTTGCAGGCGGCGCCTACCGCTTGCCGAAGAGCGCCGAGCCTACCCGCACATGGGTGGCGCCCATGGCGATGGCCGTTTCGAAGTCACCGCTCATCCCCATGGACAGCTGCTCGACCCCCGCCATGCGGCCCAGCGCGGCAAGATGCGCGAAATAGGGGCCGGCGGGCTGGCCATCGGGCGGGATGCACATCAGTCCGACGATATCGAGCCCATGCGCATCGCGGCAATGGTGGACGAAGGCCACCGCCTCTTGGACCGGGATGCCGGTCTTCTGTTCTTCGCCACCAATATTGACCTGAACGAAACAGGGCAGATGCCGTCCCGCCCGCGCCATCTCAGCCGCCAGCACCGCGGCGATCTTGTCGCGATCCACCGTTTCGATGACATCAAACAGCGCTACGGCCTCACGCGCCTTGTTCGACTGCAGCGGCCCGATCAGGTGCAGGCTGAGATCGGGGTATTTCTCGCGCAGGCCAGGCCATTTTTCCTTGGCCTCCTGCACCCGGTTCTCCCCGAATACGCGTTGGCCCGCCGCGATATAGGGCTCGATGACCTCTGCCGGGAAGGTCTTGGACACGGCCACCAGTTCCACCGCCTCTGGCGGCGCCCCAAACCGGCGGCGCGCCTTTTCCATGCGCGTGCGAATATAGTCGAGGCGCGTTGCGGCGCTTTCAGCGCGATCAGCCATGTTCCGGCCCCGTCTCTGTTGACCTAGCAAGGGATTTCTGGTGATGGTCCGGGTAGCCAAAAACCCTCCAAAACGCAAGCTGCGCCGCCCTTTGCGGCTGGCCAGGCGTGAAATCTTGCAAGGACGACCATCACGTGAGCGGCGAACGCTACAATCCGCGCGAAAGCGAACCGAAATGGCAGAAGATCTGGGATGAGAACAAGAGCTTCGTCACCGCCAATGACGATCCGCGCGATCCCTATTACGTCCTTGAGATGTTCCCCTACCCTTCGGGCCGCATCCATATGGGCCATGTGCGCAACTATGCCATGGGCGATGTGGTGGCGCGCTATCACCGTGCCCGCGGCAAGAATGTGCTGCACCCCATGGGCTGGGACGCCTTCGGCCTGCCCGCGGAAAATGCCGCCATCGAGCGCAAGACCCATCCCGGTGCCTGGACCTACCAGAACATCGAGGCGATGAAGGCTCAGCTCAAATCGATGGGCCTGTCGATCGACTGGACGCGCGAAATCGCCACCTGCTCGCCCGACTATTACAAACACCAGCAGGCCATGTTCATCGACATGCTCGAAGCCGGCCTAGTCACCCGCAAGTCGTCCAAGGTCAATTGGGACCCGGTCGACATGACGGTGCTGGCCAATGAACAGGTCATCGATGGCAAGGGCTGGCGCTCCGGCGCGGTGGTCGAGCAGCGCGAGCTGACCCAGTGGTTCTTCAGGATTTCCGATTTTGCCGAGGAGCTGCTCGAGGCCCTCGATGGGCTGACCGAATGGCCCGAAAAGGTCCGCGTCATGCAGCGCAACTGGATTGGCAAATCCGAAGGCCTGCGGCTGCTGTTCGAGCTGGAAGCCAGCGACAGGACCGATGCGACCAGCATCGAGGTTTTCACCACGCGCCCCGACACGATTTTCGGCGCCTCCTTCATCGCGCTCTCGCCCGACCATCCTCTGAGCGCCCAGATGGCGGCCAATGACCCGGCCCTGACCGAGTTCATTGCCGAATTCCATCGCCAGGGCACCGCGACCGAAACGCTTGAAAAGGCAGAGAAAAAAGGCGTCTTCACTGGCCTGCGCGTCAAGCATCCGGTAATCGAAGGGCAGACGCTGCCCGTCTATGTCGCCAATTTCGTGCTGATGGATTACGGCACCGGCGCTGTATTTGGATGCCCGGCGCATGACCAGCGCGATCTCGATTTCGCCCGCAAATATGATCTGCCGGTTACCCCGGTGGTGCTGCCGCCAGGCGCCGATCCCAACAGCTTTTCCATTGGCACCGAAGCCTATGTAGACGCCGGTAACATCTTCAATTCCGATTTCCTTGATGGCCTCTCGATCGATGAAGCCAAGACACGGATCGCCGATCATTTCGGCGCCCGCACGGTCGACGGCAAGCCGCAGGGCAAGGTTGAGGTCAATTACCGCCTGCGTGACTGGGGCATTTCGCGCCAGCGCTATTGGGGCTGCCCCATTCCGGTGATCCACTGCGAGGTCTGCGGCACACTTCCAGTGCCGAAGAAGGACCTGCCGGTGGTGCTGCCCGAGGACGTGACCTTCGACAAGCCGGGCAATGCGCTCGACCATCACCCCACCTGGAAGCACGTAAATTGCCCGCAATGTGGCGGTGCCGCGCGGCGCGAAACCGACACCATGGACACATTTGTCGACAGTTCCTGGTATTTTGCACGTTTCACTGCCCCCGACGCCGACACGCCCACCATTCCAGCTGTGGCCGATCGCTGGCTGCCGGTGGACCAGTATATTGGCGGCATTGAGCATGCGATCCTGCACCTGCTCTACTCGCGCTTCTTCACCCGCGCCATGAAGGCGACCGGTCACGTGGGCATGAGCGAGCCCTTCAAGGGCATGTTCACCCAGGGCATGGTGACCCACGAGACCTATAAGGGCGATAAGGGCGAATGGGTGCCCCCCACTGACATCATCATCGAGACGGTGGGGGAAGCCCGCACCGCCAGGCACGCCCAGACCGGCGCGCCAATCGCCATCGGTTCGGTCGAAAAGATGAGCAAGTCCAAGAAGAACGTGGTGGATCCTGACGAGATCGTGCGCAGCTACGGCGCCGATACCGCCCGCTGGTTCATGCTCTCGGACTCCCCGCCCGAGCGTGACGTGCAATGGACTGAATCGGGCGTTGAAGGCGCCAGCCGCTTCCAGCAGCGCATCTGGCGCCTCGTCAACGACGCGGTCGAATTATCCGAACAATCCTCATCGACTGTTTCACTGGACAGTGCTGATGCCCTGGCCCTGCGCAAGATCATCCATCGCACCGTCGCTGGTGTCGCCCAGGACATCGAGGGGCTCGGCTTCAACCGCGCCGTCGCCCGCATCTATGAGCTGACCAATGCTCTGGTGAAGGCCAAGGACGGCAAAGCGGCCGCCGAACTCGCCCCAATCTTGCGCGACGGCGTCGAAAAGCTGGTTCTGCTGATCAATCTGATGATGCCGCATCTCGCCGAAAGCTGCTGGGAAGTGCTTGGAAAACAAGGGCTTGTTGCAGACGCTCAGTGGCCTGAAATCGATCCGGCCATGCTGGTCGACGATGAGGTGACCCTGCCCATACAGATCAATGGCAAGCGCCGCGGCGAAATCAATGTCGCCAAGGACATGCCGGCGGCAGAAGTTGAGACCCTCGTGCTGGCGCTCGAGATCGTCCAGAAGGCGCTGGACGGCAAGACGCCAAAGAAGGTGGTGGTGGTGCCCAATCGCATCGTCAACATCGTCGTCTAGATGACGGCCCTCAAGGCCCATGAAGTGGCGCGCTATCTGGCGCGCCCCGATCTCAGCGAGGGGATATTCCTCGCCTATGGGCCCGATGGCGGGCTTGTGCGCGAAACAGCGCAGCGCCTGATTCGTCATTTGAGCGGCGACGACCCGGCCTCGGCCAATGTCACCATCTTTGACGGGCCGGAACTGGCTTCCGACCCATCCCAACTGGTGTTGGAAGCGCGTTCGGTATCGCTATTCGGGGGCAAGCGCATCATCCGGGTGCGCAATGCCACCAAGGCACTGGTCATGCCGCTGACTGAGCTGCGCGACGACCCCGGAGGCACGGCCATCATCCTCGAAGCCGACAATCTCACCCCACGCGATGCGCTGCGCTCGCTGGTCGAGGCGGCCAAACTCGGACGCGCCCTGCCCTGCTATCCAGATTCCGACGAAACCCTGATGGCGCTGATGCGCGAAACCTTCAATCAGGCCGGCATACGGACCGATAGCGATGTGGTGCCGACTTTGCGCGAAATTCTGGGCAATGACCGGGAGGTAACGCGCCGCGAGCTGGAAAAACTGACGCTCTATGCCGCAGCGAGCAAGGTTTTGACGCGCGAGGATGTTCTTCTGCTTTGCGCCGATAATGGCGCCTTGGCCATCGATGCCATTCTCGATGCAACCGGTGGCGGCCATGCGGAACGACTCGAACTGGCCCTCAATCGGGCGCTGGCCGCCAATGTGAACCCCCAGCAATTGCTGGCCATGCTAACCAATCACTTCGCCAATCTCCGCCGCTGGCGCACCGAACTCGATAGCGGCAAGACCGCTCGGGCCGTCCTTGATAGCCAGCGCCCCAAACCACATTTTTCGCGCATAGGCGCCCTGGAGCAGCAATTGCGGCTCTGGAGCGATCCCGCCCTCGCCCAGGCCATAGAGCGGCTGCTGCAAGGCGTGTCGGATTCCCGACGAAAGCCTGCCCTCGCCGATGCCGTACTGCGCCGCACGACCCTGGCGCTTTGTATGATGGCCGCCACGCATTAGCGGGGAGACGGTCTGGGTTCGACGCGGAAAGCGCCCCAGCCGAAACGGTTTCACGTGGAACAGCTTGCTTTTCAGGGACTTAGTTTGTACGGCCGGTCAAGCGAAGACAGATATCGTCCAGCTGCTCAAGCGTCTTGTAGCGGATTTCGACCTTGCCGCCGCGCTCGGTATGGTTCAGCGCGACGCTCAACCCCAGCGCATCGGCAAGCCTGCGCTCCAAGGCCAAGGTGTCGGCATCACGCTGCGTCGGTTCGGTGGCGGGCTTGCGCTTGGGCAGATCACGCTGCTGGCTCAGGGCTTCCGCCTCACGTACCGAAAGCCCTTTCTCGACGATCTGGCGGGCCAGAGCGGCCGGGTCTTCTACTGTAATCAGCGTCCTGGCGTGGCCGGCGGTCAGGGTGCCACTCGACACCATGCCGCGCACATCCTCGGGTAGTTTGAGCAGGCGCAATGTATTGGCAACATGCGAACGCGATTTGCCGATCACTTGCGCCAAATCCTGCTGCGTATAGTCGAATTGCTCGATCAACTGGCCGTAGCCCAGCGCTTCTTCAAGCGGGTTGAGGTCGGCGCGCTGCACGTTCTCGATGATCGCCAGCTCAAGCGCTTCCTTGTCATCGACCTCGCGGACAATGACCGGCACATCATGCAGGCCCGCCTTCTGCGCTGCCCTCCAGCGCCGCTCGCCGGCGATTAGCTCAAAAACATTGGGGTCGTCGGTCGGCCGCACCAGCAAAGGCGACATCACGCCCTTCTCGCGGATGGAATTGGTCAATTCCTCCAGCAGTTCCGGGTCGAAGCTTCGCCGCGGATTGGCGCGGTTGGCAATGATGAAATCGACCGGCAAACGCTTGCTGCCGCCTGAGGACTCAGTGACGCGCGCGCCCTCTATAGCCGCCATATCGCCAATCAGCGCGGCAAGGCCCCGGCCCAGACGAGTTGGTTTGTCGGTCATTTAGAGCTCCTAGGCAGCATTCAGCCGCCGCTCGCGGCGGATAACTTCGGTCGCCAGGCGCAGATAAGCCTGACTACCGGCACATTTCAGATCATAAAGCAGGGCAGGCTTGCCGTAGGACGGCGCCTCGCTGAGCCGAACATTACGCGGAATCACGGTCTCATAGACCAATTCGCCCATTTCACTGCGCACGTCATTGAGCACCTGTTCACTCAGATTGTTACGCTTGTCGAACATGGTCATCACAACGCCCTGAATGGATAGGCGAGGATTGAGCGTTGACCGGATCTGCTCAATGGTTTGCAGCAGCTGGCTGAGCCCCTCCAGGGCAAAAAATTCGCATTGCAGCGGCACAAGAACAGCATCTGCCGCCACAAGAGAATTGACCGTAAGCAGATTCAAGGACGGCGGACAGTCGATCAGGATATAGCTGATCGACTGGTCATTTAGACGCAGTTCATCGAGGCTTTTAAAAGCGTTACGCAGCTTGAAGGCGCGATCGGCCTGATCGGCTATAGTCAGTTCGACGCCGAGCAAATCCATGGTCGATGGCACGATGGCCACATTGGGCACGCTCGTCATCACCGCCGCCTGGGGTACACTGGCCTCGCCCACCAGCACATCATAGGCCGAGAGCGCCCGGTCGGTGCGCGAAATGCCCAGCCCTGTCGAGGCATTGCCTTGAGGGTCCAGGTCGACAATCAGCACACGTTCGCCTATGGCGGCCAGAGCTGTCGCCAGGTTGATGGCGGTGGTCGTCTTGCCCACGCCGCCCTTTTGATTGGCCAAAGTCAATATCCGGGGTGCCAAATTGGCCTCCGTATGCCGCTAACGCGTTGTTTTCCGGCGCAGATTCGTCACGGTCAGGATCACGCCGCCGGGATCAGTATCACTCGACCTTACTAGCACGTCGTGGTGCCAGTGCGCACCCGATTCCGTGAGCTCTTCAACATGTTCCCGCCCTTTATGCAGAATGGCCCTTGTTTGTGGGCCAAAAAAGGGCGCCATCCAGTTGCATAACAGAGGCATAGCCGCCAAAGCGCGCGAGGTGATGACGTCCGGGATGCCTGTTTCACGTGAATCAATTTCATCGCTACGGCGTCCGATCACTGTCACATTAAGGTCGAGCTCACGGGCCACAGTCCGCAGAAAGCTGACTTTGCGTGCGTTTGGCTCGATAAGAACGAATCTGCGGTCCGTTCCTTTGCTCGCGATCGCCATTGGCAGGGCAGGAAAACCCCCGCCACTGCCCAAATCCAGGCAGAGGCGGTCCGCGCTGTTCATCAGGGTCAGCACCTGCAGACTGTCGGCAAAATGCCGCGTCCAGACCTGGGCCAATGTTTCACGTGAAACCAGATTCTGCACGGCCTGCCATTTGGCGAGCAGCTTGACATAGGATTCCAAATCTCTACCAACGGCCGCGGCCGGGCGCGACAATACCGGCGCATAAGGCGCTATGGCTTCCATGTTTGGCACTAGCTGGCCTTTGAGAGCTGGCCGCGCCGCAAAACAGCGAGCAGCAAGGTGATTGCCGCGGGCGTCATACCGTCCATGGCTTGCGCCTGGGCAATGGTTTGTGGGCGTGCTGTATCTAGTTTTTGCCGCAGTTCCATCGACAGACCAGCAATTGCCGAATAGTCCATGTCATCAGGAATTCGACGCTGTTCGTCGCGGCGTACGGCCTCAACATCGGCCTTTTGCCGATCAAGATAGACCGCATATTGCGCGTCTATGGCCACCTGATTCAGCACCGCTTCATCCAACTGCTCCAGCTCCGGCCAG
Organism: Devosia polycyclovorans; assembly: GCF_042181575.1. GTDB lineage: Bacteria > Pseudomonadota > Alphaproteobacteria > Rhizobiales > Devosiaceae > Devosia > Devosia polycyclovorans. The sequence continues at coordinate 513,502 of NZ_CP170082.1, read as the reverse complement.
AGGCGCTTGAGATCATTGGTTTCAATGTCCGGATAGGACATCAGCTCGAATGCGGTACGGCGCTTGCCGTCTTCATTGACCGCAAGCCCCGCCTTGCGGGCCACATTGGGCGAAACCGACAGAACTTCGAGCAGCGCGCGGCCCGACTGCAGGGCGCCGGATTTCCGCCGATAGGCGGCCGCGCGAATTTCACCCACCAGGCCTTTGGCAATGCCAAGTTCGGTCAGCCGCTGATCGGCATTGTCGGCGCGCAGGTAGAGGCGGAACTCTGCCCGCGAGGTGAACATGCGATAGGGCTCACTGACGCCGCGGGTCACCAAATCATCCACCATGACGCCAAGATAACTTTCGGTGCGCGACAAGATCATGGGCTTGGCACCCGTGGCGGCGAGTGCCGCGTTGGCGCCGGCCAGCAGCCCCTGCGCCCCCGCCTCCTCGTAGCCGGTTGTCCCGTTGATTTGGCCTGCCAGATAGAGCCCCGGCTGCTTCTTGACCTCCAATGTCGGCCGCAACTCGCGTGGATCGACATAGTCATATTCGATGGCGTAGCCCGGCCGGATGATGTGCACATTTTCCAGGCCAGGCATGGACCGCAGAAAAGCCTCCTGCACATCTGCCGGCAGCGACGTTGACAATCCATTGGGATACACCGTGTCGTCGTCCAGCCCCTCCGGCTCGAGGAAGATCTGGTGGCTGTCGCGATCGGCAAAGCGGACAACCTTGTCCTCGATCGACGGACAGTAGCGCGGTCCACGCGATTGAATCCGCCCCGAATACATCGCCGAGCGATGCAGGTTTTCCTGGATGATCCGGTGCGTTTCACTGGTTGTGCGGGTGATGTGGCACGAGATCTGCGGCGTGGTGATCGTGTCGGTCAACGCTGAAAAAGGCTCGGGTGGATTGTCGCCCGGCTGCTCTTCAAGCGCCGAATAGTCGATGCTCTTGGCATCGAGCCGTGCCGGCGTACCGGTCTTGAGCCGGCCCAACTGCAGGCCGAGGCCTTCGAGACGCGTGGAGAGTCCAAGCACCGGCTTTTCACCAACCCGCCCGGCAGGAACCGTTTCCTCCCCGCGATGAATGAGGCCACGCAGGAAAGTGCCCGTGGTCAACACCACAGCGCGGGTTGAAAAGCGGCGACCGTCAAGCAGTCGGACACCCGAAATGACGCCGTCCGCTACCTCGAGGTCATCGACCTCGCCCTCAATGACATCGAGATTGGGTTGCGCGCTGATCGCCGCCTGCATCGCCTCACGATAGAGCTTGCGGTCGGCCTGGGCGCGCGGGCCGCGCACCGCGGGCCCCTTGCGCCGGTTCAGCACACGGAACTGAATGCCGGCCTTGTCGGCCACACGGCCCATCAGGCCGTCCAGAGCATCAATCTCCCGAACGAGATGGCCCTTGCCCAATCCCCCAATGGCAGGATTGCAGCTCATCTCGCCGATGGTCGCAAAGCGCTGGGTGATCAGCGCGGTGGGAACACCTATACGGGCCGAGGCCGCTGCGGCTTCCGACCCCGCATGTCCCCCGCCGACGACGATGACGGCATAGTCAGTCATAGCATTTTCTCCGAAGGCGCCTGACATAGGCCAATGTTTCACGTGAATCAATTGCTCCGGCCACAAGAAGCGCTTGCCGTTGTTTCACGTGAATCACAACGAATGGTGCCCGTTCGATCCGCCGGCCGTCGCTAGCCGGCTATTTTCCGATACAGAAACTGGCAAAAAGCCGGTCTAGGACGCGTTCGGCATCTATCCGGCCGATCAGGCGCTCCAATGCAGCAGACGCACCACGCAAGCTCTCAGCCGCGAGTTCCCAATCGCCTACAGTTGACCTACAGGCCTCAAGAGCTGCCAGTGCTTCTTGCAGCGCCTGCCGGTCCCTCTCGTGGCTCACCAGAGCCGGCTCGCCCCCCGCCAGGTCTTGACCCAGCACGGCCAGCTTCTCCCGCAGTGCCTGCAATCCGGTCTCCGTCTGTGTCGAGACGCCAATATCAACCCCCTGGCTGGTAGCCAGATCCATTTTCGTCCCGATGGTCAGCAAAAGTCCTTTAGTCTCGGGCCTGGGCAGGGCGTCCACATCTGGTGCCTGCAACCAGAGCACAATGTCGGCCGTGTTAATCGCCTGTTTTGCGCGACGCACCCCTTCGGCCTCCGCCTTGCTGTCCGTGTCGCGCAATCCAGCCAGATCGAGCAGCACGAATAGCTGACCACCAATATCCAGCCCCACTTCGCGCACATCTCGGGTGGTACCCGCCTCGTCCGACACGATAGCCAGATCGGACCGGGACAAGGCATTGAGCAGGCTGGATTTGCCGGAATTAGGCGGCCCTGCCAAGGCCACGCGAATGCCTTCGCGAACAATGCGGCCGCTTTCAAAGGAAGACAGAGCCTGCCCAATACTGATCTGCAGATCGTCGAGCTGAGAGAACCAGTGTGCGGGCAAATCGTCCGAGACGTCTCCTTCATCGGAAAAATCGAGCCGGGCTTCAATCTCCGCCCGCAGATCGAGCAGCGTGTCGCGCCAAAGATCAATTTTTTCCGTCAGCCGGCCGTCATAGCGGGCCAGCGCCTGCTGCCGCTGCCTTTCCGTCTCGGCTTCCAGGAGGTCACCGAGACCCTCGACAGCGACGAGGTCCAGCTTGCCATTCTCAAAGGCCCGCCGTGTAAATTCCCCAGCTTCGGCCAGGCGAAGGCCAAGTGAGTTCAGCAAGGCCATAATGGCCCGGACGCCCGCCGGTGAACCATGGACCTGAAGTTCGGCGCAGTCTTCACCGGTAAAACTGTTTGGCGCCGGGAAGAAGGCGACAAGACCCTCGTCGAGGCGCTGTGCGGCACCAATCGGACGCAAGGTGAGACGACGAGGCTGTGGAATACCGCCCGCAATCGCCGTCAGCGCCGTCCCGACTTGAGGTCCTGAAAGGCGTATGACTGCAACCCCGGCCGGGAGGGAGCCGGAGGAGAGCGCCATGATGGTGTCGCCCGCTCGCATGTTCCCCGAGCCTTTTGGTCCTAGGTATTCATGGAATCGAAGAAGTCGGAATTCGTCTTGGTCTGACGGACCTTGTCGGTCAGGAATTCCATGGCGTCGATTGTGCCCATCGGATTGAGGATGCGACGCAGCACATACATCTTCCGCAGGATATCGGATTCCACCAGCAGCTCTTCCTTGCGGGTGCCCGACTTGTTGATGTCGATGGCCGGGAAGACGCGCTTGTCGGCAACCTTGCGGTCAAGCACGATTTCCGAATTGCCCGTGCCCTTGAACTCTTCAAAGATCACTTCGTCCATGCGGCTGCCGGTATCGATCAGCGCGGTCGAAATAATGGTGAGGGATCCACCGTCTTCGATATTGCGCGCCGCACCGAAGAAGCGCTTGGGGCGCTGCAGGGCATTGGCATCCACGCCACCGGTGAGCACTTTGCCCGAGCTGGGGACGACAGTGTTGTAGGCGCGGCCGAGCCGGGTGATGGAATCGAGCAGGATAACGACGTCCCGCTTGTGTTCGACCAGACGCTTGGCCTTTTCGATGACCATCTCTGCGACCTGGACGTGGCGCGATGCGGGTTCATCGAATGTCGAGGAGATGACTTCGCCGCGCACAGAGCGCTGCATATCGGTCACTTCCTCGGGGCGCTCATCGATCAACAGGACAATGAGATAGCATTCGGGGTGATTGGTGGCGATTGACTGTGCAATATTCTGCAACAATACCGTCTTACCGGTTCGCGGAGGCGCGACAATCAGCGCGCGCTGTCCCTTGCCCAGAGGTGCTACCAGATCGAGCAAGCGTGCAGAACGATCCTTGACCGTCGGATCCGGCAGCTCCATGCGCAGACGTTCTTCTGGGTAGAGCGGCGTCAGATTGTCAAAATTGACCTTGTGGCGAACCGCCTCGGGATCTTCAAAATTGATGGTCGAAACCTTGAGAAGCGCGAAATAGCGTTCGCCTTCCTTGGGAGAGCGGATTTCACCTTCAACCGTGTCGCCAGTCCTGAGACCAAAACGCCGGATCTGACTGGGGCTGACATAGATGTCATCGGGGCCAGGAAGGTAGTTTGCATCAGGTGAGCGCAGGAAGCCGAACCCGTCAGGGAGCACCTCAACCACACCTTCACCGACGATGTTGATGTCCTGGGCAGCCAATTCCTTGAGAATGGCGAACATCAACTCCTGCTTGCGCATGGTCGATGCATTCTCGACCTCGAGTTCCTCGGCAAATGCCAAGAGTTCAGCCGGAGACTTGGCCTTGAGCTCACTGAGCTTGATATTCTGCATGTAGCGAAACGACCCTAGAGGGATATCGATAAGACTGGACAGTCGAATGAGGGGAGTATTCGGCACCACGCAGCAGCCGGGGTGGTCGCGCAATTAGGGGATGCCTTGTCCTTCTGTAGCGTGATCCGTGGCCTGTTTCAAGTTCTAAGCAAATTTTGAAAACCGGATTCACGTGAAACTTCGGCTCGGCTGCTGCGCAGCAAAATCGGTCCTGTGGCCCGATTTTAGAGCCGAAGGCCATGAGAGCTATGCTCGAATGGCGAGACATCAGGATTAGCCGTTCTCAAAACGGCTTCACGATCACCGCAATCACAATGACGATCGCCATGACAAAAGGAATCTCGTTGATTGCCCGGTAAAACGTATGCGGCCGCATGTTCCGGTCCTCCGTGAAGGCGCGCAGCATCGATCCATACCAGCCATGCACGCCACTGAGCGCAATCACCATTGCCGCCTTGAGCCACATCCAGCCTTGCGAAAAGTCGACAATGCCGAAGCCAAACGCCAGCCATAATCCAAACAACCAGGTCGCGATCATCGCAGGCGTGTTAATGCCACGATAAAGGCGCCGCTCCATGACCTTGAAGGTCTCGGCCTTCTCCGAACCGACGGCCGACTGCGCGTGATAAACAAAGAGCCGCGGCAGATACATCATCCCCGCCATCCAGGCGATGACCGAGATGACATGCAGCGCCTTTACCCAATCATACATGGGAAAACCTCAACAGTTCAGCAGCGCTGGTTAGCCGCCTTTGACCAGTTCGACGAGCCGCTCGACATGGGCGATCGGCGTTTCGGGGACGATGCCGTGTCCCAGATTGAAGATGTGCGGCCGGTTCGCGAAGCCCTCGATAATTGCACGGGCTTGCCGCTCCATGGCTTCACCACCGACGACCAGCCGCAGCGGATCAAGATTGCCCTGCACAGCCAGCTCAGGCGGCAAATGCGCGTTGACGAAGTCGATCGGCGTGGCGAAGTCGATCCCCAAGACATTAACTCCGGTAGCCTCCGAAAAACGTCGGAGATTGCCCGCCGCGCCACGCGGGAATCCGATCACCGGTGCATCGGGCACCCGTTGCCGCAATCCTTCAACAATCCGCCGGTTGGGTTCCATGACCTGACGGGCAAAACTGGCATCGTCGAGATTGAGTGCCCAGCTTTCAAAAAGCTGCACCACATCGGCACCCGCCTCGAACTGCGCCGCGAGATAATCGATCGAGGTATCCACCAGGATATCGATCAGCCTGTCAAAAGCCTGAGGATGCTCCAGCGCGAACCGGCGTGCCACCCATTGATCCGGTGACCCTCGCCCCCCCAGCATATAGGTCGCCACGGTCCAGGGAGCACCGCAGAAGCCGATCAAGGTCTTTTCAGGTGGCAAGGCCGCACGAAGCCGCCGCAGTGTCTCAAAGACCGGCGCCAGATGAGCTATCGCCCGATCCCGATCGAGGCCATCAATGCCTTTTTCATCGAGCGGATCGAGCAAGGGCCCTTCGCCCGTTGCAAAGCGTACGCTCTGCCCCAAAGCATCGGGGATGACCAGAATGTCGGAAAACAGGATGGCGGCATCCAGGTCAAAGCGCCGGAGCGGCTGCAGCGTGACCTCCACTGCCAGTTCCGGTGTGTAGCACAATTCAAGAAAACCGCCCGTCTGCGCCCGGGTCTGCCGATATTCGGGCAGATAGCGTCCGGCCTGCCGCATGATCCAGATCGGGGGGCGTTCCTGACGCTGTCCCAATACTGTGGCGAGCAATGGTTTGTGCGTCACCGGAGCCATGGGTTCATCCCTTCCAAAACCCTATAAAGAGTCTTTCTTGCTTCGCTTCTTTATCATTATGGCGGTGTTTAGCTGCAATTCCGTTCCACCCACAATCCAAGTGCGAAGTGACACTTGCGCGCAGGCCATGGTTAACGGGGTGTGAATCCGCTCCAAACTCTTACTGAAATCTTAACGCGCCCAATTCATTAACGAGAGGTTAATCCGGCCTCTGCCGAGTCAATGATTCGATTCCGGGTGTGGATGAAGCTGCGCATATCTTTGTCGCGGTTCGTTTCGATATCCCCAGAGCTTTCCACGTCCGTTTTTCACCGGCGCTCAAAACGAACTGTTAACAATTTCTTACCCAAGGGGGACAAGTTTGGCAGCGATCCGAAGTTGCGCGACCAACCCACAGATCGGTCTTGAGCTGGGGATGACAGTGTGGAAAAACTGCTTCCCATGCTGATCCTTGCTTCTGCCAGTGCGACGCGCAAAGCCTTGCTGGACAAGGCTGGATTGTGTTTTGAGGCTAAGCCGGCAGAACTCGATGAGCGCCAGGTAGAAACTCAGGCTCTTGAGGCCGGCGGCGATGCCCGGGATGTTGCCCTGCTGTTGGCGCGGCACAAGGCCGAAGTCGTTTCCAGCAGCCGGCCAGGTGACCTGGTCATTGGCGCGGACCAGACGCTCGCCTTGGGCCTGGAACTCTTGCACAAGCCCGCGTCGCGCGCGGAGGCCGTCGCCCAGCTCGATCACCTGCGGGGCAAGACTCATCGGCTGCACGCTGCGGTGACCCTGGTGCGGGACGGGCATCTGCTCTGGTCCGATCTTCAGACGGCCGAATTGACCATGCGTGACTTTTCCGCCGAGGAACGCGATCACGTGCTTGATCTGGAGGGGGAGGCAAGCCTGGGCTCGGTCGGTGGTTACCGGCTGGAAGGCCCGTCTATTCGCCTGTTCGAAACCGTGGCCGGCGACTATTTCACCATTCTGGGGCTTCCGCTGCTTCCCCTTCTGGCCGCTTTGCGCGATATCGCACCAGAGCTTTTGAACGCCCGGGCTTGAGCCAAGGACACAAGATTGACCACCAAGGCATTCGTCATCGGGCATCCGATTGCCCATTCCCGCTCGCCGCTCATTCATGGGACCTGGCTGGCCGAACACGGCATCGATGGCACCTATGAAGCGATTGATGTTCCGCCGGACGCGCTGGAGAGCTTTTTCGAGCGCTTGCGTGGCGGAGAATTTGCCGGTGGCAATGTTACCATTCCACATAAGCAAGCCGTCTTTGCCCTTTGCGACAGTGTGGACGAGCTGGCGCGCAAGATTGGTGCGGTCAACACACTGGTCGCCAGGGATGGCAAGGTTCACGGCACGAACACAGATTACCTGGGCTTTCTGGGCAATCTCGACGCCAAAGCACCCGGTTGGTCTGATCGTCTTGATTGCGCATTGGTATTAGGTGCTGGTGGCGCCGCACGCGCCGTTCTCGTGGCGCTGCAAAGCCGGAATATACCCATCGTCCTGCTCAATCGCACGCGCGAGACTGGTGACCGCTTGGCCAGCGAGTTGGGTCCCGAAGGGTTTACCGTCGGCACGCTCGAGAACATCAATGCCTCGGCACCGCATGCCGGGCTGGTGGTCAACACCACATCGATCGGCATGCACGGCACCCGTTTCGATCAGTTCGATATCAGCTTGCTGCGCCCAGGCACATTGGTAACCGATATAGTCTATAGTCCGCTCGAAACCCCACTCCTGGCCGACGCAAGGGCGCGCGGCCTGCCCACGGTGGATGGGCTGGGCATGCTGCTGCATCAGGCTGTGCCCGGATTTGCGGCCTGGTTCGGCGTCCAGCCGACGGTGACGCCGGACCTGCGGGCACGTATCGAAGCCACCTTGGATCACTAGGCCATGCTCAGGATCGGCATTACAGGTTCGATCGCCACGGGAAAATCCACCCTGCTCTCGGCATTCGCCAAATGCGGTGTACCGGTGTTTTCCGCCGATGAGGCCGTGGAACGGCTTTATTCGGGTGCGGCTGTCGCGCCGGTCGGAGCGCTTTTCCCAGGCGTTGCGGACAATGGCGTCATCGACCGTGGGGAGCTGGCCCGGCGCCTGTCTTCCGATCCTTCTGGTTTCCAGGGCCTCGAAGCCATTGTCCATCCCCTGGTGCGCAGCGCAATTGCTGACTTTCTCGATGACGCAGAAGCGCAGGGTCATGCCCTGGCCGCCGTCGAGGTTCCATTGCTGTTCGAAAGCGGCCATGATTATGGCTTTGATCGCATTGCGGTGACCTATGTCGATGAGGCAGTGCAAAGGGAACGTATCCTGGCCCGACCGGGCATGACCGTGGAAAAGATGGAGACGCTGCTTGCCCGTCAGATGCCACAGGCCGAAAAGAAGGAACGCGCCGACTGGCTCTTCGACACCGGCCTCCCCATCGCCGAGATGGAGGCCGAAGTCGCCGCGCTGGTCGGCAAGTTGAAGGCAGAACGGCAGGATCAATGATCAGGGAAATCGTGCTCGACACCGAAACCACCGGCCTTTCACCGCAGGGTGGGGACCGGCTGGTGGAAATCGGCTGCGTCGAGTTGATCAACCACATCCCCACCGGCAAGACTTTTCACGTCTATATCAACCCCGAACGCTCCATGCCTGAAGAGGCCTTTCGCGTGCATGGGCTGAGCGAGGAGTTTCTCTCCGACAAGCCGCTTTTCAAGGCGGTGGCCGAAGATTTCCGGGCCTTCATCGCCGATGCAACGCTCGTGATCCACAACGCGCCCTTCGACATGGGCTTTTTGAACGCCGAAATGGAGTGGGCCGGGTTGCCGCGCCTGACCAATGAGGTGATCGACACCGTCATGGTTGCCCGGCAAAAGCATCCGGGTGCCCGCGTCAGCCTCGATGCGCTGTGCAAGCATTACGGCATCGACAATTCCCGCCGCACGCTGCATGGCGCCTTGCTCGACAGCGAAATTCTGGCGGAAGTCTACCTTGAGTTGATCGGTGGCAAGCAGGTGAGCCTGGCCTTGGTGGCCGAGGTCGAAACGGCATCCAGTGGTATGGGCCAGGCCCGTATTGCAGTGGCCCAGCGTCCCGTCCCGCTGCCCAGCCGGCTCAGCGCCAGTGAAGCAGAGGCTCACGACGCCTTCATTGAGAAGATGGGTGAAAACGCTATCTGGACCAGGTATCAGCAGCGCGTTGCCGCCGAGTAGGATGAACCGGCCCCAAAATTAAGGCCCCGGCAGAAGCCAGGGCCTATCTCATTGAACCCGATATGACCGATCAGTTCGGCTTGGGCGTCTCGGCGGCGGCATCGGCAGCCTGAGCGCCGCCCTGCTGCTGAGCCAGCTTTGCCAGATTCTGGCGATAGATCGCGGAGAAGTCCACTGGCTCCATCATCAGCGGCGGGAAGCCGCCCTGCTGCGTTACGCTGGCCAGAACCTGGCGCGCAAAGGGGAAGATCAGCCGCGGGCATTCGATCATCAGGAGCGGCGAAAGCTGATTTTCCGGCACGTTCTTGATGCGGAAGATGCCGCCATAGACCAGTTCGACATTGAACAGCACGGTCTCTTCACGATTGGCCTTGGCATTGAGCGTGAGCTCAATGGCATAGATTTCATCGCTCTGCTTCTTCACGCCGACCGAGATCGACACGTTGAAAGCCGGATTGGTGCCGCCGCCCAGCAGCGTTCCGGGTGCGCCGGGATTTTCGAAGGAGAGATCGCGGATATACTGACCCACAAGATTCATGCTGGGTGCGGTGCCGGGCTGCGGCGCTGCCGCGCCCTGGGTGTCATCGGCCATTGTCTGGTCCTTCTTGATGTCTGTATTCAAAGCAATTGTGGCCGTGTGGCTACCACTTTTGGCCCATTGGAACAAGCCAAGCAGACCTATTGTCGGGGCTTGGGATCGTCCTCATCCCTGTGCTCGATGACCTTGGCATCGACGTCATATGTCGTCTCTGGTTCATCGTAGCGGCGATAGCTGGTGGTGGTCTCGACCACCCGGACCCGGCTTGCAAGGGCGGAAAACAGCCAGTTCCGCAGCGGGGGCACCAAAAGGGCCAGCGCCAGCACATCGCTGAGAAAGCCCGGCAGCACCAACAGGATTGCGGCCACGCCGATCAGCATGGCGTCGAACATGGTGCGCCCTGGAATGGTGCCGGCATTGACATTGTTGCGTAGCCGCGAAAGCGTACTCAGGCCCTGCTGGCGCAGCAGCAACCCCCCCGCCAGCGCTGCAAGGATCACCAGTGCGAGTGTCGGGAACAGGCCGATGGCGCGGCCGACAATGATGAACACAGCGATTTCCAGAAGCGGCAAAGCCAGGAAGGAAAGGGCAATCAGGCGGGCCACATTTGGCTCCTTGCAGGAATTTTGTTCACCTCAGGCGCGGCAAAAACGCAACTCGCCCCATCGTGAACTGGTTTCGGGCTAAAGCTTTGCCTATATATAGGCCAGATGCGGCGCGGAACGAGCGCTCGCGCTCACTTTTTTGTCGACGCCTCATTTTCAGGGTGCCTGCTTCATGGCTGAATTCCTCGACCTGCCGACACTCATTGCCATTGCCGTCGCAGTCTTCGTGCTGTTCCGGCTGCGTTCGGTGCTGGGCACCCGCACCGGCAATGAACGACCACCCATTGACCGCAGCCGCTCGACCCCGACCGAAAAGCAGACGGCCAATGAAGATACGGTGGTGCCAATCCGGCCGCGCGCGGCCCAGCCAGACCTGGACGATGAGCGGCGCGCGCGCAAGCTCGAGGCTGAAATAGAGCAGGCGGCAGCCGGCAATGCCGAATTGGCTACCGGTCTCAAATCCGTTGCCGAGGCCGATCCGACCTTCTCGCCCAAGAGCTTCCTCGAGGGCGCCAAGCAGGCCTACGAAATGATCGTCACCGCCTTTGCCGAAGGCGACCGGCAGACGCTCAAGAATCTGCTCGACAAGCCCATCTATGATAGCTTCCAGCGCGCCATTACCGAGCGTGAAAGCGAAGGCAAGACGGTGGACTTCACCTTTGTCGGCCTGCCCCGCATTGCCATTGTTGACGCCGAATTCGACAAGAAGGACGTCAATGTCACGGTCGACTTCCATGCCGAAGTGGTCTCTGCGACGCGTGACAAGGACGGCAATCTGGTCGAGGGCAATGCTGACCAGGTCCAGACCATTGCGGACGAGTGGACCTTTTCACGCAACCCCAAATCGCGCGACCCGAACTGGAAGGTCATCGCCACCAGTCAGCTTGATTGATTTGTTGCGGCGGGCCGTACCATGTCCAAGCGTGGCTCGAAACGCCTGCCGCATGACTTCCACCTGTGGACCAGCGTTGCCGCGACGGTCGAGCCGCTGCGCCGCAAGGGTCTGCTGAAGATGGGCGCGGGCACGCTGCCCGTGCCCCACCAAGCCGATCCCGAGCCTCTGGTAAAGGCGCCCCCCAAGCCAGTTCGGGCCGGAAAGCCATTCCTGCCCGCCTATCAGGCACCCATGCCGGGCACGCCAGACGCCGAACGCACCGTCGATCCTGCCATCCACAAGAAAGTCCGGCGCGGACGGATCGAGATCGACGGCAAGATTGACCTTCATGGCATGACCCAATCGGAGGCGCGCGAAACCTTGCGCCGCTATATTGGGGCCCGTGCGGCGCGCGGGGATAGAACCATTCTGGTGATCACCGGCAAGGGTGTTAAAACCGATAACGACTATATCGCGGCCATGACCGAGCGGGGTATTTTGCGCACCATGCTGCCCATCTGGCTCTCGGAGCCTGGCTTGTCGCATCTGGTGTCAGGCTGGAGCGTGGCGGCACGCGGCCATGGCGGAGAGGGGGCGTGGTATGTGCGCCTCAGGCGCCAGTGACCCCGCTAGGCGCCAAACTTAGAGCCCTGCGGGACGCCCGCGGCATATCCCTCAAGGAAATGGCGGCCGCGCTCAATGTATCGAGCGCCTATCTCTCGGCGCTGGAACACGGCAAGCGCGGCCAACCCACAAGCTTCCTGCTTCATCGTATCATCGCCTTTTTCAACTTCATTTGGGACGAAGCCGAGGAGCTCCAGCGCCTGGCCGAAATCTCCGACCCCAAGGTCACGATAGATACTGGCGGCATGGCTCCAGAAGCCACGGAACTGACCAATCGTCTGCGTGATGATATCGGCCGGTTGGACCCCGAGGATCTGAAATTCCTGCGCGATGAAGTGGTCAAGCGCGCAGGACGAAAGCGATAGACCATTGGCCTTTCGATACGGCACCTCCCCTTTGACGGGGGAGGATGGGAGGAGTGCCGCCCGCTGCGTACTCTTTGGTCCCCCTCCCAGCGCCGCTAGGCCTGCCAGCAGCTTTGCTGCCTTCTCCCGCAAGGGGCAGAGGAAGTTGGTTTTTACAATACGAACTTGCTCAGATCGGTATCGCCGGCCAGGGCGCCCACCTTTTCGCGCACAAAGGCAGCATCGATGGTTACGGTCTCGCCGGACTTGTCAGGTGCGTCGAAAGAGATTTCCTCCACCAGCCGCTCCATCACGGTCTGAAGCCGCCGCGCCCCGATATTTTCGACCGAGGAATTGACCAGGACCGCTGCGTCGGCAATGGCCTCGATGGCGTCCTGCGTGACTTCGAGCGTGACACCTTCCGTGCCCATCAGCGCCACATATTGCTTGATCAGGCTCGCCTCGGTGTCTGAAAGAATGCCGATGAAGTCTTCGCGCGTCAGCGCTTTCAGCTCCACCCGGATCGGCAGGCGGCCCTGCAATTCGGGCAAGAGGTCCGATGGCTTGGAGACGTGGAAGGCGCCCGAGGCAATGAACAGGATATGGTCGGTCTTGACCGGCCCGTATTTGGTGGCAACCGTCGTGCCCTCAATCAGCGGCAAGAGATCGCGCTGCACGCCTTCGCGCGATGGCCCGCCCTGCACGCCGCCTTCGCGCTGTGCGACCTTGTCGATTTCGTCAATGAAGACGATGCCGTGGTTCTCGACCAATTCGATGGCTTCGGCCTTCAACTGATCCTGGTCGAGCAGCTTGTCGGCTTCTTCGGCCACCAGCGGCTCATAGGCATCCTTGACCTTGATCTTGCGCTTGACCCCGCGCCCGCCCATGGCCTGCTTGAACATGTCGGAGAGATTGATCATGCCGATGCCGCCATTGGGCATGCCGGGAATTTCAAAGCCGCCGCTGCCTGGCGAGGGCTGCATCTCGATTTCGATATCCTTGTCGTCGAGTTCGTTGTCCCGGAGCTTCTTTCGGAAACTTTCGCGGGTCGAGGGCGTGGCCGAGGTGCCGACCAGCGCGTCTAGCACGCGCTCTTCGGCATTGTGATGGGCCTGGGCCTGAACATCGCGGCGGCGCTTGTCGCGCAAGACCGTCAACCCCGCCTCGACCAGATCGCGCACGATCTGCTCGACATCACGACCGACATAGCCGACCTCGGTGAACTTGGTGGCCTCCACCTTGACGAAAGGGGCTTGCGCCAGGCGGGCGAGGCGACGCGAAATCTCGGTCTTGCCGACGCCGGTTGGCCCGATCATCAGGATGTTTTTCGGCGTCACTTCGCGCCGGAGGTCAGCCGAGAGCTGCTGCCGGCGCCAGCGATTGCGCAGCGCCACGGCCACAGCGCGCTTGGCATCGGCCTGGCCCACAATATGGCGGTCGAGCTCGGAAACGATCTCGCGCGGGGAAAAATTGGTTTCACTCATTTTGGTCACTTTCGATCGGTGCCTTGCTGTTGGACCCGTCGCGATCCAGGAAGCGCACCATCAGGTGTTCGTCGATAAATCGACCGTTCACGAAGAGATAGCGGGGCTCGGTGCCGTAGGTTTCAAAGCCCAGCCGCTTGTAGAGCTTGATGGCCGGGACATTCTCCGACCAGACGCCAAGATGGATCTGCAGCACGTGGTTCCGGGCATGCTCCACCAGATGCTCGACCAGGCCCTGCGCCATGCCGGTTCCCCGGTGTTGGGGACGCACATAGACCTGGATCATCCAGCCGCGATGACGCTCCTTGGCACCCTCATTGCGCAGGAAGGCGTTGATGCCGCCCAGCGATCCATCGGGCAGGAAAGCGCCAAAAATGGTCAGGCCTTCCAGCGTCTGGCGAATTTCCGCATCGGATTTTCGCGCAAAGCCCTCGGCTGTCGAGACAAAGGCCTCGGGATGATTGGCCAGTGCCTCATGCCTTATGGCGCGATAGGCTTCGGCATCCTCCGGGCCCAGGCGGCGGATGGTCAAGGTCACGCGCCAAGCTCGATGGTTTCGACGGTCACATTGCCATTGGTATAGACGCAGATTTCTTCAGCGATCTTCATGGCGCGGCGGGCGATATCCTCGGCATCGAGTTCAGTGGCCTGATGCAGGGCGAGCGCGGCTGAATGCGCGTAATTGCCGCCCGAGCCGATGGCGATGACGCCGTAATCGGGGGTCAGCACATCGCCCGTGCCGGTGAGCACCAGCGTGTCGGTCTTGTCGGCCACGATCATCATGGCCTCGAGCTTGCGCAGATAGCGATCGGTACGCCAGTCCTTGGCCAGTTCCACGGCGGCCCGCATCAACTGGCCGGGATATTGCTCGAGCTTGGTTTCAAGCCGCTCGAACAGGGTGAAGGCATCGGCAGTCGAGCCGGCAAAGCCGCCGATCACCTTGCCATCGGCCAGCCTGCGCACCTTTTTCGCGCTGTGCTTCATCACTGTCTGGCCCATCGAGACCTGGCCGTCGCCGGCCACCACGACCTTGTTGCCCTTGCGGACCGAAACGATGGTCGTGCCATGCCAGCCGGGAAAACTATTGTCACTCATAAGGGAAGATACTCCGAACTGTTGGCTGATATTTAGGGGTGCGAGCCCAGATTGCAACAGACGTGCCCATGGCGCGCTAAACCCAATCTTCACGCGAACCTGCCTATCTGCTAGTCAAGCGCCGAGTTTCGGAGACAGCCCATGCGTACTGCCAAGATCGCCCGCAAGACCAACGAGACCGAGATTACCGTCTCGATCAATCTCGATGGCACCGGCGCGCATACGATGCAGACCGGCACCGGCTTCTTTGACCATATGCTGGACCAGCTCAGCCGCCACTCACTGATCGACATGGATGTGACCTGCAAGGGCGATCTGCATATCGACTTTCACCACAGCGTCGAAGATGTCGGCATTGCGCTGGGCCAGGCGATCAAGCAGGCCCTGGGCGACAAGAAGGGCATCCGTCGCTATGCCAGCTGTGACCTGCCTATGGACGGAACACTGACGCGCGCCGCGTTGGATGTCTCCGGCCGCGCCTTTCTCGTCTTCAAGGCCGAATTTTCGCAGAACAAGATCGGCGAGATCGACACCGAGCTGTTCCGCGAGTTCTTCCAGGCGCTTGCGATCAATGCCGGCATCACGCTGCATATCGAGAATTTTTATTTCGACAATAACCACCATCTGGCCGAGTCGATGTTCAAGGCGGTCGCCCGTGCCCTGCGCGACGCGGTCGAGATCGATCCGCGCATGGCCGACCGCGTGCCCAGCACCAAGGGCGTGCTCTGACGGGCGCTCGCCTCTCTCTCAACACCGCCGGGCTTGCCCCGGTGGTCCATGCCGTTGCCAGATGGATTGCTGGGACGAGCCCGGCAATGACGACACCGTTAAGCTGCGGTGCCCTTCCCCCTCTGTGCATTTTGCACTAAGGGGACGCCATCTTGCCCTTGGAGTGTCCCGTGACCCTCTACGCCATTCTCAGATCCGATACCGGTGCCCTGCCCCAGGCGGTGCCCGAGAAGTTTTCCTGGTTCGCCGCGCTGTTGCCGCCCGTGCATGCGCTGGCCCATCGGCTTTGGGGTCAGCTTGTGCTGTTTGTGCTGGCGATCGTGGCGCTGGTTTTCGCCGCCCCCTATATCGGCGCCGATGCGGTGATCTGGCTCTATATTCTTTTCGCCATCGCCTTTGGCTTTGCCGCACCGGGCGCACGGCTACGAGCGCTGAAACGGCGCGGCTACGGCCCGGCCGGATATCGCTACGCACCCGAGGCCGATCTGGCCCGCATTGCCAGCTTGGAGACCACCCCATGAGCAGGCTCGCGATCATCGATTATGGCGCGGGCAATCTGCACTCGGCCGCCAAGGCCTTTGAGCGCATGGCCGCCGAACGGGGCCAGGGCGAGAGGATCACCGTGACCTCTGATCCCGATATGGTGCGGACCGCCGATCGCATCATGCTCCCGGGCGTCGGCGCCTTTGCCGACTGCAAGGCTGGGCTCGATGCCGTCGCCGGCATGGTCGAGGTGCTCGAAGAGCGCGTGATCAAGGGCGGCGTGCCGTTTCTTGGCGTCTGTGTCGGCATGCAACTGTTGGCCAGCGAAGGCCGGGAAAAGACCGTGACTCAGGGTCTGGGCTGGATCCCCGGCGCCGTCGAAAAGATCGTGCCCGCCGACCCGGCCCTGAAGATCCCGCATATGGGCTGGAATACCATCACGGCAGTGCGCCCCCATGCGCTGCTACAGGGGATTGAAACCGGTCCCGATGGGCTGCACGCTTATTTCGTCCACTCCTATCACCTCAAGACCGGCAACGCCGACACGCTGATCGCCACCACCGATTATGGTGGCGCACTGACTGCCTGCGTCGGCCGCGACAACATTTTCGGCGCCCAGTTCCATCCCGAAAAAAGCCAGGCTCTGGGCCTCAAGCTGATCGAGAATTTTCTGGGGTGGACACCATGATCCTGTTTCCTGCCATTGATCTCAAGGACGGCCAGTGCGTGCGCCTCAAGCTGGGCGACATGAATGAGGCCACTGTCTTCAATGACGATCCGGCGGCCCAGGCCAAGAGCTTTGAGGACCAGGGGTTCGAATATCTGCACGTTGTGGATCTCAACGGCGCCTTTGCCGGTGAGAGCGTCAATGGCGCGGCGGTCGAAGCGATCCTCAAAACGGTGAATTTCCCCGTGCAGCTGGGCGGCGGCATCCGCAATCTGGGGCATATCGAAAACTGGCTCGACAAGGGTCTGGCCCGCGTCATTCTCGGCACTGTCGCGGTGCGCGATCCGGCGCTGGTGAAACAGGCCGCCAAGAAATGGCCCGGCCAGGTCGCCGTCGGCATTGACGCGCGCAAGGGCATGGTGGCCGTCGAGGGCTGGGCCGAGACATCCGAACTCTCGGTGATCGAGCTCGCCAAGCGCTTCGAAGGTGCGGGCGTCGCCGCCATCATCTATACCGACATAGACCGCGATGGCGTCTTGGCCGGAATCAATTGGGACTCGACCCTCGAACTGGCGCGGGCGACCGCGATCCCGGTCATCGCGTCGGGTGGCCTTGCCTCCATGGACGATATCGAGCGCATGACCCGGCCGGAATATCAGGTACTCGAAGGTGCCATTTCCGGCCGCGCCCTCTATGACGGGCGCATTGATTCACGTGAAGCATTGGCGAAGCTGAGGGCGGCATGAGCACGGGTCGGCCGGTAATCTTCCCCTGGCGGGTCTACTGGCTGCTGTTCGGCGTGATCACTCTATTCGCACTGGCGCCGATTCTTTCGGCTCTGTTTTCTGGCCTGCTGGCCGAGGTTAATGGCTGCACTCTGACCGAGCACGAGATGCATCCCTGCTTGGTCGGGAATATGGAACTTGGCGGCGCCATCAGCTTCTTCTTTGTTCTGGGCCTGTTCGCGCTGGTCACCATGCCCCTTGGCGGTGGCGCGCTGATCGTCTGGTTGGTTATTCTCATCATTCATCGCATAGCCTGGCGGCGAATGCAGAAGGCGGAAATTCCATGAGCCTCAAGACCCGTATCATTCCCTGTCTCGATGTTGCCGGGGGCCGCGTCGTCAAGGGCGTCAATTTCGTCGACCTGATTGATGCCGGCGATCCGGTGGAAGCGGCCATGGCCTATGACGCGGCGGGCGCCGACGAATTGACCTTTCTCGACATCACGGCCAGCCATGAAGGCCGCGACACCATATTCGATGTGGTCGCGCGCACGGCCGAACATTGCTTCATGCCGGTCACGGTCGGGGGCGGCGTCAGGACCATCGAGGACATCAGGAAGCTTCTCTTGGCAGGTGCTGACAAGGTGGCGATCAATTCGGCTGCGGTGAATGATCCCGATTTCATCGCCCGCGCCGCCGACAAGTTCGGCAACCAGTGCATTGTGGTTTCGGTCGATGCCAAGCAGCGGCTGGGTCAAAAGGTCGGCGGCGACAATCGCAGCGAGTGGGAAATTCACACCCATGGCGGCCGCAAGCCGACCGGCATCGACGCAGTGGAATTTGCAGCAAGAATGGTCGAGCGCGGCGCCGGTGAATTGCTGGTGACCTCGATGGATCGGGACGGCACCAAGTCCGGTTTTGATCTCGAGCTGACCCGAACGATTGCCGATCAGGTAGAAGTGCCGGTGATTGCTTCGGGCGGCGTCGGCACGCTGCAACACCTGGTCGATGGGGTGAAGGAGGGTCATGCCAGCGCGGTGCTGGCAGCCTCGATTTTCCACTTCGGTACTTTCACCATCCCTGAGGCCAAGGCCTATATGGCCGAGCATGGCATTGCCATGCGTCTCGACAAGGCAGCCGGCAGGGCAGCTTAAGTTCTATTGCGGGCGGCGCCATTTCCACCAATGGTCCGCCCGAGGAGACCACATCTATGACCCTTGAAGAACTCGAAGCGCGCATCGCCCTTCGCGCCGCCGCCTCGCCCGAGCAGAGCTATACGGCCAGGCTGATCGCCCGCGGCACCGGCAAGGCCGCCCAGAAGCTGGGCGAGGAAGCGACCGAAGCGGTGATTGCCGCGGTGACCCACGACCGCGCCGAGCTGGTCAAGGAAAGCGCCGATCTGCTCTATCATCTACTGGTGGTGCTCAAGGCCGAAGGCGTACCGCTATCCGAAGTGATGGCCGAGCTCGACGGCCGTACCGCCCAGTCGGGTCTGGCCGAAAAGGCCGCCCGTAAGGACAATGCCTGATGGCCAAGCGTCCCCCGGCCCGCGACCCCTATCGCAGTTTCACCAAGGATCAGTGGAGCGATCTGCGCAACGGCCAGCCCATGACGCTGAATGCCGACGACATCGATCGGCTGCGCGCGCTGACCGATCCGATCTCGCTGGCCGAGGCCGAAGAGATCTACCTGCCGCTTTCGCGCCTCCTGGCCTATTATGTCGAGGCGATCCAGGGCCTGCACGATGTCTCCTCGCGCTTTCTCAACACGCCGGGTGACAAGGTGCCCTTCATCATCGGCGTGGCCGGCTCGGTGGCGGTAGGTAAATCCACCACCTCGCGCATTCTGCGCGCGCTGCTCAGCCGCTGGCCATCGAGCCCCAAGGTCGACCTGGTCACCACTGACGGGTTCCTCTACCCCAACAAGGTGCTCGAAGGGCGCGACCTGATGCAGCGCAAGGGTTTTCCCGAAAGCTATGACCGGGCGCGTTTCGTTAATTTCCTGGGCGACATCAAATCGGGCAAAGCCAAGGTCTCGGTGCCGGTCTATTCACACCTGGTCTATGACGTGGTGCCCGGCGAAGAGGTAATCATCGAGCGGCCCGACATACTGATCGTCGAGGGATTGAACATTCTCCAGCCCGGCGAATTGCCGCGCGACGGCAAGCCCATCGTGTTTGCCTCGGATTTCATCGATTTCTCGATCTATATCGACGCCGATGTGAACGATCTGCGCGACTGGTATCTCACTCGTTTCTTCCGCCTGCGTGAAACCGCCTTCCGCGATCCGACCTCCTTTTTCCGCAAGTTCTCGGAAATGAGCGAGGAAGAGGCCGGCAATTTCGGCCGCACTGTGTGGGAGACGATCAACCTGCCCAATCTGCTCGAAAACGTGCTGCCCACGCGCGGCCGCGCCGATCTGATCCTCAAAAAGGGAAAGGATCATCGGGTGGAAGAGGTGAAGCTCAAACGCGTCTAATACGTCCCTTGCTGGGGCTGGCTGAGGATGATCAGATTGCCATCCGGATCGCGCACCTTGGCGGTCTTGAAGAAATGGCCGATGGCCTTGGCAACCGGCTTGATGCCATGCAGTTCAAGCCGGCCCAGTTCTTCCTCGATATCGTCGACGATCAGCATGACGACGCTGGCACCGGCCCGGTCTTCATCGGTCATCACATGCACCCAGCCACCGCCGGGCAGCTTCCATTCGGCCACATCGACCATGGTGCGTGCATCGGCCGGTCGGCCGAACAGATATTCATACCAGACCAGGGAATGCCCGAGATCTTCAACAGCGATGCCGGCCAACACATTGGTGAGGGTCATGGACGGGTCCACTTTCTCTTTTTGCTTTTGCCGAATCGTAACACAGGCAGAAGGTTCCGGGCATCCCGGTTGGCGGGGCGGCACGGCACTGCTATAGCCGGGGCAGGATTGAGGGAGTTCATGGCATGAGCACATTACGCATCATCGTGGCCGGAGCGGGCGGGCGCATGGGCGTGGCCAATATTGCAGCCATTGCCGCCCATCCCGGCGTGGCGCTGGTTGGCGCGCTGGACCGCGCCGGCTCCCCAGCAATCGGCAAGGACGCCGGAACTCTGGCCGGTGTTGATGCTTTGGGTGTGTCGGTCAGCGATGACGCTGCCGCGCTGCTCGGTTCCGCCGACGCCATTATTGATTTTACTGCGCCGGCGGCCAGTGTTGCGCTGGCGCGGCAGGCGGCCGGACACGGCCTCATTCACATTATCGGCACGACCGGTTGCACCGAGCAGGACGATGCCGCCATTGCTGCAGCTGGCGCCGCCGGGGCGCGGATTGTCAAATCGGGCAATTTCTCCCCCGGCATGGTGGCGCTGGCTGTGCTGGTCGAAAAAGCTGCCCAGGCGCTCAGCGACTATGATGTCGAGGTGCTCGAAATGCACCACAACAAAAAAGTCGATGCGCCCTCGGGCACCGCGTTGATGCTGGGCGAGGCCGCCGCGAAAGGTCGCAATATCAGTTTGAAGGACAATTCCGTGCGCGTGCGCGATGGCCACACTGGTCCACGAGAAGCGGGCACGATCGGTTTTGCTACACTGCGTGGCGGCAATGTCATTGGCGATCACATGGTCATCCTGGCGGGCCAGTCCGAGCGCATCGAGCTGACCCATCGCGCGCAGGACCGCACCATCTATGCCAATGGTGCAGTCAGGGCTGCCCTCTGGGCGGCCGGGCAAGAACCGGGGCTCTATTCCATGGCCGATGTGCTCGGCCTCAACGACTGACAATTTCTCGATCGAAGGGACCAAAAAATGAGCGGAACGCTGATCCTGGTGCGTCATGGCCAGAGCGAGTGGAATCTGAAAAATCTCTTCACCGGCTGGCGCAACCCCCACCTGACCGAAAAGGGCGAGGGCGAAGCACGCGCCACAGGCAAGGCGTTGAAGGCCGCCGGCATTGTCCCGGATTGCTATTACACATCCGGCCTGCGCCGGGCCCAGCACACGCTGGACCTGATGCTGGAAGAGATGGACATCCAGAACGTCACTATAACCCGCAATATCGCCCTCAACGAACGCGACTATGGCGATCTGGCCGGTCTCAACAAGGATGACGCGCGCGAAAAATGGGGCGAGGAGCAGGTCCATATCTGGCGCCGCTCGTTCGACGTGCCCCCTCCGGGCGGCGAATCGCTCAAAGACACCGCCGCACGCACCCTGCCCTATTACGAGACCGAGATTGTGCCGCTGCTCAAGGCCGGAAAGACCGTGCTGGTGGCGGCCCATGGCAATTCGCTGCGCGCGCTGGTGATGGCCATCGAGGGACTGACGCCGGACGAGATCCTGGCCCGCGAAATCGGCACTGGCGAACCGACGATCTACAAGATCGGCCCGGACGGCAAGCTGGTAGAACGGGTAACCCTCTAAGGGCTGTTTCCCGGCCCGGTTTTCCCCGCGTCGCGGGGCTCGATATAGAGCTTCTGGGTCAAGGTGCGGCTGACCGCAAATAGAGGCGTGGCCAGGGCCACGCCCATGGGACCGAACAATACCCCCATCACCGCCATAGTGATTAGTGACCATGCCGGTGGCAATTCGATGATGCGTTGTTGCAGCAGCGGGGTGATCACATAGCCTTCGATATTCTGGATCAGCAGCAGGCCCAGGGCGCCGATCCAGAGCGCGGTCATGTCCTGGCCGGCCAGGGTCAACAATACCGGCACAGCGGAAATGATCGGCCCGAGATAGGGTATGAAATTGAGAACACCGGCCAGAACGCCCAACAGTAGGGCGTCGGGTGAACCAAGCAATATCAGCAAGGTAAAAACTAGAAGACCGATCAGGACCATCACCGCCAACTGAGTCACGAGCCAACCCCGCAGGGCTTCTCCCGTGTTGTCAAAGGCATCCTTCCAGCGTGCCCGATATCGGGCGGGGATGAGGATCAGGACGCTGTCGCGATAGCCGGCGGGATTGATGGCAAAGAAAAGGCCGAGAAACCCGATAATCACGATATTACCCAGAACACCCAGTGTCAGTCCGAAGATGGACCCAGCCTGGCTGAACAGCTCTGCCGGGTTAGGCAGAAGATCCTGCATCAATGTCTGGTTCTGACTCGAAAGCTGATTATTCAGGTCCTCTCCGAAACGCTCGTAGAGCTCGGTGGCCCGGTTGCTGATCATCGACCAGAACTCCTCCACACTCTGCCATAGGCTGAAACCGCCCCAGGACAGGCCCCCAATGAACAGGCCGGCAATCAGCAGCGTTACCAAGACAACGATCAAGGGGCGAGGAAGCGGGAGAACCCGGTCGAGCGGTCGGACAGCGGCATCGAGTAGCGCAGCCAACAGCATGCCAGCAAAGGCCAGCAGCAGGATTGCGCTGAGCTGCCAGGCTAACATCAACGTGGCCACGGCGAGAATGCCGATCAATAAGGCGCGGGTGACGTCCGTCATGCGATCCCTGCTCGGTGAACGAGAGAGCAAAGCCTCACCTTGCCGGAAGTTCCCCAAGCTTTTCGATTCACGTGAAACTTGGAGCCGTCCCGCCGGGTAAATCTCCCCGGCGGGAAGATATACGGCAAGCATCCCATGAAAGTTATGCTTGAATGGCTAATGCGCCGCGGAAATTACCCCGGCTTCCCAACCCAGGATTGCTCGCTTGCGAGGCACGCCCCAGTGATAGCCGGTAAGAGCGCCAGAGCTACCCACCACCCGGTGGCAGGGCACGACGAAGCTGATCGGGTTCTTGCCCACAGCTGCCCCAACAGCGCGCGAGGCATTGGGACGGCCGATCGAGCGGGCGACGTCGGTATAAGTGGTGGCTGTGCCGCAGGGGATTTGGAGCAGCGTTTCCCAGACCTTCACCTCAAAATCGGTGCCGATCAGCACCAAGCGCACCGGATGCTCGGCCGACCAGCGCGTCGGCTGGAAAATGCCAGACATCAGGGGCGCGATGCGTGCATCATTGCGATTGAAGCGGGCATTGGGCCAACGATTGGCAAGATCAGCAAAGGCGGCATCAATGCTGGTTTCGGCATCGGCAAAGCCAAGTCCGGAAATGCCATAATCGGTGGCCGTGACCACCGCCAGGCCAAAGGGAGACGGTGCGACGCCCCAGACCATGTCGATGCCCGCGCCGCCGGTGCGGAACACACCTGGGGGCATGGCTTCATAGGTCACGAACAGGTCGTGCAGGCGCGAGGTCGAGGACAGACCGACCTCATAAGTGGTGTCGAGCACGTTGGCCTTTTCGCGCAGTAGGCTCTTGGCATGATCGAGCGCCACAGCCTGGGCAAAGCTTTTGGGAGAAAGGCCGCACCAGCGCCGGAAGAGATCCGTCAATTGCCGTTCGCTTAGGCCCAGCGCGCGGGCGAAGCGAGCAAGGTCGGTGCGATCGGGCCCATTTTCGCTCAAATAGCGGATGGCGGCGCGGATGGTGTCGTAATCGCTGTCCGGCGTCAGCGTCAGGTGCTGGTTCATGTCCGGGCCTTCAATCGAAATCTCCCGAACCTCCTAGCCGCCGGCGAAAGCTATAGCGACCCGGATTTGACCGCCGCTAACGGGCCCGCCGCGCTTTGCGCAAGGCGGCGCCGAAGGCGCGGGCAAAGCTGGCCTTGTCGGCGGCGGACAGGAACGGACCCAGGGCGATGTCGGAATCGCCGGACTTGAGAAAAATCCCCGTGGTCCGCTCGAAACTGTCGCGTTTCAGCCGAAGCCGCACCAGGGCGGGGTCAAAGCGCTGCAGCGTCTTTTCCGCTCCCGGCTGCGTCGTGACAATTTCGATCTGATCGGCCCAGAGCGTGATCTGCTGGCTGATGCGGGCCTGGCGCGACTGGCGCAGGCTCAGAAGTGTCAGCCCAGCCGCCCCCAGGGCCAGTGCGGTCAGCCCGGGAGCCAGGAATTCTGGCATCGCAATCAGGAATGGTGTCGCGACAATGCCAGCCAGTATCAGGGCCAGCCAGCCACCGGCCATGCGCAAAGACCGGTCGGGCCTCAATGTAGCGGCAAAGAGCGGGCTGGTGGTGGTGACTTGCATCATGGCTCCTCTTGACCGAAATACTGGCAGAAAATCGGGGCTGAGAGAATGGCACCTGCCAAAAAAGTGAAGAAGCTGAGCAAGACCGATGCTGAGGCGGTCTTTACCCGCTTTCACGAAATCGAACCCGAACCAAAGGGCGAACTGAACTATATCAATGCCTTCACCCTCCTGGTGGCGGTGGTGCTTTCGGCCCAGGCCACCGATGTGGGGGTGAACAAGGCTACCAAACGTCTGTTCGAACTGGCCCCCAGCCCGGCCGCGATGGTGGCGCTCGGCCTTGAGCAGATCACCGAGCAGATCAAGACGATCGGGCTCTATCGCGGCAAGGCCAAAAATGTCCTCGCTCTGTCGCAAATCCTGCTCGATCAGCATGATGGCGAAGTGCCGGCCGATCGCGCGGCTTTGGAGGCGCTGCCGGGCGTGGGCCGGAAGACCGCCAATGTGGTGCTCAATATTTACTTCAAGCAGCCCACGATCGCGGTCGACACGCATCTGTTCCGAGTCAGCAACCGCACGGGCCTTGCCCCTGGCAAGACTCCGCTGGAGGTGGAAAAGGCGCTGAGCAAGCAAGTGCCCGAGCGCTTCATGCTGCACGCCCATCACTGGCTGATCCTGCATGGGCGCTATATCTGCAAGGCGCGGAAGCCCGAATGCTGGCGCTGCCCGATTGCTCAATGGTGCCGTTTCGAGCCCAAGACGCCGTTGCCCGGGCGACGCTGACGCGGTCTGCCTTTCAGCTTCCATAGCCGCGCGCCATGGCGGCGGCAAAGATCGGGATCAGGACCAGCACCCCGGCCTGCAGGTGAATGAAGCGGCGGCTTGCGGCGATTTCACCGGCGGGCGGCTGATAATTGTTGTCCCTTTCCCCAGCCTTCGCCCAGCGCCGGAATGCGATGGTCGGTGGGATGGTCAGCAGGCCCATGACAAGGAAGGCGGCCATTTTCCCCCAAAAGGCATGGTTGGCGATGTAATACTCGTAGCCCACCGCACCAAAAATGACCCGGAGGATGCCGACGGCAATGACGATCCCCGCAATCGCGCCATAGGCCGCATCGATACGCGCCAATTGGTTGAGACGGGCGCCGTGGAGACCGGGTCGGACCAGCGCGAACTCGGCCGCGAAGATGGCAACAAGGGTAAAGACCGCCAGGTGATGCGCGGAGGCGAGAATGAGGTCGGAATCCATGGCCGGGCCTTCCATGTTGACAGTGATCACATGAAACGCATAAATGTGACCCATGTCAACATCCACCAACAGCCCCTATCACCACGGCAATCTCCGCCAGGCCCTGCTGGAGGCGGCACTGGTCATCCTCGAACAGCAGGGCGAAGCCGGCCTGGGTCTGCGCGATCTGGCGCGGGCCGTCGGGGTATCGCCCGCCGCCCCCTATCGGCACTTCGATAACCGCGCAGCCCTGCTCGAAGCACTGGCGGTGACCGGCTTCCAGCGCTTTGCCGCGCGCATGGAGGCGGTTGCGGCCAGCCAGCCAGACGACCCGATGGCGGCCATGGGCAAGACTTATGTCGTTTTCGCGTTGCAAAACGCCAATCTGTTCCGGCTTATGTTCTCGCCGCAACTGAAGAAGGACAGCCGCCCCGGCCTGCGCATGGCGGCCGATGCCGCCTTCGACACGCTGCGTCATCTGGTCGGCGGTGATCCGCGCACTGAACGTGTCAAGGCGCTGTCCGCCTGGGCCAAGGTGCATGGCCTGGCCGTGCTGCTGCTCGATAGCCAGATCGCCATTCGTGCCGGCGAGGATACCGAAGCATTGATCGAAGAGATTATTTCGTCCCTGTAGGAAGTACTCGTCTGCTCTGCCGGCCCCCTTTGGGGAGCGGCCAAGAACATTGCCCCCTGCGCCATCATGCTCTAAACCGGCCTACGGCTTTTTATCCAACGCCGGAACCACCCGCACATGACCCAGACCCGCTTCGACGTGCTGACCATCGGCAATGCGATCGTCGATATCATCGCCCCCGTGGAACCCGGCTTCATCGAGCGGGAGGGCATGAAAGAGGGCATCATGCACCTGATCGACACCGATCGGGCCGAAGACCTCTATGCCAAGATGCCGCTCGGGCGCGAGCAGATCTCGGGCGGCTCGGCCGCCAACACCGCCGCCGGTGTCGCCTCGCTCGGTGGCCGCGCGGCCTTTGTCGGCAAGGTGGCCGACGATCCGCTGGGCGATGTGTTCGAAGCCGATCTGACCGAGATTGGCGTGCACTACAACACCTCGCGCCTCAAAAATGGCGCGTTGACCGCCCGCTCGATGATCTTCGTGTCGGAAGATGGCGAGCGCACCATGAACACCTATCTCGGCGCCTGCCATGAACTGACCGAACGCGATATCCATCCCGACGAGATCGGGGGCGCCGCCATTACCTATATGGAAGGGTTCTTGTGGGACCCGGTGGAAGCCAAGAAAGCCTTCGTGCTGGCCGCCCATTACGCCCACAAGAACGAACGCGCCGCCGCCTTTACCCTGTCAGACCCGTTCTGCGTCGACCGCTACCGTGCCGAATTCCTCGATCTGATCCGCTCCAAGACCATCGACTATGTCTTTGCCAATGTGAACGAGATCAAATCGCTCTATCAGACCGATGATCTGGGCGAAGCGGTGCGAGAAATCGCCAAGGACGCCGAAGTCGCCGCCATCACCATGGGCGCAGAGGGCGCCATGGCCGTCCTTAATGGCGAAGTGATTTCGGTCCCTGCCTTCCCGGTCGACAAGGTCGTGGACGCCACCGGCGCCGGCGATCTGTTTGCCTCGGGCTTCCTGCTCGGCCTGGCGCGCGGCCAGACCATGGACGCAGCGCTCAAGACCGGGTGCCTGGCCGCCTCCGAAGTCATCACCCATATCGGCGCCAGGCCACAGCTCGATCTCGAAGAGCTGAGCCAAAGACACGGGCTGGCGGGGTGACGACCGATCACATGGGCGAGCACAATTGGATCAGTGGGAAGCACAACGAGTCGAACAACTCGGCCTTGAACCCTATTGGCAGCCGACGTCATTCCCGCTTGAGCTGACCTAAGCCACGCTCACCCGTTTCCCGTCCATTTCCGCCAGGATCGCCCTTGCCGCGGCCGCCGGGTCTGGCGCCGCGATGATCGGGCGGGCGACGACGAGGTGGGATGCTCCGGCGCTGAGGGCGTCGCCTGGGGTCATGGCGCGTTTCTGATCGCCCAAATCGGCGCCGGCGGGGCGGATGCCGGGGGTGACGATGGCCATTTTCTTCCCCACAATGGTGCGGACCATTTCGGCCTCATGGGCCGAAGCGACCACGCCGCCAATGCCGGCCTCGCGGGCTTGCTGGGCGCGCAGGGCGACAAGCCCGGCCGCATCGCGGGCATAGCCGGCGTCCTTGACATCCTGATCGTCCATCGAAGTGAGGACGGTAACGCCCAACACGCAAAGGCCTGAGCCCTCGGCGCCCTTCTGGGCGGCGCGCATGGCTTTGGGATAGGCATGGACGGTCAGCATGGTGGCGCCGGTCTCGGCAATGGCCGCCACGCCCTTTTCGACCGTATTGTCGATATCGAGCAGTTTGAGATCGAAGAACACCTTCTTGCCGGCCGCGAGCAGGGCCTTGCCCAGATTGAAGCCCTCGGCGCCATAAAAGCACTGATAGCCGATCTTGTAGAAATCGACGGTGTCGCCCAATAGCGAAACGATCTCTTCGGCGCTTGCGCGTGAGCAAACGTCAAGGCCCACGATCAACTGGCCAGCCATGATTCCCATCCTTTCGCTGATTTGTTCTCCGCTCGCATAGCCCGCCGCCGAGCGCAAGCATTTCCTTCGATACTATGCTGGCATAACGACCTTGCGGCGCAGTGCTATGACATCATATTAGGCTGCTCTCTGCTCATGTTTTCCGGATTTTCTCATGCAGCAACAGGCATTGGCGGCCATGGTGGCCTGGATGCGGCTCGACAGCGCGCTCAAGGCTTTTGAAGCCGCGCTCAAGCGCGACCACAAGATCACCACGCTGCAATTGGCGGTGCTGCATATCGTCTCCGAACGCCCCCATATTCCGCTTGCCGCCTTGCGCAAGGCGCTCCTGGCGCATCCGGCAACGCTGGGCCAGGCGATTGACGATCTGCGGCGCAAGGGCCTGTGCCAGGTGCGCACCAATCCCGAGGACCGGCGGGCCCGCAATGTATCTTTGAGCGCAGAGGGGGCCGCGCTGGTGGCCGCCGTGCCGATGGCCGGCCCGATGCGGCTGCGCGATGTCGTGGGAGAGAACGAGCGGCTCGACCGGCTGACCCCGGCGCTCAACGATGCGCTGGAGCTGTTCGGGCTGGAGGGCTGGACGGGGCGGTAGGGTTCATCACGCAAACCAGTCCGGCGTGATGTCTTCCATCGGTGTCCAGTCGGTCAGCAGCTGTTTGGCGGCGAGGTCGAAGACAAAACCATTGCCACCGCCGGGCGCGCCGATATGGCCCTGATCCTCCTCCCGCGAAATCCGGCGATTGCCGATGCGGCACTTGAGCAGGGTTCCGACGGCGCCATGCCCGCAGAAAATTGCCACGCAGTCGGGCGGAACCGAGGCGCAGGCGGTGCGGATGGTCGAGACGATCCGCGCCTGCGCATCGATGGCGCGCTCCCAGCCCTCAATGCTCTGCTGGGGAAAGGCGAAGAAGCGGTCTGCCGTTTCCTCGAACAGCGCCGGT
Organism: Devosia polycyclovorans; assembly: GCF_042181575.1. GTDB lineage: Bacteria > Pseudomonadota > Alphaproteobacteria > Rhizobiales > Devosiaceae > Devosia > Devosia polycyclovorans. The sequence goes on along the minus strand of NZ_CP170082.1, from coordinate 484,400 downwards.
GGCAGAAAGCCGGTGGCGGAGCGGTCATTCTCGCCCATATGGTGATCGGCCAGCACCGGGGTTCCGGCCGCCGCTGCGATCAGCTCGGCCATTTGCAGCGCCTTGGTTTCACGGCTCGAAAAGATGATCGCGCCGTCCGGCACCACGCCGCGCGTCACAAAGGCCTCGGTGCGCGCCCGCCCCTGATCCGACAACCCCCAGAGCGGCACGGGTATCGCGGCATCGATCCGGACCTGGGGATGGGTGAGGTAGAGCGCGCGCAAGTCTACCCCCGGCTGAAATGGGTCAGTTCGGCGACCATCTGGTCAACCTTGCGGATGATCGCCGGTTCCACCGGATCGCCGTTCTCGTCGAATGCCGCTTCTGCCGGACCGATGCCGAGCAGGGTCGGCACGATCAGCGTCCCCACCTTGGTGAGGCTGTCGCGCAGATGGCTCAAGGACCATATGGTACCATACTTTCCTGAAGAAACACCGCCTATGCCGAAGACGGCATGGCGAAAGACGCTTGGCTTCTGGCGCGACAGCCAGGTCACGGTGTTGACCAGGAGCGGCGGCACCCCGCCATTATATTCAGGCGTGGCGATGAAGACGATGTCGTGGCTGCGCCACATCTCGGCCAGCGTCACCGCAGCTTCGGGCACGTGATCGGGTTCAAGATCTTCATTGAAGATCGGCATGTCGAAATCTTTGAGGCTGATTTCGGTGACCGCCACTCCCGCCTCGGTGAGCTTGCGGCCCATATGCTGCTGCAGGATGCGGTTGTAGGACCCCTTGCGGATGGACCCGGACAGGGTAAGCGCCGTCTTCATATTGCCTCCGAAATTCCGATAGTGTCGAAAGTGACCCGGCTGGTTCGTCGGTGCAAGTGAATTGGCGGGGGCATGTGCTCCTGTCTGTCCGACACAATGTTCCAGGGAGAAACCCGATGACCACCTCGATCTTCATCAACGTGCCCGTGCGCGATCTGGCTGCCGCCATGGCCTACTACAAGGCGCTGGGTTTTGAGCACAATCCGCAGTTCACCGATGAAACGGCAGCCTCCATCGTCATCAGCGACACCATCTATGTGATGCTTCTCACCCATGAGAAGTTCGAGAGCTTTTCCAAGCAGCCCGTTCCCGACGCAAAAAGCCAGATCGGCGCTCTCTATGCCCTCTCGCGCGATAGCCGCGAAGAGGTGGACGCCATTGCCGAGGCCGGGCTCAAGGCCGGTGGTCGTGAACAGCGCCCGGCCGACGACTATGGCTTCATGTATTCGCGCGCCATTGCCGATATCGACGGCCACATATGGGAATATGTCTGGATGGACATGACCAAGTTCCCGTCCGAATAATCCTCCAGAGCCTACGGGTGCGGCCGCGATGGGTCGCCCCGGCCCCGCCAGTCGAAGAGGACAATCGCCATGGCCAAGACGATGACCATCACCCATCTCAGCCACGACATCGCGCAGAAAAAGAGCTTTGTTTCCTTTGCATGGGCCGATGATCCGTCAAAGCGGCTGGGCCTCGAAGTGCCATATGGCACCGCATTGGAAGACATTGAAGCGGCGGCGGAAACCGCCATTGCCGATCTTGTCGGCGAGCTACAGGCCGCCGAGCGTCGCCTGCCCTAACCCAGCCGCAACAGCCGCCGGAGCAGCCGCCAATATTGCTCGCGCTGGTAGCGGTAATAATGCGCGTTGGTCATCAGGTGCCGATAGGTCTGCTTGAAGGCCACGCGCGCCCAGGGCCACCAGGGGCGGCTGTCGGATGAATAATGCAGGATGTGCGGGTCGAACACTTCATGCGCCGGCTCGGGATTCTGCATGTTCCAGCGCGGATCGAGCTCGAGAAACTGGCCCCGCAGCACGTAATTGAGAATGTCCTGATCGTAGTAGAACTGCTCAAGTTCGGCTGCCGGAAGCCCCTTGAGGCCGGCGATGAAGTCGACTGCTGCATAGCGCTCGAGATCGATCAGCATCACCCCGGCATTGTAATAGGGTTCGGCCATGGAAAAGCTCGACCGGGCCGAAAGGTCGCGCCCGGCAATGCAGTGCATTCGATCGGGCTGCAGCACGGCGGCAATTACCTTGCCCTGCATATCGATGGCGAACAGCTTTTCGATCGGATTGCGCACAAAGGTGTCAGCGTCGATATAGAGCGCCCGTTTCGTCCCGGCCGGCAGCAATTCACTCAGGAACAGGCGCACATAAACGATCGGATTGAGCCGCTTCATACGAATGCGCGGGAAGGCGGCGATGCGCGCGCCCAGCATGTCACTCTCTTGAAGATCGGTCAGGTGCAGGACGGCACCATAGTCATCGGCGATGGATTGGATGATCGCCAGATTGTCCGGCTTGAGCCCGGTGTGAAAGACGTGGAACCGCAACGCTGTGGCATCGGTGCTGGTCAGGCAGAGCGAGCGCATGGTCGCATAGGCCGGGCCCCAGAAATTGTCGTCAAAGGTCAGGACAATATCATGCACGGCTTGGTCCCCCAGACCTGTGACGGATGCGCGCGACGATTTCGTGCCATTCGAGCACAGCTCTCATGGCCTTGAGCCGGGAAATCGCTCCACTGGAGCGATTTCTATTCCGGCTCAAGCCTCAAACATTTTCTTGAGTTTGTCGAAGAAGCCGTCCGATGTCGGGCTGGTTTCGCCAGTTTCGAGCCGAGCAAACTCTTCGAGCAGTTCGCGCTGCTTGCGGCTGAGATTCTGCGGCGTCTCGATGTCTAGCTGCACATAGAGGTCGCCGACATCCTTTGAACGCAGGACCGGCATGCCCTTGCCCTTCAAACGGACGCGCTGGCCCGGCTGGGTACCGGCGGACACCTTCACCTTGGCGCGGGCATTGTCCAGCGTGGGGACCTCGAACTCACCACCCAAGGCGGCCGTGGTCATCGAAATGGGCACGCGGGCATAAAGATCGGCGCCGTCGCGCTGGAATAATTGGTGCGGTTTGATCGAGACGAAAATATAGAGATCGCCCGGTGGACCTCCGCGCAGCCCGGCTTCCCCTTCATTGGCGAGGCGAATGCGGGTGCCGTCCTCGATGCCCTGGGGCACGTCGACACTGAGCTTGCGATTCTGCTGGCGCCGGCCCTGCCCACCGCAATCGGTGCAGGGTTGGTCCATCATCTGGCCGCGGCCCTGGCAGACCGGGCAGGTGCGCTCGATAGTGAAGAAGCCCTGGGCGGCGCGCACCTTGCCATGGCCATTGCACTGCCGGCAGGTATGAGTGCCGGTGCCCGGCTTGGCGCCGGCCCCGTCACAGGTTTCGCAAGTGGCCAGGGTCGGCACGTCGATTTCCACCGTGCGCCCGTCAAAGCTCTCTTCCAGGGTGATTTCCAGATTGTAGCGCAGATCCGAGCCGCGTATGCGAGCGGCGCCGCCACCACCACGCCGGCCGCCGCCGGCACCCATGAAGTCTCCGAAGATGTCTTCGAAGATGTCGGACATGGAAGAAGCGAATTCCGGCCCGAAGCCCGGGCCTCCCCGCGCTCCACCACCATTTTCAAAGGCGGCATGTCCGAACCGGTCATAGGCCGCACGCTTCTGCGGGTCCTTGAGGGTGTCGTAGGCCTCGTTGATTTCCTTGAACTTGTGCTCGGCGTCAGAATTGCCCGGATTGCGGTCGGGGTGAAATTGCATCGCGAGCTTGCGATAGGCGCTCTTGAGAGCGCCGTCATCAGCGCCCTTCTGGCAGCCAAGCACCTCGTAGAAATCGCGTTTGGCCAAGTTGAACTCTCTTTGTCGGTCGCGCCGGTCTGGTCGTCGCGCTGGATTGAAATCAAGAAAGGCCGGCAAGGCCGGCGCTCAGACCCGCATATGGGCAGGCGTGCGCCTCTTAGCAAGGGGAGCGGAATGGATCAACCGCACTGGATTCACGTGAAACTTCGGGCTGCTTCTGAAAGACAAATTTGGTCCGGTGGACCAGATTTAGGCGAGAAGGCCATAAGAGCTATGCTCGAATGGCAGGGCCGCTGGCATGAACCCATCACGCCAAAACAAGAAAGCCCCGGCGTCTCCACCGGGGCCTTCGCTATTCAGTCCAACTAGACTTAAGCCGACTTCTTGTCGTCGTCGCCGTCCTTGACCTCTTCGAAGTCGGCGTCGACCACGTCATCGTCGCCATCATCATCGCTGCCATTGGCCTTGGCTTCGGCTTCGGCCTGGCTGGCCTTGTACATGGCCTCGCCCAGCTTCATCGAGGCTTCCGCCAGGGTTGCGGTCTTTTCCTTGATGGCTTCGGCGTCGTCGCCATCCAGCACGGCCTTGAGGTCGGCAATAGCGGTTTCGATGGCAGCCTTGTCCTCGGCCGAGACCTTGTCGCCATAATCGGCCAGCGACTTTTCGGTCGAATGCACCAGGGATTCACCCTGGTTGCGCGCCTCAACGGCTTCGCGCTTCTTCTTGTCCGCCTCGGCATTGGCCTCGGCGTCCTTGACCATCTGCTCGATGTCGGCGTCCGAAAGACCGCCCGAAGCCTGGATGCGGATCTGCTGCTCCTTGCCGGTGCCCTTGTCCTTGGCCGAGACATTGACAATGCCATTGGCGTCGATGTCGAACGTCACCTCGATCTGCGGCACGCCACGGGGAGCAGGCGGAATGCCGGCCAGGTCGAAATTACCCAGCAGCTTGTTGTCCGCGGCCATTTCACGCTCGCCCTGGAAGACGCGGATAGTCACCGCATTCTGATTGTCTTCGGCGGTCGAGAAGGTCTGGCTCTTCTTGGTCGGGATGGTGGTGTTGCGATCGATCAGGCGGGTAAAGACGCCGCCCAGGGTTTCAATGCCCAGCGAGAGCGGGGTCACGTCGAGCAGCAGCACGTCCTTGACGTCGCCCTGCAGCACGCCGCCCTGGATGGCAGCACCCAGCGCCACCACTTCGTCCGGGTTCACACCCTTGTGCGGCTCCTTGCCGAACAGCTGCTTGACCGCTTCCTGCACCTTTGGCATGCGGCTCATGCCGCCCACCAGCACGACCTCGTCGATCTGGCTAGCCGAGACACCGGCATCCTTCATCGCCTGCTTGCAGGGCTCGATGGTGCGGGTAATCAGGTCTTCCACCAGTGATTCGAGCTTGGAGCGCGACAGCTTGAGCGTCAGGTGCTTGGGGCCGGAAGCGTCGGCGGTGATGAAGGGCAGGTTGATTTCGGTCTGGGTCGAGCTCGACAGCTCGATCTTGGCCTTTTCGGCAGCTTCCTTGAGGCGCTGCAGCGCGAGCTTGTCCGAGCGCAGGTCGATGCCCTGCTCCTTCTTGAACTCGTCGGCCAGGTAGTCGACCAGACGCATGTCGAAGTCTTCACCACCCAGGAACGTGTCGCCATTGGTGGATTTCACTTCAAAGACGCCATCGCCGATCTCGAGGATCGAAACGTCGAAGGTACCGCCGCCAAGGTCATAGACCGCGATGGTGCCCGAGTTCTTCTTGTCCAGACCATAGGCCAGCGCAGCAGCCGTCGGCTCGTTGATGATGCGCAGCACTTCAAGGCCGGCGATCTTGCCTGCGTCCTTGGTGGCCTGGCGCTGGCTGTCGTTGAAGTAGGCGGGAACGGTGATCACGGCCTGGGTGACGGTCTCACCGAGATAGCTCTCGGCGGTTTCCTTCATCTTCTGCAGCACCATGGCCGAAATCTGGCTTGGCGAGTACTTGTCGCCCGAGGCTTCCACCCAGGCGTCGCCATTGTCGGCCTTGACGATCTTGTAAGGCACCAGGCCCTTGTCCTTCTCGACGGTCTTGTCTTCATAGCGGCGCCCGATCAGGCGCTTGACCGCAAAAAGGGTGTTTTCCGGATTGGTCACGGCCTGGCGCTTGGCCGGCTGGCCCACCAGTCGTTCGCCATCCTTGGAGAAGGCCACCATGGACGGGGTCGTCCGCGCGCCTTCCGCGTTTTCAATAACCTTGGGATTGGTGCCGTCCATAACGGCAACGCAGCTATTGGTAGTGCCCAGGTCGATACCGATGACTTTAGCCATTACTCTGCCTCTTTCTCAGCGAACCCGCCATTAAAGCCCTCTCAACGAAAGCAGCTTCCTGGCCCGAAAAGGGGCCGGGGTCCCTTATAGGTTTGATATACGTAAACTCGCCCCTTGCAGGGTCTCGGGGCGTATATAGGGGGGTGTCATAGACGCTTCAAGCTTGCCTCTCGGTGAAAATTCCCAGCGCGGAAGAAAGCGCCCACCCATTGGATGATTCCCTAAGCCGGCGAAACCGCTTAAGACCGCGGCATGATAATGCCTGGCACCCTTTTGCTGCATGACAATCGCACGTCCGACGGTCGCAACCTACTGTTTGTTGCGCCGCGTGAGACCCTGATTGCCCATACAGCCGACGAGGCCAGAGCGGCGCTGGGCCGCATTGCCGGAGCCGGCCGGGACGGGCTCTGGGCCGCCGGCTATCTGGCCTATGAGCTGGGCTATATTTTCGAGGAGCGCCTCGTGGCCCTGCTCCCGGAGCGCACGGAAAACCCGCTGCTCTGGTTCGGGCTCTATGATTCACCCCAGGCACTCAGCGGCCCGGAAGTGGACGCTTTGCTGGCTGAGGCCCCGGACGGCCGGGCTACCGACGTGACCCCTGCGATTGCTTTTGCCGACTATGAAGAGGCATTCGACCGGGCCAAGACCCTGATCGCGGCTGGCGACACCTATCAGGTCAACATGACATTCAAGGCGCGCTTTGCTCTGGATGGGCATCCTCTGGGGCTCCATCGCCGGCTCACCCGAAGTCAGCGCACGGCCTATGGCGCCTATCTCCATGCCGGGGATCATCACGTCCTTTCGCGTTCGCCCGAACTCTTCGTGTCCTGCAAGAGCGGGGTCCTTGCGGCCCGGCCGATGAAAGGCACGCTCAAGCGCGGAACTTCGCTTGCCGAAGACGCGGCGGGCCGGGCCGCCCTCTTCGCAGACGAAAAGAACCGCGCCGAAAATCTGATGATCGTGGATCTGCTGCGCAATGATCTGGGGCGTATTGCCGAGATCGGGTCGGTTGAAGTCACGGACCTTTTTTCGGTGGAGACCTATCGCAGCCTCCACACCATGACCTCCGGCATTACCGCCCGGAAGCGGCCGGAGATCGGGTTTGGCGCGGTACTGGAAAATCTCTTTCCCTGCGGTTCGATCACCGGCGCGCCCAAATTGCGGGCTATGGAAATCATCCATGAGCTCGAACAGGCCCCGCGTGGGCTCTATACCGGCTCTATCGGCTATCTCGCCCCGACAGGCGATTTTGCCTTCAACGTGGCGATCCGCACCGCGGTGATCGACAACCAAGGCCGCGGCGAAATTGGCATTGGCGGCGGTATCGTCGCTGATTCGGTAGCGCGCGATGAGTATGAAGAGGCCCTGCTCAAATTGAGTTTCCTGTCCGATCCGGCCCCGCCGGTCACCCTGATCGAAACCTTCAAATGGACGCCTGAAGAGGGCTATGCCTTGCGCGAGCGGCATCTGGATCGGCTGATCGCTTCAGCGACCTACTTCGCGCTCCCGGTGACGCGGGAGGGGGTTCAGGACCATCTGGATGAACGGGCGGCGGCTTGGACCGGGCCGATGCGCGTGCGTCTGACCCTCTCGGATGATGGCCTCGATCTGAGCGCCATGCCCCTGCCCCCCAGCCCCGACATATTCCGTTTTACCATTGCCGATGCGAAGCTTGATTCAGGCAGCGTCTGGCTGGCGCACAAGACGACCAATCGGGCCTTCTACGACGAACCGCGGCAGAAGGCGCATGCGGCGCGCGGGATCGATGAACTGGTCTTCACCAATGAGCGCGGTGAACTGACCGAAGGCAGTTTCACCAATCTGTTCGTGCAACGCGAAGGGCGCCTACTGACCCCGCCGCTGGCATCCGGGGTCTTGCCAGGCACGCTGCGCGCCGAGCTGATCGCTCAGGGCAAGGCAGAAGAGCTTGTGCTGACCCTTGCCGATCTCAAGGCTGCCGATGCAATCTGGCTGGGCAATTCGGTGCGCGGGCTGATCCGGGCCGAATGGATAGACCGGGAGAAAGCTGACCGATGACCATCGCCATTACGCCCCAAGACGTGCTTGTCGTCGTCGATGTGCAATATGACTTCCTGCCCGGCGGAAATCTTGCCGTGGCGGGGGGCGATGAAATCGTACCGCTGATCAACAAGCTGGCGAGCCGGTTCAGCAATGTGGTGTTCACCCAGGACTGGCACCCGGCCGACCATATCTCCTTTGCCAGCCAGCATGAGGGCAAGGCCCCGTTCGAGACCATCGAGCTCGACTATGGCACCCAGGTGCTCTGGCCCGATCACTGCGTCTGGCAGACCAGGGGCGCCGAACTCAGCCGCGATCTCGCTATCCCCCATGCCCAGCTCATCATCCGCAAGGGCTATAACAAGGCGATCGACAGCTATTCTGGTTTTCAGGAGGCGGACCGGGAAACGCTGACGGGCCTGGCCGGCTATCTCAACGAGCGCGATGTCGGCCGCCTTTATGTCGTGGGCCTGGCCACCGATTTCTGCGTGGCCTGGACAGCGCTGGACGGTGCCGCAGGCGGCTTCGATGTCACCGTCATTGAAGACGCCACCCGGGCCATCGATGCGAACGGGTCACTGGAAAAAGCTTGGGCCGATATGGCAGAGGCAGGGGTTGGCCGCATTCAGAGCCGCAATATCCTCGGCTAAATCCTGGCCCCGTCCACCGTTGCCGTCACACCGCCTGCCGCGATCTGCTTGATCACCAGTGCATAATCGCTCCGCCCATTGGCATGGAACCGGAACAGCCCGTCGCGCCCGGCAAAGCCGGCGGGATTGGTCAGGAGCGACGCCTCATAGGGCGGGGTCGCGAGCGACAGAGTGTTCACATTGGCCAGAATAGTGGCGGTATAGGCAATAGTGGCCATTTGCGGGGGATTGCCGCCAAAGCGTGCCGAATAATCGGCGCGAATGGCATTGAGACCAGCCTCGTCTACCGCCGGAAAGATCGCACCGGCCAGGGCCGGATTGCGCAACAGGGCCGCATCGTTCGCCCAGTCGGCCGATCCGACCAATTGCACCATCTCACCCGTGACCTCGGCCCGGGCCAGAAGGCCCGAAAAGGTCGCGGCGCTGGCCCGGTCGGGGATGAAGAGCGCATCGATCATGCCGCGATCAATCAGGGGCTTGGCCTGATCGACAATCTGCTGCGCCTCGGAAATGTTGGAGAAGGTATAGACCGCGCTGGGGTTGAACCCGGCGGCAATGGCCTGCTGCCGGAAAGCGGTAGCCAGCGCCTCGCCATAGGGCGTGGCCGGAAAGATGCCCGCTGGGCCGCGCCGCCCCTGATCGCGCAGGTAACGTACAGCGCGTTTCATCTCGGTTTCCGGCAAGACGTTGAGCACATAGACGCCCGGCCCGGCGACCGAGCCATTATTGGCAAGGCCGATCAGCGGAATACCTGCCGCCCGCGCCACCTGGCCGGCGGCGCTCACCTGTTCGGCCGTCAGCGGCCCCAGGATCAGCTTGACCCCTTCGGCCACCGCGGCATTGGCGGCACTGGTCGCGCCCGCCGCGCTGTCCCCGGTATCGCGCAACGAGATGGTGATGTTTTCTCCAATATTGGGGTTGGCTTCGATAAAGGCGATGGCGAGCTTTGATGCATTGGCCAGCGCCGTACCCAATTGGCTCAGCGCCGCATTGCCCGAGAGCGGCAAAAGCAAGGCGACGCTGACCCGTCCGCGTCCGAATTGCTCCTTGGGGGCACTAGCGGAAGGCAAAAGCCCGCCAGTGCCGCCATCGTCCCCCGACCAGGGCAGGGAAAAGCTGCGCGAACCCCATTGCAGCGCACCGGGTGAACAGGCGGCCAGCGCCGAGGCGAGGCCCGCCATGACCGCCCGGCGTCCCCATTTCACCCCTTTGTTCCCCATTTCTATCCGATGCCGCTGCAGAAGCTCACAATGTGTTAACAAGGTCGCCGCATATGGTTAACCAAAGTTTGAGACGCGTAAGGGGCAGGCGATGAGTGGCGAGACCAGGGACTATTTCATCGCCGGCACCCGCTTCGAGGCCCCTCCGCTGGCGGCTGGCCTTTATGTCGTGGCCACGCCCATCGGCAATCTGCGCGACATCACCCTGCGAGCGCTCGAAACGCTGGCGGCAGCAGAGCTGGTACTATGCGAGGACACGCGCACCTCGGCCAAGCTGCTCGACCATTACGGTATCAAAGGCCGGCGCCAGGCCCTGCATGAGCACAATGAACGCGACAAGGCTGAGGACATCGCGGCGCGCGTGGCGGCCGGGGCCAGCATTGCGCTGATCTCCGATGCGGGCACGCCGTTGCTGTCCGATCCGGGTTTTCCGCTGATCCGGGCGCTGGCGGAACAGAACCTGCCGGTCTTTCCCATTCCCGGTGCCTCGGCCTTGTTATCGGCACTGGTGGTTGCGGGCCTGCCGACGGACGCCTTTGTCTTCCATGGTTTCCTGCCACCCAAGGCGGGGGCCCGAACCAATGCGCTGGAAAAACTCAAGGATTCACGTGAAACGCTGGTATTCTACGAATCGCCCCGGCGTCTTGCCGCCTGCCTTGCCGGCATGGCCGAAGTGCTGGGCGACCGGCAGGCGGCGGTTTCGCTCGAATTGACCAAGCGCTTCGAGCGCACCTTCCGGGGCCCGCTCGCCGCATTGGCAGAACAGTTCAGCGCGGAGAGCACCAAGGGTGAGGCTGTCATCGTGGTGGCCGGCGCCGCCGAGCCCGCCGCGCCCGACACCGCTGATTGGCAGGCGGCACTGGTCGAAGCCATGTCTGAGCAACCGCTGCGCGCCGCGGTCGATGAGATTGCCGCGCGCTTCAGCCTCAAGCGCAAGGAAGTCTATGATGCCGCGCTCGCCCTCAAGAACGCCCAGTAGGAAGCGGGTCAAGGCCGAGCGCCGCGGCCATCGCGGCGAAGCGCTGGCGGCGCTGTTCCTGCAATTCAAATTCTATCGGTTGCGCGACCGTCGCGTCAAAACGCCAGTGGGCGAAATCGACCTGGTGGTCGAAAAGGGTGGCACTATCGCCTTTGTCGAGGTCAAGGCACGCGCCCGGGACGCTGACGAATTTCTTACCCATGCCGCCGTCAATCGTCAGCGGATCACGCGTGCCGCACAATATTGGCTCGTCCGACACCCGGCGGAAAGCGGCAAGGATTTGCGTTTCGACGTGATTCTGCTTGCACCGGGTCGCTGGCCACGCCATCTCATCAACGCCTTTCCTGCAGCGTGAGAATGACCATGTCGCTTAAAGTCGCCGTCCAGATGGACCATGTCGCAACCATCAACCCGACCGGCGATTCGACCTTCGCCATGATGCTCGAGGCGCAGGCGCGCGGGCATGAGCTGCTGCATTACACACCCGATACGCTCTCGCTCAAGGGCGATTTGGTGAGCGCGCTGGCCCAGCCGATCACGGTGACCGACGCAGAAAAAGGCAAGCACTTCACCCTGGGTGAAGCGGCGCGGGTGGATCTTTCCACCCAGGACGTGGTGCTGATGCGCCAGGACCCGCCCTTCGACATGAACTATATCACGCTCACCCATCTGCTCGAGCGCATCCATCCCAAGACCCTGGTGGTCAATCCGCCCGCCGCGGTGCGCAATGCCCCCGAAAAGATCCTCGTCACCGATTTCCCCGAACTGATGCCGCCCACGCTGGTGACGCGCGACCGGTCCGAAATCCAGGCCTTCCGGCGCGAGCACGGCAATATCATCGTCAAGCCGCTATACGGAAATGGCGGGGCCGGCGTGTTCTTCATCCAAGAAGGCGACCACAATCTGGCCAGCCTGCTCGAATTGTTCGAGCAGAACTATCGCGAACCCTTCATGGTGCAGCGCTACCTCCCCGATGTGCGCCAGGGCGACAAGCGCATCATCATCATCGATGGCGAACCGGTCATGGGCCTTAATCGCATCCCGGCCGACGGCGAGGCGCGCTCCAACATGCATGTCGGCGGACGCCCGGAACTCTCTCCGCTCACCGAGCGCGAACAGGAAATCTGCGCTGCTATCGCCACGGCGCTCAAGGAGCGGGACATGATCTTTGTCGGCATTGACGTGATCGGCGGCTATCTCACCGAGATCAACGTCACCTCCCCCACCGGTATCCGCGAAATCAAGCGCTTCGGCGGCCCCGACATTGCCGTTCTGATCTGGGACGCGATCGAGAAGCGACGGGCGTAGCGCCGGTTTGTTCCGGCAACCATTCACCTGTTGAACGACATCGAAACAGGAGGCCGAATCGATGTCAAAGCCGGTCGTCTACACAGATCATGCAAACACCGTGTTGCTTGAACGTGGCCTGAATCCCGCCTGGGTCGAAAGAGTTCTTCGCGAACCGCAGTGGATTGAACCGGACCGCATCGACCCGGCCGTGGTTCGCTACTTTGGCGCCGTGCCGGAACGCGATGGCCGCTATCTTCGTGCTGCCGCAGTGGAAACGCCCGTCAATTTCCGTATAGTATCTGTGTTTCTGGATCGCCGTGCGAGGCCAAAATGAACAAGCCGACAGTGGCGTATGACCCGGAGGCGGATGCCGCCTATATTCGCTTCTCTTCCGGCCTGGTCGAAGAGAGTGAAGAAGTCTCGCCCGGCATTGTCCTTGACTATGACAAAGAGGGGCACATTGTCGGCATGGAAGTGCTGCAGGCCCGTAAACAATTGCCCCCCGACATGCTGGTTGAGGCCGCCTGACACATTTGCTCCAGCCAGCAAAATGCCCTAGTGCTGTCGCCTGGGCTGGGGAGCTTGCATGAACACCTTTCTCGTCGCATTCGCTACGCTGTTCGCCACTGTGGGCGTGGCCGACATCGCCTTCATTTTTGCCGCCCTGACCAAGGACAATTCCCCGGCCCAGCGCCGCATCTTCGCCACGCGTGGCGTGCTGGTGGCGCTGGCCATCCTTCTGTTCTTTGCCGTCTTGGGCAATGCCATCCTTGATATCTTCGGCATCACCATTCCCGCACTGCGCACCGCTGGCGGCGTCCTGCTGCTGCTGATCGCCATCGACATGGTCTTTGCCCGCCATTCAGGCGGCACCGGCACCACCGATGAAGAAGAGCGCGAAGCGCGCCAGAGCCAGGATATTTCGGTCTTTCCCCTCGCCATGCCCCTGATGGCCGGGCCCGGCGCGATTTCCGCGGTCATCCTGCTGACCACCGGCGCCAAATCCGACCTCGAATTCTGGCTGGTGCTGGCGGCCATCGTGGTCATTCTGGCGCTATGCTGGCTGACCCTGCTCATTGCCATACCGATCCAGCGTCTGCTGGGGTTGACCGGACTGTCCGTAGTCTCGCGCGTTGTCGGCATCCTGCTTGCGGCTCTTGCCGTGCAGTTCGTATTTGATGGCATAAAGACCAGCGGCCTGCTGGGCGGCTAATCCGAAAATTTTCTGAAAATTGTCAGCGTTAAGCAAGTCTTAACGCTGTTCTTGCGTACGCGGGCTTCCGGACGCAGAACTATGCGCAGCATTAACCCTTGGGGATTTTGCCATATGCGGCTCGCTGCTGCTCTTGTTCTGCTGATCTTCGCCATCATGGCCACCAGCGTGGCCGGAACGGGCTCTGCCCGCTCCGAGATGCTGACCCCGATCTCCGCCGCGCTTTAGCGGGCGGTATTGAGGGGCCGGCTCTGGTCTTGGGGCGTTTTTCCCACGCCAAAGGCATCGACGCGCCCCACCGGCGCGTCCACCAACTGATCGAGCGGGAAACCGCCCGGCGACCCAACCGGGCCACTGGCCGTCACCAGATCACTGGCGCGCTCCGGCACCCGGCCCAGCGGCATGACGGCGCCGGCGACTTCAAGCAGACGGATCTGGCCCAGACCCTGGAAGGGCGGGCGCAGCATGGCGCCGGCATCGGTGCCCTGCAGCGGGTCGGCCACGGCCACACTCACGCGTCCCCCGCGATAGAAATTGCGCATCGACTGGCTGATATAGAAGGCCAGCTTGTCCGAGCCCGCCGAGGAAAAATGGATGCCGTCATCCTTGCGCATCAACGCATTCTGCCCGTTCACATCGGGGCCATAGGCGGCGTATTTCCCCTCAGCATCGGCAAAGCGCTCGAAAATGTCGAGATATTCCGCGCCGCCGGAAAAGGCCGCCAGCCGGTGCAGCGCACTGATCTGGCTGATAGCGGCTGAATACTGGCTGCGCGACATGGGTGGCAGCCCCATCCAGATCACTGGTTTTCGCGCCGCGCGCAACTGGCTGAGAAATTCATTGAGCCGGGCCTGATAGGCGCTGGTCCAACCCTCGCTCAGCGGTGCGTAGGACTGACCATTGGCGTTGATGGCCTGGTTATCATTGATGCCGATGATGACCACGGCCAGATCGAAGCTGTCGGCGGCAATCTGTTCGGCCAGCGCTGCGTTCCAGTCGAAATAGTCGTCGCGCACGAAGCCGGAGGAACTGACGCCCTGCCCTATGACCACCAGATTGGGGTCCTCGGCATAAAACCGCTCAAGCGCTCGGGCAAGATCAATGGCCAGCGAATCGCCAAAGACCGCCAGCCGCGTCGCGTCCTCCGCCTTGTCGATGGCCGGCTTGGGCGGCGGCAGGGCTGGAGCTGGAGCAGGCTTTGGCGCGGCCTGCTGAGGGCGTGGCCGGGTTTGCTGGACCTGTGGCGCTGGCGCGGGTTCTTCGCCGAACAGCAAGTCGAACAGGGTGCGGCGTCGCGGCTGTTCGCTCTGCGCAACCTCCATGCGCTCGCCGACGACGCTCTGGGCCAGCGCCGGACCGGGATCGATCAGGGCCAGTATGCCAACCAATATGCAGAGGATCAGCCGTTTCATGTGGGGGTCCGATAAGCGCTATGTCCGCCTTTTATCACTGCCGCCACCGCCTGGCCACGGCGCTCCCCATCCCGTTATCGGGTGGCGGCGCTGAGTGCTTCATAGGCCGCACGGGTGACAAAGCCATCAGCGACCTCGCCGCGCTGCGCCTGGAAACGCGCGTAGGCGGCCTGGGTGATGGGACCGATCCGTCCATCCACCGCGCCGTCATAATGGCCCAGTTGTTTAAGCGCCTGCTGAATGGCCTGGCGCTGGGCGAGATTGGGAAACTGCGTCTGGCGCGGCCAGGGCGTAACATAGGGCCCGCCGCCCTTAAGTCGGTCCGTCAGATGCGCTACCGCCATGGCGTAGCTGTCAGAGAAATTATAGCCTTTGAACACCAGGTAATTGGTGGTCATCAGGAATTTCGGGCCGTCTTTTCCCGCAGGCACATAAAGAAAGACCGGCGTCGAGAGGTCAGCAAACTGCCGACCGGCGACGCGAGATATGCCGCGCTCGGCAAAGAAGGATATCGGCCGCAACTGCTCGCGGCTGGCCAGCAGATAGTCGAAACTCTGCGGCACCAGGACCTCAAAGCCCCAATCGAGCCCGGGTTGATAGCCCAGGCGCCGAAGATAGACGGCACTGGTGGCTAGCGCATCGGGCAGGGAATTATGCAGGTCGACGCGCCCATCGCCGTCTCCGTCGGTGCTATGGGCCAGCACATTGGACGGATTGACCTGCAAATGGCCGATGGCCCCAGCCCAGGAGCCGACGGGTGACACCCCATTATTGGCCGCCGTCAGTTTCAGCGCGGCGAAGAAATCGGCCTTGTCTTCGGCAAAGCGGCTGCGGCGCTGCCAGGCAACCGTGGCCAGCGAGCGGACGATGGGCCGGATGAGGCTGTCATTGGAGAGTACGGCGCCATAGTCGGTCTCCATGCCCCAGATGGCGCCGAGCACATAGGGGTCGACGCCATAGGCCCGCCCGATTGCCGCAAACAGATCCGCATGGCGCGCCATGGCCGCCTTGCCGCGTTCGATACGGCCCGCCGAGATGCGGCGGTCGAGATAGTCCCAGATCGGGGTGGTGAACTCGGGCTGGGTCTCGACCAGGTTCGGAACCCGCGGATCCGGGGTCAGGTTCTGTGTTATGGCGTCATAGGAGCCAGCATTGACGCCTGCTGCCACCGCCTCGTGGCGAAGATCGCGCAGGAAGGCGTCAAAGCTTTCCGCTGGCTGGGCCAGGATTGGCGCGGCCAGAGCCAGCCAGATCAGCGCCACGAGCCGGATGAACATGGGTTTGGTTCCTCAGCGATTGCGGGTCATCAGATGCCGTTCCCAATTGAACGCGGTGTCGACGATCTCTTCAAGATCGTCATGCTGCGGCACCCAGCCCAGCATCTTCCGCACCTTCTCGCCCGTGGCAGTGATCGAGGCCGGATCGCCGGCCCGGCGTGGCCCCTCATCGGCGCGCAGGTCGACGCCGGACACCCGGCGCACCGTGTCCACCACTTCACGCACCGAATAGCCGCGGCCATAGGCGCAATTGAGCGTGCTGCTCTCCCCGCCCTTGCGCAAATGCTTGAGCAACAGGGCGTGGGCGGCGATCAGGTCGGTGACATGGATATAGTCGCGCACGCAGGTGCCGTCCGGCGTCTCGTAATCGGTGCCGAAGATATCCATCTTCTCTCGCTGGCCCAGCGCGGTCTGGCAAGCCACCTTGATCAGATGGGTGGCCTCGGGGGTCGACTGGCCCGAGCGCTTGCCCGGATCGGCTCCGGCGACGTTGAAATAGCGCAGAACCCCATAGGTGATCGGATGGGCCGCCGCTACGTCGGCCAGCATCCACTCGGTCATCAGTTTTGAGCGGCCATAGGGAGACATGGGGTTGAGTGGCGTGTCTTCGACCACGGGCGCCAGCCCGGTCATGCCATAGACCGCGGCGGTGGAGGAAAAGATGAAATGCTTGACCCCGCCCTTGACGGCGGCCTCGATCAGATTGCGGGACGTGGCGGTATTGTTGGCGTAGTATTTGAGCGGATTGGAGACCGACTCGGGAACCACGATCGAACCGGCGAAGTGGATGATCTCGGTAATGCGATGCTTCTCGATCAGCCTGAGCACCAGATCGATGTCCCCAGCGTTGCCAGTTTCAAAAATGGCCCGCCCGTCAATGGCCCAGTCGAAGCCGGTGACGAGATTGTCGAGGACCACAACCTGCTCGCCGGCATCGGCAAGATTGAGCACCATATGGCTGCCGATATAGCCGGCGCCCCCGGTAACCAACACACTCATTTAAGCTAACTCCCGGCATCGCAACGCTATTTGGTTGCAACAATATGTGGCAGATGTTGATTTAGCTTTTACGTCACCTACCCTTCCAATGCCACCGAGGAGAGCCTTGCGTGTCCAAACGAGTTCGAACAGCGGTGTTTCCGGTTGCGGGGCTGGGAACCCGTTTTCTGCCCGCCACCAAGGCGATGCCCAAGGAAATGCTGACGGTCGTAGACCGGCCGCTGATCCAGTATGCCGTCGATGAGGCGCGCGAAGCCGGGATCGAGCACTTTGTCTTCGTCACCGGTCGCAACAAGGGTGTCATCGAGGATCACTTCGACAAGCAGTTCGAACTGGAAGCAACGCTGGAGGCCCGTGGCAAGTCAGCGGCGCTTGAGGAGTTGCAGCAGGACCTGCCCTCGGCCGGTCGCACCAGCTTCACCCGTCAGCAGGAACCGCTGGGCCTGGGTCATGCGGTCTGGTGCGCCCGGGACATCGTGGGCGACCAGCCCTTCGCGCTGCTGCTGCCCGACATGATTTTCCAGGCCAGGCCGGGCGTGCTCAAGCAGATGATGGATGCCTATGAAGAGCGGCCGGGCAATATTATCGGGGTCGAGGAATGCGCCTGGGAGGATGTGTCCTCCTATGGCGTGGTGGTGCGCGGCGAGGGTCCGGACACCGGTTTTGCCATCGATGGCATGGTGGAAAAGCCCCAGCGTGACGAGGCGCCATCGAACCTGTTCATTTCCGGGCGCTATATCCTGCAGCCGGAAATCTTCGCGCTCCTGGCCGAGCAGACCAAGGGCGCGGGCGGGGAAATCCAGCTCACCGATGCCATGCAGACGCTGATGAGCCAGCAGCCTTTCACCGGAGTGAAATACCAGGGCAAGGTCTATGATTGCGGCTCCAAGCTGGGCTTTCTGACCGCCAATGTGGTCTTTGCCCTGGACCGCCCCGACATCCGCCCCGGCTTCATCGAGGAACTGAGAAAGCTCGATCTCGAAGATCAGCTCTGATCACAGCCCTTAGCGCCGAACCGTCACGCCCACGCTGACGGTGTGGCTGTCCAAAGTGCCCGAGGCGCTGTTGTTGCGGTGCGCATAGGCATAGTCGGCGGAGATCGCGGTATGGCGGCTGAACCGGTAGTCGGCGCCGAAGCCTGCCCCATGTCGCGTCTCGGTTTCGCTGCTGCCTTCGAGCCAGGAGCGCCCCCATTCTGCCGAGGTGCGCAGGCGCAACCAGGAATTGACGGTGTAGTCGGCACTGGTCGTTGCCCGGTGTGCCACCCGCGCCGTGCCCCCGCTATCGGCTCCCGTCGGCTCCACGGTGGTGGCCAGTGACGCGGTCAGATTGAGGGTCGGGTCAGGGGAATAGGTCACGCTGGCGTCATAGAGCCGCGCGGTGATATCGGCCAGGCTGGCGTCGTCGAAGTCGTGTTGCGCGACACCGACCGCGGCGCTGGCGCTAAAGAGCCCGTTCCAACTGCCAGCAAGGCCGGCCCGCAGTGTTCGGCTCGTGGCATCGGGTATAATGCCGCCCGTACCGGGGCGGTCGAACCAGTCCCGGCCCAGGCCCACTTCGCCGAAGACCTCGATGATCGGGGTCGCTTGGAGGCCCAGGCGCAGCGTGGTGTCGCCTTCCCACACATTCTGGTTTGAATTGTCGGTATTGCCGGTATCGGTCCGGATCGTCGGGCCGTAGACCGTGCGCGCAAGGGCGCCGCTGAGGCCCAGATTGAACTTTCCGAATTGACGCTCGATCGTTCCGTCCATAGCGCCGGTGACACTCAGCGCCGGATCGGTAATCAGGGGATCGAGCCCCGGCGTGGAGGGCAGATCGCGCGACAATTTGAGGGTCGCTCCGGCACTGGCCGTTGTGTCGCGATCCAGCTGCGTGGTGCCGGACAAGTCCAGGTTGAGGCGGGTAACGCCCAAAGTGCCATCATTGTCACGGGCCAGTTCAGCATCGCCCTCGAGCATCAGATCGGTGCGCACCCCCTGATGGGTTGCCGAAACAGCCGGATTGAGCGTCGTCACGAAACGATTGCCGCCTGTTGTCTGGCTGTAGCTGCCTTTAAGGCCGAGTGACCAGTCGATCTCGACCGGCGGGTGGCCCGGTTCGCTGGGCGGGGCAAACTCCTGCGGCACGGGCGCTGACGGATAGATGCCGGGCGCCAGCCGCGCCTCGACAAGCGCCTCCTCATCGATGATGAGCGGCTCGGCCAGCGCTGTGCCCGTGAGCAGACCGCTCGTCAGCAGAACACGCAACGCTATGAGGTTTCGCCGGGCCAAGTCCCGCTCCGCAGATCTAGCCGGCAGACAAGTTGAGGCCGGTACAGGCCCCAGGGGCCGGAACCCCGATCCTTGCAGCTTATGGTTAATGAACTCTTGCGCAGAACTGCCTAGAGCCCGCTGAAAAGATCGGCCTGGGCTAGACCGGTTCGATTGTCAGCACGGCGCCATCGGCCCCGGTGATCCGTACGCGCTGCCCGGCGGGCAGGTCCGGGCCGCGCACGCGCCACTTGGTGTCGTCCAGCGTCAATCTGCCAAAGCCCTCTACGATGGGTTGGTCGAGCACCGCTTCGCGCCCCACGAGGCGTTCAGTGCGCCGATTGAGCAGTGGCCGGTCGGATTGCGCGGCCCGATGGCGCATCAAACGGATCCAGATCAGGATCGAAACCAGTGAGAGCACCCCGAAGATCAGCCATTGCACCGGCCAGGCCAGTGGTTGAAACAAGGTGATGATGCCGGTCAATATGCCCGCGATGCCCATCCAGAGCAGGAAGCCGCCGGGCAGCACCAGTTCGAGCGCCAGAAGGATCAGGCCGCCAACGATCCAGCTCCAGGGTCCGTTTTCGACCAGGAAATTGACGATCTCCATAACGCGCTCCCGTCAGTCCTGCGCGGGAGACGGCGCTGCGGACGGTGCGCTGGCGGGCGGGCGGCTGGTTGCGCGCGGCTGCACCGGCTTTTCCGCGCCAAAGGTTTCCCGGGCAATCTCGGCAATGCCGCCAATGGCCCCGATCACGCTGGACGCTTCGACGGGCAGCATCAGCAGCTTCTGGTTGGGCGAAGTGGCCACTTTTTCCAGCGCCTTGATGTAGTTATTGGCCACGAAATAGTTGATTGCCTGCACATTGCCCGCGGCAATGGCTTCGGACACCAATTGAGTGGCCTTGGCTTCGGCCTCTGCGGCGCGCTCGCGGGCCTCGGCGTCGCGGAAGGCGGCTTCGCGGCGGCCCTCGGCCTCCAGCACCTGGGCCTGCTTTTCGCCCTCGGCCTTGAGAATGGCGGCCTGCCGCCGGCCTTCGGCTTCCAGAATTGTGGCGCGTTTCTCTCGCTCGGCTTTCATCTGCCGGCCCATCGAATCCACCAGGTCACTGGGCGGGTCGATATCCTTGATTTCGATACGGGTGATTTTGACACCCCAGGGCGAGACAGCCGCATCGACCACCCGCAATACGCGGTCATTGATCTCGTCGCGATTGGAGAGCAGGGAATCGAGGTCCATCGAGCCCATGACCGAGCGGATATTGGTCATGGTCAGGTTCAGAATGGCGTGTTCTAGATTGGTCACTTCATAGGCGGCCGAGGCGGCATCCAGAATCTGGTAGAAGGTCACGCCATTGGCGGTCACTGTCGCATTATCGCGCGTGATGACCTCCTGGTGCGGAACGTCCAGCACCTGCTCCATGACGTTGATCCTCTTGCCGATCACATCGATGAACGGGACGATCAGATTGAGGCCGGGCTTGAGTGTACGGGTATATCTGCCGAACCGCTCAATGGTGAAATTATAGCCCTGCGGCACGGTCTTGGCGCCGGCAAACAGCACCAGCACCAGCAATATGCCTAGCCCGATCAGCGTGATGCTGAGACCGTCCAGCCCCAAATCATTGAGAAAGCCCATCGGCCCAGCCCTCCATGCCCAACTCGCCGCGCAACTTTATGCGGCGACAAGCCGGTTGGGTAGCGCCAAATCGCCCCCTATTTTGAGGGCAGACAGCGTCCGGTTGCCCGCAGCGCGGCAATGGCGCGCGGATCGCAGCCGGTATGCAGGAACATCAGCCAGTCCTCGGTGCTGCCGTAGAACGCGTTCCGGTCGACTTCGCCGCGCACGCCCGGCACCACGCCGGTCTGGGTATATTGCCAGAAGGTCCAGGGCCGGTTCTCATAGCGCTCATGCGGCTCGGCGGCGGTCGAACGCAGCCAGAAGGCATTGGGGAAATATTCGCCGGCCAGAATGTCGCGATGGAAATTCATGTCTGTATAGATGATCGGCAGCTTGCCGCTATGGCGTTCCATGACGTCGAGCATCAGCCGGATCTTCTCCAGTGCGTCAGCCTTGCTCGGTTTGACCTTGCAGCTTGAGTGATTGTTCCATTCCAGATCCAGCACCGGTGGCAGGGCGCTTGGATCATAGGGCACGTTCTGGGTGAACCAGGCCGCCTGCTCTGAGGCCAGCGAACACCAGGTCATGAAGTGATAGGCGCCGCGCGGCATGCCCGCATCGCGCGCCCGCTGCCAGTTGAGGCGGAAATTGGGGTCGATATAGTCCTTGCCCTCGGTGGCTTTCATGAAGACGAAATGCGTGCCGGCCGCACGCGCCCGGGCAAAATCGACATTCTCCTGATAGCGCGCCACGTCGATCCCTTGGATGGGCATGCCGCGCGCCCGGTCCACGCCCGAATGGGGGCGGTTATCACCAGGAATGGCGCTGTAAAGCCCGCCCATGCTGCCGCAGGCGGCCAGAGCAACCACGGCAAGGCTCATGACGGCGCCACGCAGAAGGGCGGAGGCAGAGCGGCGGACAGACGAAGCCATGACAAGGAACACTCAAATGCAACAACAATTGCTATTTGATTCAACATGCTCCGGTTAATGGAGATTTAGGGTAACCAGTGTGGCAGCCAGCATGGTTAACGAGCCATCTTTCGTTCGCTCTTCGTTCTTGCTGGGCGGTTAACGATCTGCTAGCGTCAGGTCCGGCAATTGGGGGCAAAGCCGATGGTCACGCGCGTAACGACTGTGGCGTTTCAGGGCATTGAGGCCGTTCCGGTCGATGTTCAGGCCCATATCGCGCCCGGTTTTCCCGCCCTCGTGCTGGTCGGCCTGCCCGACAAGGCGGTGCGCGAAAGCGGCGAGCGGGTCCGCGCCGCCTTGACCGCCTCGGGGCTTGGCCTGCCGCCCAAGCGCATCACCATCAATCTGGCTCCAGCCGACCTGCCCAAGGAAGGCAGCCATTATGACCTGCCCATCGCCTTGGCACTGATGGGCGCGCTGGGCGCCATTCCACAGGATGCGCTGGAGAATTTTGTGGCACTGGGCGAACTGGGGCTCGACGGGCGCCTGGCCCATGTCGGCGGTGTTCTGCCCGCCGCCATGGCTGCAAGCGCCAAGGGCATGGGGATTATCTGTCCCAAGCGCTCGGGCGCCGAAGCGGCCTGGGCCGGGGAAGACGTCGACATCATCGCCGCTGATAGCCTCATCGCGCTGGTCAATCATCTCACCGGTCATCAACTGCAGGCCCGGCCGCAGCCTGGCCGGCAATTGGCGGCGCCGGGCGATTTGCCCGATCTTGTCGATGTGCGCGGCCAGGCAGTGGCGCGGCGCGCGCTCGAAGTCGCCGCGGCCGGCGGGCACAACATGCTCATGGTCGGCCCGCCTGGCGCGGGCAAATCCATGCTGGCCGCGCGCCTGCCGTCCATTTTGCCGCCGCTCTCGGCCCGCGAACTGCTCGATATATCCATGATCCAGTCCATAGCCGGCGAATTGGCGGGTGGCGCGCTGTCCGATCGCCGGCCCTTCCGGGCGCCACATCACTCGGCCTCCATGGCGGCGCTGGTGGGCGGCGGCCTCAAGGTCCGCCCCGGCGAAGCCAGTCTGGCGCATAATGGCGTGCTGTTCCTCGACGAACTGCCCGAATTCGCCCCCAATGTGCTCGACAGCCTGCGCCAGCCGCTCGAAAGCGGTGAAACGGTGATCGCCCGGGCCAATGCGCGCGTGGCCTATCCCTCGCGCTTCCAGCTCATCGCCGCCATGAACCCCTGCAAATGCGGCATGGCGGGCACGCCGGGCCATAGCTGCAAGCGTGGCGCTGCCTGCGCGGGCGACTATCAGGCGCGGGTTTCCGGCCCCTTTCTTGACCGCATCGATATCCGTATTGATGTGCCGGCGGTCAGTGCGGCCGACATGATCTCCTCTGCCGGACCGGCCGAAAGCTCGGCCGATGTAGCCAAACGCGTGGCCGCCGCGCGCGAAAAGCAGCGGCAGCGCTATGCCGATGCGGGGCATGGCCATGTTCTGACCAATGCGGCCGCACCGGCTTCGCTCATCGAAAAACTGGTCGCGCCCGACCGGGAGAGCCAGTCCTTGCTGCTGCAGGCCGCCGAGCGGTTCAACCTCTCTGCGCGCGCCTATCATCGCGTGCTCAAGGTTGCCCGCACCCTTGCCGATCTGGCGGGGTCCGATAAGGTGGCGCGGCCTCACATTGCCGAGGCCCTGAGCTACCGGCTCAGTTTCGGTGCAGCCTGAACGGACCGAGCATGAAACACCGCATTTCCGCCGGCGTTCTGGCGCTGCGAGGCGACCGGATCCTTCTGGTTCGGCACTATCGTGCCGGCGTGCACGACTTCTGGGCCGGACCAGGTGGTGGCGTGGAGGGGAATGAAGAGCTGCACGAAGCCGCTGAACGCGAGGCCTTTGAAGAGGCCGGCATCCGCGTCAAGACGCGCGCCTTGGCCTATATCGACGAACTGGTCGATGATTGGGGCCGCATCGTCAAATTCTGGTTCCTCGCCGACTATATTTCGGGCGAGATCGATGTTTCGGCCAATCCTGCCGAGGCTGAGTCCATCAGCGAAGCGGGTTGGTTTGCACGCGAGTCCCTGCCTTCGGGCCATGTCTTCCCCGAAGTCCTGCGCGACCGCTTCTGGGACGAGCTGGAAACCGGCTTTCCGGCCTCGATCAAGCTGCCGCTGAGGCAGTCAATCTTCTGAGCTCTGTGCATAAGTCTGTGGACAAATGTTCCACGTGAATCACGCTCAGCTCACCCGGCGATAGCCCCCCGGCACCCCTTCCGGCGAAAGCACGATCTGCCAGAGATTGATCTGCCGGGCGCGGAACAGGGCAGCAAACACCGAGAGATAATAGCGCCACATACGGCGGAAGCGTTCGTCATAGCGTTGCGACAGCTCAGGCCAGGCCGCATCGAACCGCGCGCGCCCGGCCATCAGCGTGCGATCATAGTCGGCACCGAAATTGTGCCAATCCTCCATCACGAACAGGTCTTCCACGGCTGCCCCGATCTGGGCAATCGAAGGCAGCATGCCATTCGGAAAGATGTATTTTTCAGCCCAAGGGTCGCCATGGGTAGTCGAAACGTTGCCACCGATGGTGTGCAGCAGGAACAGGCCTTCGGGTTTGAGCAGTGACCGGACTTTTTCGAAAAAGGCGCGGTAATTCTTGTAGCCGACATGTTCGAACATGCCGATCGAGACGATGCGGTCGAACTGACCCTCAAGCGCCATATAGTCCATCAGCCGGGTTTCCACCGGCAGGCCCTGGCCGTGAGCATTGGCATAGTCGGCCTGTTCCTGGCTCACGGTGACGCCGAGCCCGGAAATGCCATAGCGCTCGGCGGCAAAATGCAGGAACCCACCCCAGCCCGAGCCGATATCGAGCACAGCCATGCCCGGCTCCAGCCCCAGCTTGCGGCAGATCAAATCGAGCTTGGCGTCCTGTGCCGCCTCCAGCGTGTCGGCTTGTGCCCAATAGGCGCAGGAATAAATCATGCGCCTGTCCAGCATGGCTGCGTAAAGGTCGTTGTCGAGATCGTAGTGCTTTTCGGCGACCTCGCGCACCCGCAGCCGCTGCATGTTGAGCAGGCGCGCCTTGAGCATACTGGCAATCAGCGGCAGGTCGCGGGGAAAGGCATCCTGGACCCGCGCCGCGGCAAGCTTGAACAACAGCGCGTCCAGCGGTTCGGCATCCCACCAGCCATCCATATAGCTTTCGCCCAGCCCCAGCGTGCCGTCCCGCAACAGGCGGGCGTATAGCCGCTCGTCATGGATGGTGACATCGGCATCCGGGCCAGGTCCGGTGACAATCCCGGCGCGGTCGAGTTGATCCAGAACGAAACGTTTGGCGGCGTACGACATGAGCGACAAGGCGCAATGAGCTGGGAAGAAATCCTAGACCCATCGCGCTTTGCCGATCAAGCGGCACTATCTTTAGTGGAACTGCGCCGTTTCCGTGGATTCAGCCATCGCCGTGGTGGCGCTCTGTCCCTGGGTCACGGTCATGGAAATCGCGTCAAAATAGCTGGTGCCCACTTCGCGCTGGTGCCGAACAGCAGAGAAGCCGTGAGCTTCGGCGGCAAATTCGGCCTGCTGCAGGCGCGAATAGCCGGCCATGCCGTCCTGCTTGTAGCTGCGCGCCAGTTCGAAGGTCGTCAGGCTCAGATTGTGGAAGCCGGCCAGGGTGATGAACTGATATTTGTAGCCCATGGCGGCGATCTCACGCTGGAACGCGGCCATTTCCGCCTCGCCCATATGCTTGGCCCAATTGAAACTGGGCGAGCAATTATAGGCCAGCATCTGGTCGGGATATTCCTTGCGGATGCCTTCCGCGAATTTGCGCGCCTCATCAAGGTCAGGCTTGCTGGTTTCGCACCAGATGAGGTCCGCATAGGGCGCATAGGCCAGGCCCCGGGCAATGGCGCAATCCAGTCCGCCCTTGAGCCGGTAAAAACCTTCGGCCGTGCGTTCGCCGGTGACGAAGGGCTTGTCATAGTCGTCGATGTCCGAGGTGATCAGCCGCGCCGCTTCCGCGTCTGTACGCGCCATGATCAGCGTCGGCACGCCCATGACATCGGCCGCCAGCCGCGCCGCATTGAGCGTGCGCACGAACTGGCTGGTTGGCACCAGCACCTTGCCACCCAGATGCCCGCATTTCTTTTCTGAAGCGAGCTGATCCTCAAAATGCACGGCGGCAGCGCCGGCCTCGATCATGGCCTTCATCAATTCAAACACATTGAGCGCGCCGCCAAAGCCGGCCTCGGCATCGGCAATGATCGGCACGAAGAAATCGTGATCGGTCGTGGCGATACCGTCGGCCTTTTCCATGGTCTGGATCTGATCGGCGCGCTGCAAGGCCTTGTTGATCCGCTTGACCACCGAGGGCACGCTATCGACCGGGTAGAGCGACTGGTCGGGATACATATTGCCAGAGGAATTGGCGTCGGCGGCCACCTGCCAGCCGGAAAGATAGATCGCCTTCAGCCCCGCCTTGACCTGCTGCACCGCCTGATTGCCGGTAAAGGTGCCCAGGGTCGGCACGAAGTCCTCTGAATGCAACAACTCCCAGAGCTTCCTGGCGCCGTTTTCGGCCAGTGAATGGCGGATCGGCAGCGATCCAGCCAGGCGCGCCACATCGGCCGGGGTGTAGTTGCGGGCAATATTGTCCCAGCGGTCCGGCGCATAGTCTGGCGTCGGGAAGCCTTCGGGATGGGCTGGTTTGTCGAGCATGTCGGTTCTCCTCAAATTTTGACATGACGGGGCCACACCGCCGCTCGGGCGGAGGGCAATGATTCACGTGGAACTTCGAGCCGGCGGCTTGCCGCAAATTCGCTCCGGTGGAGCGAATTTAGTCGAGAAGGCCTCGAGAGACGGGGCCAGCGGCGATAGCTGGATGGGTCTGCAGCCTGATCTCTAAACCGCGGCGCGCCGGCAGAAGGTCGCGGCAATCATGCCGGCGCCGGAAAACAGCTCCTGGGCATCCTCGCCACCCACCAGGGTGAATTGATGCCGGCCAATGCGGCCCGCGATGGAATAGCCCTGGGCAGCCAGGCCGCGGGCCTTGAATTGCGCCATGGCTTCATTGGCGGTGGGGGCGATGATGGTGATGTATTCGTCGCGTTGCTCGGTGATGGGGGTCATTTCGAATTCTCCTCGCTCGATGTCTGTAAAGATTTGACAAATGGCGCAGACATGCAAGAAATAACCGCAGAAGCGCCAGTAAACCTGTAAATCGCTGGTCAATTTCCGGACACAGAGTTGTAAATTCTGTAAAATCCGGACGGAGGAAAACATGGTTGAAACAGCCGAAAGTCAGGTCGGCGGCCGCATCAAGCGGCTGCGGCGCCAGCGCCATCTCAATCAGGCCGATCTGGCCCAGGCGCTGGGCATCTCCTCGAGCTATCTCAACCTGATCGAGCACAATCGACGCAAACTTACCGTGCCGCTGCTGTTCTCCATCGCCGGCTATTTCGGCGTGGAGCCGGGGGAACTGGTCGATGGCGACGAAGGGCGGCTGGTCGGCGATCTGATGGAGGCCTTTGGCGATGACATCTTTGCCGATAGTGATGTGACCAATCTCGAAATCCGCGATCTGGCCCAAGCCAATCCGGCAGCGGCCCGTGCCGTGCTCAAGCTCTATGACCGCTATCGGCTGGCCACGGCCGGCGCGACGGTTTCGCGCAACGAGGGCGAGGCGGAACCCTTCCACCTCGCCACCGATGCCATTTCGGACTTCCTGCAGGTGAATTCCAACCATTTCCCCGGGCTGGAAGATGCCGCCGAACGCGTCCGCGCCGATATCGACAATGCCGGCGATAGTTTTGACGCTGCCATTCGCGCCTATCTGTTCAACGTGTTCGGGCTCGAGGTGCGCTTGGCCTCGCTGCCCCACGGAATAGCGCGCCAGCTCGATCAGGCGCGCCGCCATTTGCTGGTCTCCGACCTCTTGCCGCCCGAAACCGCCAATTTCCTGCTCGCCCAACATCTGGGACAGGTGGCGGCGGATGCCGAGATCAGTGACATCATCGACCAGTCAGACCTGCCTGAGGGTGACGCACCCATGCTGGCGCGAAATGTGCTCTCGGCCTATTTCGCGGCCGCGCTGATCATGCCCTATGCCCCCTTTCTCAAGGCCTGCCGTGACTATCGCTACGATATCGACCGGCTGGGGCGCCGCTTTGGTGCCAGCTTCGAACAGATCTGCCACCGCATGACCACGCTCCAGCGCAAGGGCGCCTCGGGCATCCCTCTGCACCTGGTGCGCACGGATATTGCCGGCAATATTTCCAAGCGCTTCTCGCTTTCCGGCATTCACATTCCGCGCCACTCGGGTGCCTGCCCGCGCTGGAATGTCTATGCCGCTTTCCTCGCGCCTGAGCGGATTAACGTGCAACTGAGCCAGATGCCGGATGGGCAGCGCTACTTCTGCATTGCCCGCACTATCACCAAGGGCGACTACCGCTATAACGCGCCGCGTCGCTATCTCTCGATCGGGCTGGGCTGCGCCATCCATCACGCCAAGGAAATGATCTATTCAGACGGCATGGACCTGACCAGCGACCTGCAGACCGTGCCGATCGGCGTCGGTTGCCGCATCTGCCCGCGCCTCGAATGCGGGCAAAGGGCGCATCCCCCGGCCGACCACCGCTTCCGGCTGGACGAGAATATCCGCCCCGAAAGCCTCTATGCGCGGATGAGCTAAGGGCCCGAAGCGTCCGCCTTTGCCTTCGCCTCCTTCTCCGCCTCATGGTGACGGCGGTCGCGCTCCCAGCTCTGGCGCCACTCGCGCTCGAGGACGGCACGGCGCTTGCCATAGCGCTCTTCGCCAATGGTCAGGCGGACAATCCGGTCGGTGCGGAAATTGCGGAAATCCTGCCGTAATAGGCACCAGGCGGCAATGGTCTGCTTGCCCTCATAAAAGGCCAGGCCGACCGGCCAGATGGTGCGGCTGGTGGCGCGCCCCTGCTCGTCCTCGTACTCAATGGTGACGGCCTTTTCCTGCCGCATGGCGAGGCGAATATCGCCCAGCACCGGAATGGGCTTGCGCTGGCCCCAGAGCGCCACCGGCCACAGCGCCGTATCGCTGATCCGGTCCCTTAAATCCTCCGGCGAGGCCGTGGCAATCTTGGCCAGGGCATTGCGCGCCGCCGCACTCAATCCGTCGTCAGGCTGTGTGCCGACCCAGCGCGCGCCCAGCACCAGCGCTTCCAGTTCCTCGGGCGTAAACATCAGCGGCGGCAGGAAAAAACCGGGCTTGAGCATATAGCCCACGCCCGCTTCCCCGTCGATTGGCGCCCCCAGCCCAATCAGGGTCTGGATATCTCGGTACAGCGTGCGCACCGACACATTCTGTTCCTCGGCCAGCGCTGCCGCCGTAATCGGCCGCCGATGCCGCCTGAGGGCATCCATGATCGAAAACAGGCGTTCCGTCTTGTCCATCGCTGGGCCTCCACCATGCCACACATCTATCACAGAAGCGTGAGCATCGCCGAACAGCCGGTCGGATCATGTCAGCAGGGCCCATCGCGTCCCCGCCGGACGCTGTCAGGCGATCTCGAATTCGCACCAATGGCTATAGGGCCGGTCGGGGGAATAGATGACATTGGGGAAGTGCGGATTGTGCACAGCATCGGCGAAGGCCTGGTCTTCCAGGCAGAAGCCGGAATGCTTGCCATAGCGTTTGCCATACAGACCCGGAACCGAAACGTCTGTCCAAACCCCATTATAGACCTGCACCCCCGGCCGGTCGCTCCAGAGCTTGAGCGTCAGATCCTTGTCAGGCGAGACCACGGTGGCGATGGGATCGGACAATTTGCGGCCGGTATCGAGCACCATGCCGATATCATAATCAACCGGCGCCCCATTGGCATCGCGCATGGTGCGCGGCTGGCGCAGGTCATAGATGGTGCCGCTTGAGGGCAGGATGGCCCCGGTGGGCGCCAGATCCGCGCCCAGTTCGGTATAGGCCGAGGAATTGACCTGGATGGCGTGGTCCAGCACGTCGTTTGTGGTGCCGAGATTGAAATACTGGTGCTGCACCAGGCTGATCGGCGTGGCCCGGTCAGTGGTGGCGCTCAATTCGAGCCGCAGGCGGTTGCCGCTGAGCGTATAGGTGGCGGCAAAGTTGACATTGCCGGGATAGCCCATGGCGCCATCGGGCGAGAAATGGGTGAAACGCACCGCATTGTTGGCGCTGTCGACCTGGCCCTGCCAGACCTGCCGCCCCAATCCCTCTTCGCCGCCATGCAATTGCAGCTCGCCTGCATTGGGCGGCAATCTGTAGGTCACGCCATCAAGCTCGAAGCTGGCATTCTTGATCCGGTTGGCGACGCGCCCGGCCAGCGACCCGAAATGCGGACTATGGGCGGGATAG
Organism: Devosia polycyclovorans; assembly: GCF_042181575.1. Taxonomy (GTDB): domain Bacteria; phylum Pseudomonadota; class Alphaproteobacteria; order Rhizobiales; family Devosiaceae; genus Devosia; species Devosia polycyclovorans. The sequence continues at coordinate 454,234 of NZ_CP170082.1, read as the reverse complement.
GCGTCAAACTGGTCAAAGCCCAGCACCACCGAGCGTTCGCCACCAGCCACCGGCACGCGCCAGTCGCGCACCACCACGCCATAGCCGATAATGTCGACACTGACCCCGGTGTCACTGGTCAGGCGGAATTGATCCACCCGCTGCCCGTTGTGCTCACCGAAACCCGAAACTGCGACTGCCATGGCGCTGATCCCCTTCCCATCTGTTTGGCGCGGAGCTGTAGCGCTATTCGCCCCTCTGCTGCAACGCTGCACTTGACCTTGCGCCAAGGGGTGGGGAAGTGTGCTGGCATCCAGGCGCGTGGCGGAACAGCTTCAACGCGCTGTGCGTAGGGGAGCGGATTTGAGCGAAGAAACGACCAGGCGGCGGGCAACCGTTCATGACGTGGCAAGGGCCGCAGGGGTCTCATTGGCCACGGTCGACCGCGTGCTCAACGGCCGGCCCGGCGTGCGGGCCGCGACTGCTGAAAAGGTCGAGCAGGCCATTGCCGAATTGGGCTTTGCCCGCGACCTCAACGCCTCGCTGATGGCCCGGGCACGCGACCTCAGTGTCGTGTTTTTCATCCCCGATGGCACCAATGAATTCATGGACAGTCTGGCCGAAGCAGTCCTTCGGCGCTCGCCTCTGGCGCTTGCCGAACGCATGCATCTCGATCTGCGCCGGGTCCGGGCGCTCGATGCCGCCGCACTTGCCCAAAGCCTCAACCAGCTCGCGCCGCGTGACTGCGATTGCGCGGTGATCGTCTCGAGCGACGAACCCGAAGTGCTCGCCGCCATCGACGCCGCACAGCGCCGCGGTATTGCGGTCATGACGCTGGTATCGGACCTGCCCGCCTCGGCGCGCCGCAATTTCATCGGCATCGATAACATTGCCGCCGGCCGGACGGCAGCCTCGCTTATGGGGCGTTTCGTGCCACGGGGCGGCAAGGTGGCGGTAGTGGCTGGTTCGTTGCATTTGCGCGACCATGCCGAGCGGCTGGATGGCTTTCGGGCGGCGCTCGCAACAGAGTTTCCCGCCCTTGAGATCATCGGTCCGCTGGAAGGTCATGACGAACGCACCGAGACCGCGCAAATCATCACGGCCCTTTTGGCCGAACATGCCGATCTTGGCGGCCTCTACAATCTTGGCGCCGGCAATGCCGGGCTGGTATCGGCACTTCAAGCGTCGGGACGAAGCGGCGACTTGCGCGTCATCGCCCATGAACTGACCGCGCCCACTCGGGCCGGACTGCTCCACGGTGCCATCGATGTGGTGCTCGACCAGAATCCGGATGGCGAAATTCGCGAGGCCATTGCCGCCGCCCGCGCATTGGCGCTGGATGCGTCGCGGACGGCAATCACCGATCCCATTGAAATTGGGATTTTCCTGCGCGACAATCTGCGCTAAACACGGCGCCAATCACCAAATCGGCGCGGCCCGAAACGGGCGGGAGGACGTTCGAATGATTTGCATAATTGTGCATGAGGTACGTGCCTCATGACTTTCCTCGGTATTGATATCGGCACATCGGGGGTCAAGGCGCTGCTGATCGACGGAGACGGCAAGGCGCTGGGCGATGCCTCGGCGCCGGCTGTCGAGCCGGTGCGGCCCCAGCCCGGCTGGTCCGAGCAAAACCCTGCCGATTGGTGGACCGCCACCCTGGGCGCCATCGACACGCTCAAGCAGAGCCATGGCGCGGCGCTGGCGGCGGTCAAGGGCATTGGCCTGTCCGGCCACATGCACGGCGCGACGCTTTTGGGCGAGAATGACGCGGTGCTGCGCCCCTGCATTCTCTGGAATGACGGACGTTCGGCCGCTGAATGCGGCGAGATGGAAGCGGAACTGCCGAACCTGCGGGATCTCGCCGGCAATATCGCCATGCCCGGTTTCACCGCCCCCAAGATCGCCTGGGTCCGCAAGCACGAGCCGGAAATCTTCGCCCGCATCAAAAAGGTGCTGCTGCCCAAGGCTTATGTTCGCCTGTTGCTGGCCGGCGAGCATGTCGAAGAAATGTCCGACGCCGCCGGCACACTCTGGCTCGACGTAGCAAAACGCGACTGGTCCGAAGATCTGCTGGGCGTCACCGGTCTTAACCGTGAGCACATGCCGCGTCTGGTCGAAGGGTCGGCCGTCTCGGCCCAGCTGAAACCCGACCTCATGGCGCGCTGGGGCATGTCGGGCACGGTGGTGATTGCCGGTGGCGCCGGCGACAACGCGGCGGCAGCCTGCGGCATCGGGGCTGTCCGGCCCAGCGAGGGCTTCGTGTCGCTGGGCACCTCGGGCGTGCTGTTCGTGTCCAATGAAACGTTCAGCCCTAACACCGAAGGGGCGGTCCACGCCTTCTGTCACGCCATCCCCGACACCTGGCACCAGATGGGCGTCATTCTCTCGGCCACCGACAGTTTGAACTGGCTGTCCCGCATCACCGGCCAGAAGCAGGCTGAATTGTCCGGCGCGGCCGAGGCGCAGTTCAAGGGACCGGGTGAAACCATCTTCCTGCCCTATCTCTCGGGCGAGCGGACCCCACACAATAATGCTGGCGCCCGGGGATCCTTTGTGGGCCTCAGCCAATCCACCGAAGCTGCCCAGATGGCCCAGGCGGTGATGGAAGGCGTCAGCTTTGCCATGCGCGATTGCCAGCGCGTGCTGGCCGATGCCGGCACCTCCATCAACCGCCTCCTGGCCGTGGGCGGGGGCAGCAAGTCCGCGCTGTGGCTCAAAATGCTGGCCACCAATCTCGACATGGAAATCGCATTGCCCGAGGACGGCGATTTCGGCGGCGCGCTGGGCGCGGCCCGATTGGGGCTTTGTGCCGCCACCGGGGCCGATCCGATGGATGTCATGTCCATGCCGCCGATCAAGACCACTATCGCGCCCGACAAATCCCTGTCGGCCGCCTACTCCGATCAATATGCGCGCTATCGCGCCCTTTATCCTGCCATTGAGGAGGCAAATTCGTGACCGATTTTTTCAAAGGGTTGAGCCAGGTCAAGTATGAAGGCCCGACTTCCAAGAATCCGCTGGCCTATCGTCATTACAACAAGGACGAAGTGATTGCCGGCAAGCGGATGGAAGACCATATCCGCCCGGCCATCGCCTATTGGCACACCTTCGCCCAGGAAGGCGGCGACCCGTTTGGCGGCCGCACCTTCGATCGCCCCTGGTTTGACAAGGGCATGGAAGGCGCCAAGCTCAAGGCTGACGTCGCCTTTGAATTCCTCAACCTGATCGATGTGCCCTACTACGCCTTCCACGATGTGGACGTGTCGCCCGAGGGCGCAACGCTGGCCGAGAGCAACAAGAACCTGCGCGTGATTGGCGACATTCTTGCTGCCAAGATGCAGGAAACCGGCAAGAAGCTGCTTTGGGGCACGGCCAATCTGTTCTCCAATCGCCGCTATATGGCCGGCGCTGCCACCAATCCCGACCCGGAAGTCTTCGCCTATGCGGCTGGTCAGGTGAAGGCCGTACTCGAGTTGACCAATGAGCTGGGCGGCGAAAACTATGTGCTCTGGGGCGGCCGTGAGGGCTACGAAACCCTGCTCAACACCAAGATCGGCCAGGAACAGGACCAGATGGCCCGCTTCCTGCACCTGGTCATCGAGCACGCCGAAAAGATCGGCTTCAAAGGCCAGATCCTGATCGAACCCAAGCCGCAGGAACCGTCCAAGCACCAGTATGACTACGACGTCGCCACGGTATATGGCTTCTTGCAGAAATACGGCCTGGAAAAGAAGGTGAAGTGCAATATCGAGGTCGGCCACGCCTTCCTCGCCGGCCACTCCTTCGAGCACGAACTGGCCGTCGCCTCCTCGCTGGGCATGCTCGGCTCGGTCGACGCCAATCGCAACGATTTGCAGTCCGGCTGGGATACGGACCACTTCCCGAACAATGCGGGCGAGATGGCCCTGGCCTTCTATTACATCCTCAAGCAAGGCGGTCTGGGCAAGGGCGGCTTCAACTTCGACGCCAAGGTGCGCCGCCAGTCGCTCGATCCCGCGGATTTGCTGCATGGCCACATTCTGGGCCTCGACACCCTGGCCCGCGGCCTCAAGGGCGCGGTCGCCCTGATCGAAGACGGCGAGTTCGACAAGCTGCTCGATGACCGCTACGCCGGTTGGGAGAATGGTCTGGGCAAGGATATCCTGGCGGGCAAGCTGAGCCTCGCCGATATCGCCGCCAAGGTCGAGGCCGATGGCATCAATCCCCAGCCGCGCTCCGGCCGCCAGGAATATCTCGAAAACCTGGTCAATCGTTTCGTCTAACCCAAAACTTCCGTCGGCCCCGACCCGGGGCCGGCGGATCTTAAAGGTCGTGCGGGATGAGCACCGTAAAGCAGCTTCCCTCACTCAGCCGCTCAACCTCCAGCGTGGCTTTCAATTGCGAGACCTGCTGCATCAGCATGCGCATGCCGAAGCCTTTGCTCGCCTTGAGATCAAAGCCGTCTGGAATGCCTATGCCGTCGTCGCGGACGCACAACTCGATGCCATTCGGCCGCCGTCGCGCGCTGACCACAATGACGCCGCCATCCTCGGGTCCATAAGCATGCTTTTGCGCATTGGTGACCAGTTCAGAGACTATCAGCGCCACCGGCGTGACGAGATCTTCGCTGATCTCGATCTTGTCGGCCGACGCCACGACATGCGCGCGATTGATGTGGTCGAGCTTCTCGCAGATCGAACCCACGATCTGACCGATATCGATATGTGTGTTGAGATCGGCATGCTCGATAATGCGCTGGATTTCAACAATGGCCTGAATCCGGCTCAGGGCGCCCACCAGCGCATTGCGTGCCTTGCCGTCGGAGAGGCTCGAGAGCTGCATGCGCAACATGGCCTGGATCAGCGCCAGGGAATTGCGGACCCTGTGCGTCATTTCCTGGGCCATGTGATGGGTGCGTGCCGCCTGGTCGCGCAGCGCTTCGGTGCGCTCGTCCAGCGCCTGCTGCAAACCGGCCTGCCGCTCCACCCGCTCGGTGATGTCGACCTGGGTGGCGATGAAATAGAGCAGTTCACCGGCGTCATCGAGCATCGGCGCCATGTGCAGCTCGTTCCAGAAGGCGGTGCCATCCTTTTTGTAGTTGAGGATTTCGTGGCTGATCGTTTGCCGTTCCTGAACCGCCTTTTTCAGGATCGCCCGGTCCTCGTCCCGCGTGTCGGGGCCCTGCAGAAACCGGCAATTGCGGCCCAGCACCTCGTCCTCGGAATATCCGGTCAGGGCAAGGAAGGCATCGTTGACAAACACCAGTGGGCAATCGGGCTCGAATGGATCGGCGATGGCGATGGGGACGGCGCTCGATTCGACCGCATGCACAAAAGGCTGCAGGCGCATCTTGGATTTGACGTTCTTCCAGTAGCTCAACTCGCGAATATGAATATCCACGGCGCTTATTCCCTCTTGGACCAACCGGCCCACCGGCCTTCGGTTCTGACGCTATTCCGGACGACCCGGGGCCTTTGTGAGGCGCTTTCGCGCCCTTTTTTGCCCACGAGTCCACCTCTCAACCCCCAATAACGCACCAAGCGGCGATTTTGTCGCATCGGAGGAACAATTCATGTCCCAACTGACAAATCCCATCCTTCCCGGGTTCAATCCGGACCCGTCCATTCTTCGGGTGGGCGAAGACTATTACATCGCCACTTCCACCTTCGAGTGGTTCCCCGGCGTGCAGATCCACCACTCAAAGGACCTGGCGAACTGGGAGCTGCTTACCCGCCCGCTGACGCGCAAGTCCCAGCTCGATATGCGCGGCGATCCCGATAGCTGCGGCGTCTGGGCGCCGTGCCTCACCCATGACGGGGAAAAATTCTGGCTGGTCTACACCGATGTGAAGCGCAAGGACGGCTCGTTCAAGGACGCCCATAACTATATCGTCTGGGCCGACACCATCGAGGGGCCCTGGTCCGACCCGATCTATGTCAATTCCTCCGGCTTCGATCCGTCCCTGTTCCACGATGACGACGGGCGCAAATGGTTCGTCAACATGCTATGGGATCATCGCACCCGGCCGCTGAAATTTGCCGGCATTGCCCTGCAGGAATTCGATCCCAAGGCGGGAAAACTCGTTGGCCCGATCAAGAACATCTACAAGGGCACCGATCTCAAGCTGGTCGAGGGGCCTCACCTCTATAAGCGCAATGGCTGGTATTACCTTCTGACCGCCGAGGGCGGCACGGCCTATGACCATGCCTGCACCTTCGCCCGCTCGCGCAATATCGACGGGCCCTACCAAACCCACCCCGACAAGCACATCCTGACCAGCAAGGATGCGCCGCTCGCCGCGCTGCAGCGCTCGGGCCATGGCGACCTGGTGGAAACCCCGGAAGGCGAGCTTTATCTCGTCCACCTGACCGGCCGCCCCACCACCCAGGAACGCCGCTGCGTGCTGGGCCGGGAGACGGCGATCCAGCGGGCCTATTGGGGCGAAGATGACTGGCTCTATGTCAAGGACGGTCCCGTGCCATCCCTACATGTCGAGGTCCCCGGCACCCGTGACGAGGACAAATATTGGGCCGAGCAGCACTCCACGTTCGAGAACGGCCTGCCGATCGATTTCCAGTGGCTGCGCACCCCCGAGCCTGATCGCATCTTTTCGACGGACGGGGGCAAGCTGACCCTCTTCGGGCGCGAATCCATCGGCTCCTGGTTCGAGCAGGCGCTGGTGGCGCGGCGCCAGCAGCATTTCTCCTATGATGCCGAGACGGTGGTGGATTTTGACGCCACCGATGAGCGCACCATGGCCGGGCTGACCGCCTATTACAGTCGCTACAATTTCTTCTATCTGGCGGTAACGGCCCATTCGGACGGGCAGCGTGAACTCTTGCTGATGAGCTCGGAAATTTCCTGGCCCGATGGCAATCTCAGCTTCCCGGCCGAGCCGGTGCAGATTCCCAATACCGGCAAGGTGAAGCTGGCGCTGACAATCAGGGGCCGGAAGCTGCAATTCTTCTATGCCCTTGAGGGGCAGGAATTGCAGCCCATCGGGCCGGTCCTCGACGCCTCGATCCTGTCGGACGAATGCGGTGGCCATCAGGCGCATGGCAGCTTCACCGGCGCCTTTGTCGGCGTGGCGGCGAACGATCTCAACGGCACCGCGAGCCCGGCCCACTTCGATTACTTCACCTATCGGCCGGTGCGCGACCCATCCGACCGCTACGAGATCGATACGCTGAGCTAAGTGCATCTATTCTAAAATCTTGGCGCGGGAGAGGACGAACTGCCTCTCCCGCGCCTTGTCATTTTGGGGGGAACCGGCAAGTTTGGCGTCCGCGAGTCAAAGGGAGCCAATAATGAAACTCGAATCCATCGCCCTGCACCATGGATATGAATCGGAAGCCACCACCAAGGCGGCCGCCGTTCCGATCTACCAGACCACCTCCTACACCTTCGACGACACCCAGCACGGCGCGGACCTGTTCGATCTCAAGGTCGCGGGCAATATCTATACGCGCATCATGAACCCCACGACGGCGGTGCTGGAGGCGCGCATTGCCGAGATGGAGGGCGGTATCGCCGCGCTGGGTCTGGCCTCGGGCATGGCGGCGATCACCTATGCCATCCAGACCATTGCCGGGGTTGGCGACAACATCGTTTCGATCTCCCAGCTCTATGGTGGCACCTACAATCTGTTCGTGCACAGCTTCCCGCGCCAGGGCATCGAAGCCCGACTGGTCAGCCACGACGATTACGAAGGCTTCGAAAAGGCCATCGACGAAAACACCAAGGCGGTCTTCCTTGAATCCATCGGCAATCCGGCCGGCAATGTCGTCGATATCGAAAAGATCGCCGAGATCGCCCACCGCCACGGCGTGCCGGTGATCGTCGACAACACGGTGGCTACCCCCTACCTGACCCGCCCCTTCGACTTCGGTGCCGATATCGTGGTGCATTCGCTGACCAAATATATCGGCGGCCACGGCACCTCCATCGGCGGTGTCATCGTGGATAGCGGCAAGTTCGACTGGAAGGCCAACGCCAAGCGCTTCCCGGTTCTGAACGAGCCCGACCCCTCCTATCATGGCGTGGTCTATACCGAGGCGCTGGGGCCCGCGGCCTATATCGGCCGGGCGCGCGTGGTGCCGTTGCGCAATACCGGCGCAGCCCTCTCGCCCATGAACGCCTTCATGATCCTGCAGGGCCTCGAAACGCTGGGCCTGCGCATGGAACGCCACTGCGAAAATGCGCTCAAGGTCGCCCAGCACCTCCAAAACCATCCCAAGGTGGAATGGGTCAACTATGCCGGCCTGTCCGACAGCCCCTACCACGCGGTGGCCAGCAAGATCTCCAAGGGCTCGGGCTCGGGCATTCTCTCCTTCGGCATCAAGGGCGGCAAGGACGCCGGTGGCCGTTTCATTGACGCACTCCAGATGATCCTGCGTCTGGTCAATATTGGAGACGCCAAGTCGCTGGCCTGCCATCCAGCCACCACCACCCACCGTCAGCTCTCGCCCGAAGAGCTCAAAAAGGCTGGGGTGTCGGAGGACTTGGTACGCATTTCGGTCGGCATCGAGCATGTCGATGACATCATCGCGGACATCGACCAGGCGCTGGCCAAGGCTTGATCACATTCACCTGAACCGGGGGCGACAGCTCCCGGTTCCGGGCATAGTATGATGGCATAGCGGTCGCATTAAACGCGTCTCGCGCCCCTCATGCGCTTCTCGCAGATAGTGCGGCCTCCTTGCAAAAAAGGGGGAGAGGCGACCATGGCCAAGATGCATGTCATTTCCGGTGTCGGCGACAAGCTCGACATGCCGGTCATCCACCAGATTACCATGCCCGACCTGGGCGACGCGCTCCGGCGCGGCGCTGCTGACTTCTGGGCCAAGCCCAGCCATTACGTGCTTTTAATGCTGATCTATCCGGTCATCGGCATCGTGCTCACGGTCTGGATGAATGGCTGGCACGCCTGGACGCTGCTCTATCCATTGGTCGGCGGCTTTGCCCTGGTCGGCCCCATCACCGCCCTGCCGCTCTATGAAGTGTCGCGACGGCTTGAAATGGGCGAGGATCCCAGTTGGCGCGATGCCATGAGCGTGCTGAAATCCCCGGCGCTCGGCTCCATCCTGGCTGTAGGCGCCTTGCTTTTCGTGCTGTTCACCCTCTGGCTCACCAGCGCGCAGGCGCTTTATGAGAGCCTGTTCGGCGCCTCACCGCCCCGGACCCTGGATGGATTGATTGCCCAGCTTCTGACCCAGCCCGGCGGGATGACGCTGCTGGCGGTCGGCACGGGTCTGGGCGCGCTGTTCGCTCTTGTCGTGCTCTGCACCACGGTCATCGCCTTTCCTCTAATGCTTGACCGCGATGTGGGTGCCTATGTGGCTGTGGAAACTTCGTTCCGGGCGGTCATGTACAATCGCGTGCCGCTGTTTGCCTGGGGCGTCATTGTCGGCGCCGCCATCTTCCTGGGTTCGCTGCCGCTCTTTGTGGGGCTGGCAGTGGTGCTGCCTATTCTCGGTCATGCCACCTGGCATCTGTATCGCAAGCTGGTCGAGCCGGTTTCGATGATCCGCGACGCCTGAATCTCGATCAAAACCAACCGGGCAAACTTGTTTCGCCCGGTTGGTTTTTGCTTGCGAACCGCCTAAGGTCCGGGATCAATTTTCAAGCCCTGACTGCCCGCGCCCATGGACCAAACCCCTTTCGAGGCTGCTTCCGGCCCCGCGCCTGCGGGATTGACGCCGATGATGGCGCAATATTTCGAGATCAAGGCGGTCAATCCCGGCTATCTGCTGTTCTATCGCATGGGCGATTTCTACGAGCTGTTCTTCGAGGACGCAGAGATCGCCAGCACCGCCCTAGGCATCGTGCTGACCAAGCGCGGCAAGCATTTGGGTGAAGACATCCAGATGTGCGGCGTTCCCATTCATGCCGCCAATGACTATCTCAACAAGCTGATCCGCCTGGGCCATCGCGTCGCCATCTGCGAGCAGATGGAAGACCCGGCCGAAGCCAAGAAGCGCGGCTCCAAATCGGTCGTCCGGCGCGATGTCGTGCGCCTGGTGACCCCCGGCACCCTGACCGAGGATGACCATCTCGACGCCCGCTCGGCCAATTATCTGGCGGCCCTGGCCATGGTGCGGCATGGCGAAACCGATTTTGCCCTCGCCTGGGCAGATATCTCCACCGGCGAAACCTTTGTTTCCGACCTGGGGGCCGACCAGCTCGGGGACGAGATGGCGCGCATTGCGCCGGCCGAGCTGCTGCTGACCGATGCGACCCGGGCAGCGCTGGTAGAGCAGCACCTGTTTGCCCCGGCCTGGACTTCTATAGCCTCGACAATCGCCCCCGAGCTGACCGACAGCGAAGCGGCCATGCCACGCCTGCGCATGAGCTTTCCCGATGGGGATTTCGATCCGACCGCCATCTCGCGCGCCGGACGCGCCGCACTGGGCGCTCTGGTGTCCTATGTCGGGGAAAGTCAGAAAGGCCGCAACGCGCCTCTGCGTCCCCCACTCACCGATGCGGCGCAAACCAGCATGGTGATTGATGCGGCCACCCGGTCAAGTCTCGAACTACTGGTCACTCAGCGCGGCCAGGCCAGGGGCTCGCTGCGTCACGCGATCGACCTGACGGTCACGGCCCCCGGCGCACGGCTGCTCGCCACCCGCCTGGCCGCACCTCTGCGCAATGCCGATGCCATCAACGAAAGGCTCGACGCCGTCACCCGGCTGGTCGACGACACACTGCTGCGCGGCCGCTTGCGGCAGGACCTTAAATCCGTGCCCGATCTGGCCCGGGCCCTGTCTCGTCTGGCGCTGGAACGTGGCGGCCCGCGCGACCTCAGCGCCATAGGCAAGGCCGTCGGTGCGGCGCTGGATCTGGCGCGGCATCTGTCCGGCCAATCCGACCTGCCACCCGTTCTCACCCGGCTCACCGGCACTTTGGGCGCCGCACCACAGGCGCTCGCCAGCGAATTGGCGGCGGCTCTGGACGACGAGTTGCCGCTGCTCACCCGCGATGGTGGTTTTATCCGCGCCGGCTATAACGCAAGGCTCGACGAGGAGCGCGCGCTCGGCCGCGAGACCCGCGCCGTAGTCGCCGCGCTGCAGGCCCGGCTGATGGACGAGACCGATGTGCGGTCTTTGAAGATCAAGCACAATGGCGTGCTGGGCTATTTCGTCGAAGTGCCCGCCGCCCACGGCCAGAAGCTGCTTGAGGCCCCGCACCGCGAAACTTTCATCCATCGCCAAACGCTGGCCAACGCCATGCGCTTTACCACTACCGAACTGGCCGACCTTGAAGGCCGGATTGCTCAGGCGCAGGGCGCGGCGTTGGAGATCGAACAGACCATCTTCTCCCGCCTGCGGGAAGAAACCCTGGCCGCCACCAGCCAGTTGCAGGGGCTGGCCGATGCCCTAGCCGAACTCGATGTCACCGCCGCTCTCGCAGAAGTGTCTGCCACCCGCGGCTATTGCCGGCCAAATGTCGACGGCAGCCTTGCTTTTGCCATCTCCGGCGGGCGCCATCCCGTCGTGGAGTTGATGGTGAAAGCGGAAGGCCAGAGTTTTGTCGCCAATGATTCTGATCTCTCCGGCAGCGACGCGGCCGGTGGCGGTTCGCTCTGGCTGGTCACCGGCCCGAACATGGGTGGTAAGTCGACCTTTCTTAGGCAGAACGCGCTGATCGCGGTCCTTGCGCAGATGGGCTGCTATGTTCCCGCTGACAGCGCCCATATCGGCGTCGTCGACCGGCTGTTCTCGCGTGTCGGCGCCTCCGATGACATCGCCCATGGCCGCTCCACCTTCATGGTCGAAATGGTTGAAACCGCCGCCATCCTCAATCGCGCCACCCGCAGGAGCCTGGTGGTGCTCGACGAGATCGGCCGCGGCACCGCCACGTTCGACGGGCTCTCAATTGCCTGGGCTGCGGTCGAGGCGCTGCACGAGACGACGGGTTGCCGGGCCCTCTTTGCCACCCATTTCCATGAATTGACCAGCCTCGCCAAAACCCTCTCCCGCGTCGCCAATGTCACCATGAAGGTGCGCGAATGGGAGGGCGAAGTGGTGTTTCTGCACGAAGTGGGTCCCGGCGCCGCCGACCGCTCCTACGGCATCCAGGTGGCCCGGCTGGCGGGGCTCCCTGAGCCGGTTATCGCCCGTGCCAGGCAGGTACTTGATGTGCTCGAACAGCGCTCGGCCGGCACCGCCTCTTCCAGCCAGAAAGCCAGCGTGCTAGACGATCTGCCGCTCTTTGCCCACCAGCCGCCCCCGGCGCCGAGGGGCAAGGATCCCGTTCACGAAGCGCTCGATGCGGTCCGCCCCGACGAGATGACGCCACGCCAGGCCATTGATGCGCTCTATCAATTGAAGAAACTCCGCGATGACGCTCGCCGTAACTGAGGCCCGGCCCAAAAAGCCACAGTTCGCGCTCAAGACCGCCGACACGCTGGTGGCCGAATTCGACGCTCTTTTGGGGGACGAACCCGCGCGTTCCCCTAAGGCCCGCATGGCGGTGCTGGCCCATGTCCGGCAGGCTCTGACCGATGCGCGAAAGAGCGCCGAAGCCGAGTTGCTGGCCAATAACAAGGGCACCCGCTGTGCCCAGAACCTGTGCGCCGCGCAGGACGAAATCATTATTGCCGTGCACCGCTTCGCCACCACACGGGTCTACCCGGTGGATAATCCCTCCGGCGCCGAAGCGATCGCGCTGTCTGCCGTCGGCGGCTACGGGCGCGGGACACTGGCGCCCGGATCGGACATCGATCTCCTCTTTATCCTGCCCTATAAGCAGACCCCCTGGGGTGAGCAGGTCACCGAATATATCCTCTACATGCTCTGGGATCTGGGCCAGAAGGTCGGCCATGCCGTGCGCTCGGTGGATGAGTGCATCCGCATGGCTCGCGCCGACATGACGGTGCGCACCGCCACACTAGAGGCGCGCTTCCTCACCGGTGACAAGGCGCTCTATGATCAGCTGACCGATCGGTTCGAAAACGAGATCATGCCCAGAACGGGTCCGGAATTCATCGCAGCCAAGATGGCCGAGCGCGATGAACGCCACAAGCAGATGGGCAATACCCGCTATGTCGTGGAGCCCAATATCAAGGACGGCAAGGGCGGATTGCGCGACCTCAATACCCTGTTCTGGATCGGCAAGTATTTCTACCAGGTCAAGACCAGCCATGAGCTGGTGGGCAAGGGCGTCCTCTCGGCCGCCGAATATCGCCTGTTCAGCCGGGCCGAGGATTTTCTCTGGGCAGTGCGCTGCCACCTGCATTTTGTCACCGGACGGGCCGACGAAAAGCTGAGCTTTGACATGCAGCCCGAACTGGCCCAACGCATGGGCTACGCCCAGCGGCTCGGCATGCTGGGGGTCGAGCGCTTCATGAAGCGCTACTTCCTGGTCGCCAAGGATGTCGGCGATCTGACCCGCATCATTTGCGCCGGTCTCGAATTCCACCACGCCAAGGATCTGGATCTGGTTGGGCGCGTCCTGGCGCCGTTCCGCTCTGGCAAGTCCAAGATCAAGGGCGAAACCGCCTTCATCGTCGATACCGGCCGCCTCAATATTGCCGGGCCCGACGTCTTCGAAAAGGACCCGGTCAATCTCATCCGCGCCTTCATGGTGGCTGGCCGCGAGGAATTGCTGTTCCATCCCGACGCGATCATGCATATCCGCAACAGCCTGCGGCTGATCGACAAGACCCTGCGCGCCGACCCAAAAGCCAATGCGCATTTCCTGACCATTCTGACCAGCCCGCTCTATGTCGAGCGGATTTTGCGGCAGATGAACGAGAGCGGCGTATTGGGCAAGTTCGTGCCCGATTTCGGCAAGATCGTCGCTTTGATGCAGTTCAACATGTATCACCACTATACCGTGGACGAGCATCTGATCCGCTCGGTCGGCGTCATGGCCCAGATCGCCAATGGCGGCCTGCGCGATGAACTGCCCCTGACGCACGAATTGCTGCCCCAGCTCAACGACACGCGCCTCCTCTATGTCGCGCTGTTCCTGCACGATATCGCCAAGGGCCGTCCGGAGGATCACTCCATTGCCGGCGCGCGGATCGCCAAAAAGCTTTGTCCGCGCTTCGGTCTCAACGAGGCCGAAACCGACACCGTTTCCTGGCTGGTCGAATATCACCTGTTGATGAGTGAAATCGCCCAGGCCCGCGACATTCAGGACCCTGAAACTGCCAAGGCCTTTGCCGATGTGGTGCAGTCGCCCCAGCGCCTGGCTCTGTTGATGATTCTGACGGCCTGCGACATCCGTGCCGTCGGTCCGGGCACCTGGACCGGCTGGAAGGGCTCGCTTTTGCGGGCGCTCTATTTCGCCACTGAGCCGCTGCTGTCGGGCGGGCACAGCCAGGTCAGCCAGTCCGATCGCGTCAACGATGCCCGCAGGGCCTTGACCGAAGCCCTTTCACGATGGGCGCCGGCCGACATGGAAGCCTATACCGCCCGGCACTACGATCATTACTGGCTGCGCGCCGAGCCCGAATTGCAACTCGAACATGCCAAGATGATCCGCAATGCGGACAAAACCGACCAGCCCTTCGCCGGCTCGATCCGGGTCAAGGCGTTCGAAGGCATTACCGAGGTCAGCTTTTATACTCCCGATCACCCGCGCCTGCTCTCGCTGATCGCCGGCGCCTGCACCATGCAGGACGCCTCCATCATTGGCGCGCAGATCTTTTCCACCCGCGATGGCCGCGCCATCGACACTTTCCGGCTCAAGCGCTCCTTCACCTCCGACGAAGACGAAAAGGTCCGCGCCACCCGTATTATCGATACGGTCAAGCAGCTCTTGCAGGGCAAGCGGCAGGTGCTGATCGATCTGGGCAAGGAAAGCCGCCACAATAAGCGCCTCCGGCCATTCTCCCTGCCCGCGCAGGTCTCGGTTTCCAACGCCATCTCGGAAAAATTCACCGTCATCGAGGTGTCGGGCCTTGATCGTATCGGCCTGCTCTATGCGCTCACCCGCGAGATCTCCGATCTCAACCTCACCATCGGCTCGGCCCATATCGGCACCTATGGCGAAAAGGCGGTGGACGTCTTTTACGTCACCGACCTGACCGGCCAGAAGATCCATGTCAAATCGCGCCAGAAGAAGATCCACGACGTGCTGATGGCCGTATTCAAGCGACCGGCCGAGGATAAGAAGGTGGTCAATGGGTGAGGTCCTTTCGTTTCTCTCCCCCTCGGGGAGAGGCGGCTCGACCGAAGGTCTAGCCGGTGAGGGAGATCCCTCCACTCTCGCCGAAGCACCCCCCTCATCCGGCACTACGCGCCACCGCCTCCCCGCTGGGGAGAAGAATATGGGCCGCTCTATCCCATGAGCCTGTTCCGCAATTTTCTTTCCGTCGGCTCGCTTACCCTCGTCAGCCGCATTGCCGGCTTTGCCCGCGACGCCTTGATGGCGGCGGTGCTGGGCACCGGCCCAGCCGCCGACGCCTTCTTTGCCGCCTTTCGCTTCCCCAACCTGTTCCGGCGGCTTTTTGCCGAGGGCGCTTTCAACACCGCCTTCGTGCCCATGTTCTCTGGGGCGCTGGAGCGTGAGGGCAAGGACGGGGCCAAATTGCTGGCCGCGCGCATCATGAGCTGGCTGGTGGTGATGTTGTTCCTCGTCACCGTCCTCGCCGAAATCTTCATGCCGCAGATCATGGCCGCCTTCGTGCCCGGCTTTGTAGATGACCCTGAAAAATTCGAGCTGACCGTGCTGCTCACACGGATCATGTTCCCCTATCTCGCCTGCATGTCGCTGATGGCCGCCTATGGCGCCATTCTCAATACGCTGGGGAAATTTTTCGCCGCCGCCTTCGCGCCTGTGCTGCTCAACCTGGTCACCATTGCCGCGCTGGTCCCTCTGGCCGTCTGGTTCGTCCAGACCCCGGCCGAAGCCACGATCTGGGTCGCCACGGCCACCATGACCGGCGGGGTGGCGCAATTGGTGCTGGTCTGGGTGGCCATCGAGCGGGCCGGCTTCCGCCCCGCTTTCCGCATGCCGCGTCTGGACCCGGAGGTGCGCCGCTTCTGGATGCTGGCGGTACCGGCGATCCTGGCGGGCGGCATCACGCAGATCAATATTTTCGTCGGCACCATCATTGCCTCGGGCGCCGACAACGCCATTTCGGTACTCTCCTATGCCGATAGGCTTTATCAGCTCCCGCTGGGCATTATCGGCATTGCCATCGGCACCGTGCTGCTGCCTGAACTCAGCCGGCACCTCAAGGGCGGCCGGGCCGTCGAAGCCCGGCAGAGCCAGGATCAGGCCCTCTTTGTCGCCATGCTGCTCACCATGCCGGCTGCGGTGGCGCTCGTGGCCTTGGCCGAACCCATTGTGCGGGTGCTGTTCGAACGCGGCGCCTTTGATGCACTCGCCACTACGCAGACTGCCGAAGCGCTGGTTGCCTTCTCAATCGGCTTGCCCGCCTATGTGCTGATCCGCATATTGCAGCCGGGTTTCTTTGCCCGCGAGGATACGCTGACGCCCACCATATTCGCCGGGGTCAGCGTCGCCGCCAACATTGCCATCTCGCTTATCCTGTTTCCCACCCTGCTCCATGTCGGCATCGCTATTGCGACGGCCGCCTCGTCCTGGCTCAATGTGGTGCTGCTGGCTGGCGCGCTGGCGCTGCGGGGGCATTTCCGCCTGACCTGGCTCCAATGGCGGGCGCAACTGGCCATTGCCGCTATCAGTCTCACTATGGGCGGAGCGCTCTGGCTGCTGGCCGGTCGGGGCACCGCGCACCTGGCTAGTGGCGTGCCTCTCTGGCAACAAGCCGGAGTGCTCGCCGCCCTGATCGGCTTTGGCAGCCTCATCTATTTCACCCTGATCCATATCAGTGGCACGCAGAACCTGCGGCTCCTGCTGGGCCGGCTGCGCCGCAGCCGCTGAGTGTTTCCTTATCGCGTTCGTCCGTATAGAACGGGCGCCTGATTTCTGTCTGACTATCGAAGGGCATCATGACGTTCAGCCCCCGCGTCTTCTCCGGCATCAAGCCTTCGGGCGATCTGCATCTTGGCAACTATCTCGGCGCCATCCGCCGTTTTGTGCCGCTCCAGGACACGCATGAGACCATTTATTGCGTGGTCGACATGCATGCTATCACCGTCTGGCAGGACCCCGCCGATCTCAAGCGCTGGACCTATGAAATCGCCGCAGCCTATATCGCCGCCGGTGTCGATCCCACGCGATCGATCATTTTCAACCAGTCACAGGTCATTGAGCATGCCGAACTGAGCTGGATTTTCAACTGCGTGGCGCGGATGGGCTGGATGGCCCGCATGACCCAGTTCAAGGACAAGGCCGGCGAAAACAGCGAACAAGTGTCGCTGGGCCTCTTCGCCTATCCCTCGCTGATGGCCGCCGACATCTTGCTCTACAAGGCCACTGGCGTGCCCGTGGGCGAAGATCAGAAACAGCATCTGGAACTGACGCGCGACATCGCCAAGAAGTTCAACCACGACTTTAAAAAGCAGATCAAGGCGCTGGGCCATAAGGGCGACTTCTTCCCCATTACCGAGACCCTGGCCACCGGCCCCGCCATGCGCGTGAAATCGCTCAAAGATGGGTCCAAGAAGATGAGCAAGTCTGATGCGTCCGACCTCTCGACCATCTACATGATGGACGATGCCGACCTGATCGCCAAAAAGATCAAGCGCGCCACGACAGATGCCGATGCGTTGCCCAGCGAAGTCGAAGGCCTTGCCGGGCGGCTTGAAGCCGAGAATCTCGTTGGCATTTTTGCGGCTCTCTCCAACCGCACCACCGAAGACGTGTTGGGTGAATTCGGCGGACAGGGCTGGGGCGTCTTCAAGCCGGCGCTGGCTGATCTGGCCGTCGCCAGGCTCTCGCCCATTGCCGAGGAGATGAAACGCCTGGTTGCAGACCGCGGCGAGATGGACAAGATATTGCGGGACGGCGCCGACCGTGCCCGTGCCATCGCCCAGCCCATCATGGACGATGTGCGCAACATTGTCGGCTTCGTCCGTTAACGCGAACCCGGAGGCCCATTTGGTTTCGCAGGTCGAATACAAGCGCAAATTCCTCGTCGTCATCGATGAGACCGAAGAATGCGACCGCGCCCTCACCTTTGCTGCCTGGCGCGTCAAACGCACTGGCGGCACGGTGGTGCTGATGACGGTCATTCCCAAGCCTGAATTCATTGGCCTGGGTGTCGAGGACGTCTTGCGGGCCGAGGCCGTCGAGGAGGCCGAACGCAATCTCGACCGGCGCATGGCGCGGATCAAGGAGATCGGCGAGGTCCGAGCCGAATCGGTGATCCGTGAGGGCAGTGGCCCCGAACAGATCGAGCGCGTCATCGACAAGGACCATGACATTGCCATCCTGGTGCTCGCTGCGTCCAAGTCCCCGGATGGTCCGGGTCCGCTGGTGACGCACTTTGCCGCCCGCGCCAATGTGCTGCCCATTCCGCTGACCATCGTTCCCGGCCGCATGAGCGACGAGGAGGTTATCGCAATCTGCTGAGCGTCCCGCAGGGAAAATCTCCCCGGCGGGGAGATTTTAGCGAAGCAGGCCATGAGAGCCAGGCCAGGATACTAAGTGCCGTCAAAAAGCCTCTGCCTCGGACCAGCCGAACGCGGCCCGGACGGATGATGGCCGTCGAGACAATGCTGGCCTGCGCCCCCTGCCATGCATTTGCCCTTGCATCCCCGCCGCAAAAGTCTATTTTAGAAACATTCTAATTGCACCGCGAAGCGGGGAAATTCCATGTTCATCCAGACCGAAGCCACGCCCAATCCGGCGACCCTGAAATTCCTGCCCGGGCGTGAAGTGCTGGTCGGCGAGCCGCGCGATTTCCGCTCCCCTGATGCCGCAGCCATTTCACCGCTGGCGACGGGCCTGTTCGCCATATCCGGGGTGACCGGCGTTTTCCTGGGATCCGACTTCATCTCGGTCACCAAGGACGAGACCAACTGGGCCCATATCAAGCCGGCCATTCTCGGCGTCATTATGGACCATTTCCTCTCCGGCAAGCCGGTCATCGCCGAAGGCGGCGCCGGTCCGGTCGACTTCGATGAAGTCGATGAATTTTACGAGGAAGAAGACAAGGAGATGGTCGAAGTCATCAAGGAACTGCTGGCCACGCGCGTGCGTCCGGCCGTGGCCATGGATGGCGGTGACATCATCTTCAAGGGCTATAAGGAAGGCACCGTGTTCCTTCACATGCAGGGTGCATGTTCTGGCTGCCCCTCATCCACCGCCACGCTCAAGAACGGTATTGAAAACCTGCTCCGGCACTTCGTGCCGGGCGTCGAAGGCGTTCAGCAGGTTTAATGTTTGCCAGGACAAATCGCTCTGGTGGAGCGGTTCTTAGGGCTTAAAGTCACGAAAGCCATGTTTGAGTGACCGCGGCCAACAAACCGAAAAAGTTAAGCAGCAAGCCGGGGGCCCGATCAGGAATGATCGGGCTTCTGTCTATCAGGATCGCGCATGACCCTTATCGCCACCATCGAACACCTCGGCCATAAGGGCGAAGGCATTGTCACCATCGACGGACAGCGCGTCTTCGTACCTTTTGCCCTGCCCGGCGAGCAGGTGGCGATCACGGTCGAAGGCAATCGCGGTGCGCTAAAGGAGCTGCAGACCTCTGCACCAAACCGGATAGAACCCTTCTGTCCGCATTTCGGCACCTGCGGCGGCTGCCAGCTCCAGCATATGGATGGGCCAAGCTACGTCGCTTTCAAGACCGGACTGGTTGAAGCCCCGCTGCGCCAGGTGGGCATCGACGCAGGCGTCCAGCGTTTTGTGACCGCGCACGGGGCGGGGCGCCGCCGGGCCACGCTGCATGCCCGCAGGGACAGTGCCGGTTATATGCAGCTGCGCAGCCATGACCTGCTCGACCTCGATGCCTGTCCGATTCTGGTGCCGGCCCTGAAACGCGCGCCGGACATTGCCCGGGCCCTCGGGGCGGCGATCGGCGAGTGCGATATCAGCTTCACCGCGACCAATACCGGGATCGATGCCGGCATCCGCAAGGCGCCCAAGGGGCTCCGTGCGGAAAAATTGGTACCGCTGGCCAACGAGCTGGGCTTGGCTCGTCTGGCGCTGGACAATGAGATGGTGCTGCTGCGCCAGCAGCCGACCGTCACCATGGGACGCTCCGAAGCCGAACTGCCCATTGGCAGTTTCCTCCAGGCCACCAAAGAGGCCGAACGGGTGCTGGCCGACTATGTCCTTTCCGCCATCGGCAAGCCCAAATCCATTGCTGATCTCTTCTGTGGCATTGGCCCCTTCGCCCTGCGACTGGCCGAAATCGCGCCGGTCTATGCCGCCGATAGTGATCGGGCCGGTATTGCTGCGCTGGACAAGGCCGTGCGGCATACCAAGGGCCTCAAAGCGGTTACGGCCAAGGCCCGGGACCTGTTCCGCGATCCCCTCACCCGCTTTGAACTCAATTTCGACACGATAGTGCTCGATCCTCCTCGCGCTGGTGCCCAGGCTCAGGTCAAAGAGATCGCGGCCTCCAAGGCCCGACACGTGGTGATGGTCGCTTGCGACCCGAAAAGCTTTGCACGCGATGCCGCCGTGCTTGTTCAGGCCGGGTTCATCTTGAGTGATCTAGTAGCGGTGGATCAGTTCGCCTGGTCCGTTCACATCGAACTGGCCGCGACATTCCGCCGGTAACAATTGCGCAACATTCTGCGCGCCCCGGCGTTGGCCCGACAGGGCTTTTGAAAATGACAACACTTGCGCATAGCCGCCTCTGTGGCTGGGCATGACAATTTATGGAGCATTGTGAAGATGCTGAAGACACTTATTGCTACCGTCGGCGTTGCGGCCGCTCTTGTTGTGCCGGCTATCGGTCAGTCCTCTGCTACGCCCGATGGCGTATGGAAGGACCGTTGGGGCACGACATTTACCTTCGAGCTGTGTGGTGACGGCACCCAACTTTGTGGGACGCTCAACGATATTCAGGGCGACAGCCGCACCGAGGAAAACCTGGCCTATATCGACCAGCAGGTCGTCAAGGCCGAGCAGACCGCGCCCGGCACCTGGGAAGGCCAGATTGCGCTCAATGGCGGCAATGCCAAGGCCATTGTCGAACTGACCGGCCCTGACACCATCAAGCTGACAGGCTGTCAGCTGCTGTGTTCGAGCATCGAGTATCAGCGCGTGTCATAAGGGACCGGCAAATTAAAAAGCCCCGGACGTCGATCCGGGGCTTTTTTTGTCAGAGGCGTTTCAGCATACCGATGCGACGCGCTCCTTGATCACTTGCAGCACTTCGTCACCGGGGCGCTTCCACCAATTGTCCTGGCTGAAGATTTCGACCTCTTGCGGACCATGAAAGCCGGCATCCTCGATCATCTTGCGGATGGCCTTGAGGTCGATGACGCCGTCACCCATCATGCCGCGGTCCAGCAGCATATCCTTGGTGGGCACCAGCCAGTCGCAGATGTGATGGGCGAAGATGCGCTTCATCCGCCCGGCCCGGGCAATGGCATTGGCAAGGTTCGGGTCCCACCAGATGTGATAGACGTCGAGCGCAACGCCAACGGTTTCCCCGAGCATTTCGCAAATGTCGAGCGCCTGATCGACCGTGTTCACGCATGCGCGGTCGGCCGCATACATGGGATGGAGCGGCTCGATGGCGATTTTGACGCCCGAGGCCTTGGCATGCGGCAGCATGGCCGCGATACCGTCGGTTACCTGCTGGCGCGCGGCGGGCAGGTCCTTTGACGATCCGGGCAGGCCACCCACCACCAGCACCAGGCAGTCGGCATTGAGCGCGGCCGCCTCATCAATGGCCTTCAAGTTGTCGTCGATCCGCTTCTGCCGGTCGGCGGCGTCCACGCCGGGGAACATGCCGCCGCGGCAGACGCCGGTGACCTGGATCTTGTTTTCTTTGACGATGCGCGCGGCCTCATCAAGCCCGATCGCTTCGATCTGGTCGCGCCAGGGCGAAATAGCAGTGATGCCATGGCGCAGGCACCCATCCACGGCCTCCGCAAAGCCCCATTGCGGGCGCGTCGTGGCCAGGTTCAGCGAAATGACGGTATCGGCGCTCATGCGGAAACTCCATGGACGGCGAGAACAGCCTTCATGCGGGCGGTGGCGAGCTCCGGATCGGCCAGAACACGCGCCCTGTCGGCCAGGCGGAACAGTTCGGCCAGATGCTGCAGCGAGCGGGTCGATTGCTGCCCGCCAACCATGGTGAAGTGGTCCTGCAAGCCGTTGAGATAGGCCAGGAACACCACGCCGGTCTTGTAGAAGCGGGTCGGGGCGGCAAAGATGTGCCGGCTGAGCGGTACGGTCGGCTCCAGAATATCGAAGAATTCCTTGGTGTCGCCCCGTCCCAGAGCTGCCAGACCGGCCGAAGCGGCCGGTGCTATGGCATCGAAAATGCCCAGCAAGGCATGCGAATAGCCTTGATCGTCCCCGGCAATCAGCTCGGCATAGTTGAAGTCGTCGCCGGTATACATCTTGACCGAAGCCGGCAGGCGGCGGCGCATGGCAATCTCTTTTTCCGCCGAGAGCAGCGAGATCTTGATCCCGTCCACCTTGTCCGCATTGGCAGCGATGACGTCGAGACACACATCCATGGCCTTGTCGTGGTCGGCATCGCCCCAATAGCCTTCCAGCGCCGGGTCGAACATTTCGCCCAGCCAATGCATGATCACCGGCTGCTTCACCTGGCTCAGCACATGGCCATAGACCCGGGCATAGTCATCCGGCGATTTCGCGGCGGCGGCCAAAGCGCGGCTCGCCATCAAAATGACACGGCCGCCCTGGGCTTCGACAAACCCAACCTGCTCGTCATAGGCCTTGATGATGTCGTCGATGCTGACATCGGGGCCGGGCGCCAGATGGTCGGTGCCGGCGCCATAGGCGATCAGGCTGTCATCGCGCGTTTTCGCCTCGGCCTGCGAGCGCCGGATCAGCTCCTGTGCTTCGGTCCAGGTCAGACCCATGCCGCGTTGTGCGGTGTCCATCGCCTCGGCCACGCCCAGACCAAGATCCCACATGCGGTGGCGGAATTTGAGAGTCGTTTCCCAGTCAATGGCCGGGGTCAGCCAGGGATCATTGCCGGCCAGCGGATCCGCCACGACATGAGCCGCCGAATAGGCGATGCGCGGGAAATCCGTTGCCTTGAATTTCACGAACGGGATCGGATCGCCGGTCAGGGTGTAGGAGCTGATGGTGCGGTCGGGATTGGGCAGGTTGAGTGTGGGCATGGTTTTTCCCTCAAGGCCTTCACGTACTCGTAAGTCACCCCAGCGAAGGCCGGGGTGACATCAGTGAGCGGGGTGAGAACTGGAATTAGAACTCCAGCTTGGGCACATCCAGCCAGCGGCGCTCTTCCCAGCTCTTGAGGCCCAATTCTGCCAGCTGCACGCCCTTGGCGCCGGCCTCAAGCCCGTATTCCCAGGGAGCATCCTCGGCCACATGGCGCAGGAACATTTCCCACTGTGCCTTGAAGCCATTGTCTGCCGGCCAGTTGTCCGGAACCTCTTCCCAGTCGTTGAAGAAGTTCATGGTTTGCGGCTGGTCGGGATTCCAGACCGGCTTGGGGGTATTGACGCGATGCTGGGTCCAGCACTTGTGCAGGCCTGCGACGGCCGAGCCATGCGTGCCATCGACATGGAAGGTCACCAGATCATCGCGGCGCACCCGGGTCGTCCAGCTCGAATTGATCTGGGCAACTACCCCGCCCTCAAGCTCGAACGTGGCGTAAGCGGCGTCATCGGTATCGCACTTGTAGGTGTTGCCCTGCTCATCCACGCGCTGCGGAATATGGGTGGCGCCGAGGCACGAAACCGCCTGCACTTCACCGAACAGATTGTCGAGCACATAGCGCCAGTGGCACAGCATATCGAGAATGATGCCGCCGCCATCGTTCTTGCGGTAATTCCAGCTCGGGCGCTGGGCCCTCTGCCAGTCGCCCTCGAAAACCCAGTAGCCGAACTCGCCGCGCACCGACAGGATATCGCCAAAAAAGCCGCTATCCTTGAGCATCTTGATCTTCATCAGGCCCGGCAGGAACAGCTTGTCCTGCACCACGCCATGCTTGAGGCCGGAGGCACGGGCCGTCTTGGCCAGGTTGACGGCCACGTCCAGATCGTCCGAGGTCGGCTTTTCGCAATACACATGCTTGCCGGCGGCCAATGCCTTTTCCAGCAGCCCGGCGCGCATCAGGGTGGTGCCGGCGTCGAAAAAGATTGCGTCGTCGGGATTGGCCAGTGCCGCGTCAAGATCATCGCTCCAGCGGGCGATATTATGCTTCTTGGCGAGCGCCTGCATCTTGTCGGCATTGCGGCCCACGATGATCGGGTCGACCACCAGCCGGTCGCCATTTTTCAGCATGATGCCGCCCTGATCGCGGATCGCCAGGATGGAGCGCACCAGATGCTGGTTGTAGCCCATGCGCCCGGTGACGCCATGCATGATAATGCCAAGCCGTTGCTCTGCCATTTGATATCCTCCCAAGCCGCAGCATTCGGTGTAACTGATTAGTTACTTACCTATATGAGGCCGCTATGGCGCGTCAAGCACAACAATGCGCGCTTGTGGTGGAATGTCGTTGGCCCATGGAGCGGCCCCTAAAGGCCCAGCACCATTTTGAGCCCGATCAAGCCGAGGAAAATCAGGATCATGCGGTCAAAGGCCTTGCGGCTGAGCCTGCTGGCAATGGTCTGGCCAAGCGGCATGAAAATCAGAATGGGCACAAGCGCCATGGCCCCCTCGATCAGCCACTGCCCCTGCATCACGCCGGCCACGGCCAGTGCCGGCAGATGCACCACTGAATAGAGCAGGAACATGGTCGATACGGCAAACACATGAGCCTCCCGATCCATCGCCATGGCGTGAATGAAGGTGACCGTGATAGGCGCCGAAATTCCTGTCGCGCCCTGCAGGACGCCGCCCCCTATGCCGAACAGCGGTCCGGCCCGCCGCGCCAGCAGCGGACCGACCACGAAATGGGGTGCCGCCAGCTTGAGCGCGACGTAGCCCAGCAGAATGATGCCCAATGTCATCACCAGCGCTCGCTCCGGCAGGCTGGTGAGCGCCCAGGTCCCCAGGACGATGCCCACAGCCCCACCCACCAGAAACAGCGGCAGGAAGGCCATGCGGTCATCCCGCGCAGAGGTGCGAAACCGCCAGACTTGCCAGGCATTGGTGAAGATCAGTGGCACGCACATCAGCCCAACCGCGTGCTGCAATCCCAAAAAAGTGGTCAGCACCGGCAGCGCCACCAGCGGCAGGCCCATTCCCGTGGCGCCTTTGACGATGGCACCTGCGCTCAGCGCCAGGGCTATGATCGCCAATCGTCCCAGATCAAATTCCATGCGCCGGCCCTGCTCGAACGATCCGGTTCAGGTCAACCGGCATGCACTTTTGTTATCACTCGAACGCATTGATGCAACGCATTTTCTGCCTCCGGTCCGCTCGGGCCAAATCTCACCAATTGGTTACATCTGGCTTGACTCGCCCAGTTATCGGTCGCAAGCTCTGCACCGAGAGCCAAAAAAAGTGGTTCCAATCATATTGGGAGGAGAAGACGATGAAGCAGTCTTTGCGGATCGTCCTGGCGTCGGGCTGTGCCTTGATGACGCTCGGTACAGCTACGACCTTTGCACAGGAATGGCAGCCAGATCGGCCGATTAACCTGATCGTGCCCTGGGGCGCGGGCGGCTCGACAGATCAGGTCACCCGCGTTACCGCGCCGATTCTGGCCGAGGCCCTTGGGGTCGAAGTCGTCGTGGTCAACCAGCCGGGTGCATCAGGCGCCATCGGCACCCAGGAAGTGCTCAACGCGCCGCGCGATGGCTATACTTGGACCGCCAACGCGATCGCCAACAACGCCACCTATTCGGTGACCGGACTGCTCGAAGATACCAATATCGACGATTGGCATATCTATCTTTCGGTCGCCAACGTGCCGGTGGTCTCGGTTCCGGCCGATAGCCAGTTCGAGGATTTCGGACAGTTGCTGGAAGCCTTTAAGTCCGACGCCGGACGCGGAATTTCGGTCGCCACGGCGGGCGTGACGTCGTCGGGCGGCACCGCGATTGCGGCCCTGTCCGACGCGGCTGACGGCTTTGACTACAACATGATCACCTATGATGGTGGTGGGCCTGCAGCCATTGCCACGGCTTCTGGCGAGGCCATGGTCACCACCCAGCTTGCGGTGGAGCAGACCGAGCTCATCCGCGGCGGGCGCCTCAAGGCCCTGGCGGTGCTGTCGGACAAGCCGCTTGAACTCGATGGCGTCGACCCGATCCCGCCAGTCACCAACTGGCTGCCGGACATGCCGCTGGCACCGGACTATTTCGGCATCTTTATCCCGGCTGGCGTGCCTGATGAGGTGATCGCCACCATGGACAAGATCTGGGCCGAGCAGGTGATGAACTCCGAAGAGATCAAGACTTATGCCGAAAACTTTGGCGCGGTCTTTGCTCCGTCCTACGGTGAAGAAGCCCGTGCCCTGGCCATGCCGGTCGTGATTCTCGAGGCCTGTTCCTCTGTGGAACGTGGTGAGGCCGTCAACGACCCCTCCACCATCGGCATTGATTGCGAAACCCGCACCGAAGTGGGCATGTAGTCCGTTTGGGCCGGCCTCTGGTCGGCCCATCCAATATTCCTGCACACGCACCACCGGGCCAGTCCCGGTGGTCAACACCAATGTCTAGGCACTGGATGTCAAGACAAGCCCGGCAGTGACGGCTCCCTTGAGATTGCGCTATTGGCGCGATCCTCTGGCCGCAAGGTTCAGACGAATATGACCACCACCAATACCCCCACGCCATCCGACGACGCGCCACTGCCCGGCATGATCAAGGCCGACCTTTTGGCCGGTCTGTTCTTCATCGTGCTGGGGCTGGCGATCTTTTATGGCGCCTGGACTATGGATCGGCTCGAAATACGCCGCATCCATCCCATGACGGTTCCGGGGCTGGTGCCGGGCATGCTGGCCCTCGCGCTGACTATATGCGGTGGTGTCCTCGCCTTCCGCTCGCTGCGAACGCCAGCCGAGGGCGGCTGGCAGCAATTGTCAGGCGCCGTGTTTTCAGTCGCAGCGGCGCGCGCCGCCACCGTCATGCTGCTGGCGCTGATCTATACGCTTGGGCTGGTGGGCACCCTGCCGTTCTGGGCGGCGACGGGGCTGTTCGTCTTCACCTTTATCATGGTCTTTGAATGCTGGCTGTCCGAACCGCGCAAGCCCTGGCTCAAGTCTCTGCCCTGGGCCCTGGGCCTGGCCATTGTGACCGCTACGGTCGTGACACTGGTCTTCGAGCGCGCCTTTCTCGTACGGCTGCCATAGGGGGGAGCGATCATGTTTGATGGCCTTATCATGCTGGGCGGCGGACTCGCCCATTTCCTCACCCCGATGTCGCTGTTCAACATCGCCTGGGCCACCTTGCTCGGCATTGTCATCGGCGCCCTGCCGGGGCTCACCGCCACCATGGGCGTAGCCCTTCTGGTGACCCTCACCTACAAGATGGCGCCCGACCAGGCCATTTTGTGCCTCATGTGCCTTTACTGCGGCGCCATTTATGGCGGCAGCCGCACGGCCATCCTGCTCTCCATTCCCGGCACGCCAGCCAGCGCGGCGACGACGCTTGATGGGCATCCACTGGCGCTTTCGGGCAAGGCCGGTACGGCTATGGGCCTGGCGACCACGTCCTCAGCCATCGGCACCATTGTCGGCATCATAGCCCTGGCGCTGATCGCCCCGCTGCTGGCGGAGGCCGCGCTCAAGTTCGGCACCTATGAATTTTTCTGGCTGGCCCTGTTCGGCGTCATCATTTCCGGTCAGTTGACCGCCATCGACGATCCGCTCAAGGGCTATATTGCCGGCATATTGGGCCTGCTGGTCGCTATGGTCGGCATGGAAACCCTGCATGCCCATCAGCGCTTCACCTTCGGGATATCGGCGCTGGGCGGCGGGGTCGATCTGATCCCGGCGATGGTCGGGGCCTTTGGCTTCGCCGAAATTCTGGGCGTCATGAAGCGCACCGCCCAGGCCCGCATCATTTCCTCGGGCGACCGGGTGATTCCGCGCCTTTCCGAGGTTTTCCAGTATAAGTGGACCACGATCCGCTCGGGCCTGATCGGCACCTTTGTCGGCATCGTGCCGGGCGTGGGCGAAGATGTCGGCGCCTGGGCCTCCTATGCCGCTGCCAAGCGCGTCAGCAAGGAAAAGCACATGTTCGGCAAGGGCAGCCAGGAAGGGCTAATTGCTGCCGAAACCGGCAATTCCGCGGTTATTCCCGGCGCCATGATCCCGACGCTCACCCTGGCCCTGCCCGGCTCGGCGGCGGCAGCCGTGCTGATCGCGGCCATGTTCATCCACGGTATCCGTCCCGGCCCGCTCCTGATGGTCGAAAACCCCGAATTTCTCTACCAGATCGTGGCAATCCTGTTGTTCTCCACCATCGCCATGCTGGTCTTCGGGCTGACGCTGACCAAACCTTTGCTCACCGTGCTGCAGGTACCGCGCGAGCGGCTGATGGCGGTGGTCTATGTACTGTGTGTCGTGGGCAGCTTCGCCATCACTCAGCGCATGTTCGACGTCTATGTCATGGTGGGTTTCGGCATTATCGGCTTTATTCTGCGTGAGATGAAATATCCGATGGCGCCGCTGGTGCTGGGCATCATCCTGGGCGATCTGCTCGATCTCAACTTGCGGCGCGGCCTGCTGCTGACCAATGGCGATCCCAGCCCGTTCTTTACCCGGCCTATCAGCGCTGTTATCTGCATCATCATCATCCTGACCATTCTCATGTCCATTCCGGCGGTGTCCACTCGTGTCCGATCCATCTTCACCCGCAGTCGTGGAGACGTCTCGGCGCAAGGCTGAGGCGCCAAAGCGGTCCCGCAACTCGGCCAAGACCAAGGCCTCCATTCTCGCGGCGGCGCGGGTGGAATTTGCCGATCGGGGATTTGAAGGG
Organism: Devosia polycyclovorans; assembly: GCF_042181575.1. Classification (GTDB taxonomy): domain Bacteria; phylum Pseudomonadota; class Alphaproteobacteria; order Rhizobiales; family Devosiaceae; genus Devosia; species Devosia polycyclovorans. The sequence continues at coordinate 425,393 of NZ_CP170082.1, read as the reverse complement.
GCGCGGGTAGACGCGATTGCCGAGCGGGCAGGGGCCAATAAGCGCCTGCTTTACCACTATTTCGGCAACAAGGAGGAGCTGTACCGGGCGGTGCTGCTCGATGCCTATCAGGAAATCCGCAAGGGAGAGCGGGCGCTCAGTCTGGACCAGTATGATCCGGTGCAGGCCATGGACCGGCTGGTGCGCTTCACCTTCCGGCACTTCCTGGCCAATCCCTGGTTCCCGCGCCTGCTCGGCACCGAAAACATTGAAAACGCCCGGTTCCTGAGAACCCTGCCCGACATCAAGGCGCTGCATTCACCATTGGTCGGGCAGATCGCCGCCATCATCGAACGCGGTGCGGCTTCCGGCGTCTTCCGCCGCGATGTCGATCCGGTGCAGCTCTATATTTCGGTGGCGGCGCTGGGCTTTTTCTACGTTTCCAACACGGCCACCCTTTCGGTGATCTTCGAGCGGGACCTGACCAGCGTCAACATGGTGCAGGAACGCGAGGCCCATGCCGTACAGATGGTGTTGGACTTTTTGCAGACCAAGCCGGGCGCTTGATCCGCGTGGCGCCACCTTCTCCCGCAAGGGAGAAGGCAGGTCAGTGGCCTAGATATCCACCTCGTCATCGCCGAGCGCATAAAGGGCTGTGGCCGCTTGCTGCAACACAGCTGCGGCCTTGCGCTGCTGGTCCTTGTCGCCGCGCCGCACGCGCTTGATTGCCCCTTTGAGCGCCTTGCGGGCGGCCTCAAGCTCGGGAATGGCGTCCTGCATCGGCCGATCCGGCCCGCCGTCATCGCGTTCAGCCCATTGCGGCGGCACATTGCCGTCCTCCGGATTGCCGCCAAAGGGCCAGTCGGCTTTGACAAACTCGCGGAACCGGCTCATCTGCTCACCCGTGCGCGCCAGGAAATCCAGTGTCCCGGCCACCGCCTCGCGATTGTCCTCGAGATGGCGCCTGCCCTCTTCAGTGATGGTATAGAGCTTCTTGTTGCCATCGGTGGCCGAGGTCACAAAACCGGCTTCCTCCAGGTAAGTCAGGGCTGGATACACAATGCCCGGGCTCGGCGAATAAACGCCATTGGAACGCTCTTCCACTGCCTTGATCAGATCATAGCCATGCCGCGGCTGCTGCTCGATGAAATAGAGCGCGACCAGCCGAACATCACCCGACGCCAGCATGCGGCCGACACGAAAATTGCCGCCAACCTGCCCGAGCTCTTCATCGGCCATGCGGGCCATCCGGCCCCAGCCGCGCCGCGCCATGCGCTCGATATGGCGCCAGTTCGGCTCACCGTTCTTCCAATAGCTCATAACCTATCTCCAGATATATCATAAAGCCCTTCAGCCTAGAGATTGGCGCCAATAGGCGTGCGTTCAAGATATATCTTGGAAGTTTTTCCAATTGGCGACCGGCCCGTTGCGCAACTGGCTGCTGCCAGGCCAAAAAACAAAAAACCCCGGGCAGGCGAGCCCGGGGTGATAACTCTGTTTCAGCGCTATTCGCCTGCGATCAGGTCGGGATCACCGGCGAGCCGCCGTCGCGGTCAAACTCGCCATGGCGGCGGAAGCGCCACATATAGGTGGGCAGGATCTCGTCCATGCCGGTGGGCGCAATGTCGAAGGCGGCCAGGGTGCGCTTTTCCTTCCTGGCCTCTTCCGAAACCACATTGTCCACGCCGAGCAACTCCACCTGATCAGGGGTAATCAGCGGCTTGAATGGCAGGATGCCAAGCAGTGCAGCCATGAACTTCATCAGCCCGGACGGCACCGAAACGAGCATGGGGTTGCGCCCCGCTTCGCGCAGAATACGCTCCATGAGCTTCCTGTGGCTCTCCACATCCGGTCCGCCCAGCTCATAGATGCGCCCGGTCTTGACCGCGCCTTCGGCGGCCTTGGCCATGGCCTCGGCAACATCACCCACATAAACGGGCTGGAACAGCGTTTTGCCAGAAATCAGCGGCATAACCGGCAGGATACGCGCCATCGCCCCCATCAGGTTGAAAAAGCCATCGGCCTGACCGAACATCAGCGAGGGGCGGATGATGACCGCCTGCGGAAAGGCCGCAAGCACGGCCTCCTCGCCCTTGAGCTTGGAGGCGGCATAGACGCTGACCCGGGCAGCCTTGTCTACGCCCAGTGCCGACATATGCACCAGCGTTGTGACCCCGGCCGCCTTGGCGGCGCGTGCCACCGTTTCGGCCCCGCCCACATGCACCGCTTCAAAAGTCTGCTTGCCGGCCTGGTGACCGATACCGACCAGGTTGATGACGATATCAGCGCCTGCAAGGGCACGCTGCACGGAGGCCTCATTACGCAGATTGGCCTGCACGGGCACGACCTGCCCCACGCTGCCGAACATGCGCACGTCTCCAGCCAGGTCGGGGCGGCGCACCGCCACGCGGATGCGATAGCCCTTCCGGGCCAGCAATTGCACCAGATGATTGCCGACAAATCCCGACCCGCCGAAAATGGTGACGAGCTTGGGAATATTGCGATCCATGGTGGGGCTCCGAGATCAGGCAAGACCGATAATGGTTCCGCTTCTAGCCCAGCCCGCTTGCTCCTGTCGAGCCTTTGCAGTGCGCCCCCAGGCCCCTTTAGCGCGGGGAAGGGCCAGCATGGGCCCGGTTAAGTCCAAGGTGCCGGTGCATAGTTCCGACATTCTCTATTAAAGCGCATTGACAAGACCCCGCCATCACCATAGACACACCGCCGTCGCCCAGATGGCGGAATTGGTAGACGCGCACGGTTCAGGTCCGTGTGCCGCAAGGCGTGAAGGTTCGAGTCCTTTTCTGGGCACCAATTTCTCAGAACCCCGATTGCAGCAATGCAGTCGGGGTTTTGCTATTCTGCTACCCGCTTGCGTCCGCGCCGTGAGGCAACAAAGCCCGCAATGATACCGGCCAGCACCGCGATCAGCACAGGCCAGTGCCGCACCGACTGGAATGCGGTTCTGGCCAGCCGTTCATGCGGTCTCACATCGAGCACTGCCATTTCCCCCGTTGCCAGTTCGGCGGTTATCCGGCCCAAGGGGTCGGTGGCAAAGGTCACGCCCGTATTGGCCGCCCGCACTAGGCTCATGCCTTCTTCCACCGCGCGGAGCCGCGCATGGTGTGCATGCTGGGCCGGGCCAATCGAATTGTCGAACCAGGCGTCATTGGTCAGGTTGAGCAGGAACTGTGCCCCTGCCGTGTCACCCAGATCGCCCGAGAAGATGATTTCATAGCACACAAGTACCAGGGGCGCCGGCGCGCCGGGCAGGTTCATCAATCGGCGTTTGGTGTCACCGGGCGACCAGCCATCGGCGCCGGGCACGAACTGAGTGATACCCAGCTGCGCGAATAGGCCGGCAAAGGGGAGATATTCCCCAAACGGCACCAGATGGGACTTGTCATAGCTGGCCACCACCTCACCATCCGTGTCGATGGCCACGACCGAATTGTGCGGCGGTGCCAGGCCCTGTTCCGGGCCCGGCTCGAAGGGCCGCCTCGGCACGCCAGCCAGGAGGGTGGCCTGCTCTGGGAGCAGGCGGGCGATGCGGGCCAGCGCCTCGGGATAGGTTTCGAGGAAGAATGGCAGGCTCGATTCGGGCCAGACCAGATGGGTGATGTCATCGAGCCCCTGGTCATTGGGATTCATCCGCATGTCCGAGAGCATCAGCAGCCGGTCGATCAGCGCCACCGGGTCCACATTGCCGAAATCGGCATGCTCATAGACCAGCGGCTGCACCAGCCGCATCGCGATGTCCTGCCGCTCTGTCGAAACGGTCCCGCTCAGCCGGTTCCAGCCATAGCCGAGCTGTGCCGCAATCACCAGCAGGGCCAGGAACACCGGCGCCAGGCGTTGCGACCAGCCACGATTGTCGGCCGGCCAGACCAGAGCCGGCGTCATGGCTAGTAGCGGCGCGAGAAAAGTGAGGCCATAGACCCCGATCACCGAGGCCAGTTGCATCATCTCGTCCGTGCCGGTGAGACTGTAGCCTAGCAGGTCGAACGGAAATCCCGTGAACAGGTGCCCGCGCGCAAACTCGGCCGCGCACAACCATGCCGAGAGCGTAAAGATGCGAACCCAGCCATGGCTCCAGCTCAAATGCGCCAGCGCGCTGGCCAGTCCCCAGAACAGGGCAATCAGTGCCGACAGTGCGGCAATGGCAAAGGGCATGGCGCCCAGTACCCAACCACCATCGACGAAAAAGGCCGCACCCAGCCAGTGGAACGCCACGAGGAAATATCCCAGTCCGAAGGCAAAGCCGATGGAAAAGGCCGGGCCGAACAGCCGGCGCCAGCCCTTGAGGCGTTCCGCTCCGTCCAGGGCCCAGACCCAGATCGGCATGGCCACGAACAGGGCCGGCAAGATGAAAAAGGGCGGCACCGAAAGTCCGGCGATCGCGCCGGCAAGCAGCAGCAGCACAAAGCGGCGCCAGCCTTGGCTGAGCATGGTGGTCTCGGCCAGCCAGGTCATTGGCAGAACTTGGGCGAATCACTGGGCATGGGGGCAAGTTGGTCGCCGCCGTTCAAAGCGTCAAGCCGGTGGACTTGGGCCCGCTCTGGCGCTACTCCGGACCGAGCGCTTCAATAGCCGAAGCGGGAGCCGTCATGACCTGTCCCACGACCCTAGCCATCGACACCGCCGCACCGCGCCTGCAACTGGGGTTGCTGCGAGCCGATGGCGTTACCGATGTGGAATTGGTCGATATCGCCAAGGGTCACGCCGAGATCCTTTTTGGCCGGCTCGACGCCTTGCTGCGCCGCAATGGTCTTGGCCATGGCGATATCGAGCGTATCGCCGTCACCACGGGCCCCGGGTCCTTTACCGGTCTGCGGATCGGTCTATCGGCCGCGCGGGGCCTGGGGGTGGCGCGCAACATTCCGGTTCTGGGCATCCCCAGCCTGCTGGCCCTTTCGCTTTCGGCAACGACGGGTCCGGTGGCCGTGCTGCTCGATGCGCGTCGGGGCGAAGCCTATTTCGAGCTGTTCGACACAGCCGGCGTGAGTCGGGATGGCCCGCGCCTCCTGCCCACGGAACAGGCTAGGGCCGCGGTCCCCCATGACGCGGTTCTCATCGAATCGCCCTTTGTCGATATTGCCGCCATGGCGCGGTTCGCTTCTGCTGCCGATCCGAGCGCTTTCCCGCCGCGCGCCAGCTATGTGCGCGATGCGGACGCCAAGCCGCAGGATGCGGCGCGTATTCCAAGGCGGGCCTGATGCTCAAATTCTGGATGGCCCCGGGTGGGTTGCATGTCGAGCCGGCCGAAACCCGTGACGCCAAGGATCTTGCCCGCATCCACGGCCAGAGCTTTTATCGCGGCTGGCCAACCGCCGATTTCGAGAGTTTTCTGGCCGACCGCACCACCCCCGCCTATGTCGCGTGCGATGCGCACCGCCGCATTGCCGGCTTCGCCCTGATCCGCATTGCGGCTGACGAGGCCGAACTGCTCACCATAGCTGTGGAGCCACGAAGGCGGGGCAAGGGGCTGGGCCGGGCGCTGATGGACGCTGTCTTTGCCGACCTCATGCTCTCCCCGGCCCGGCGCATGTTCCTAGAGGTTGATGAACAGAATTCCGCTGCCATCAAGCTCTATGAGAAGCTGGGCTTTGCGACCATATCGTCGCGAAAGGGCTATTACGCCCGGCCCGATGGCAGCGCCGCCACCGCGCTTGTCATGGCGCGCGATCTTGGGTAACCCGGTCCCCGGAGCGTTTGCGCAAGAAGTGGCCATGGCCCTGCGGTATGCAAACGCATCCAGGCGAGGCGCATGGGGCAGGGAGCGACGGCGTGAACAGAAACCCTTCCGACCCCACCCTGGAGGAGGCCTGCGTTGCGCGCGGCATGCGCATGACCGACCAGCGCCGCACTATTGCCAGGGTGATCGAGGATGCCTCCGACCACCCCGATGTGGAAGAACTCTATCGCCGCGCCTCCGCGCTCGACCCGCGCATTTCGCTCTCCACCGTCTATCGCACGGTCAACCTGTTCGAAGAAGCGGGCCTTGTCACCAAGCATGACTTCAAGGATGGGCGGGCGCGTTTCGAGCTCATCCCGGACGAGCACCACGACCACCTGATCGACATCCGCACCGGCACGGTCATCGAGTTCCGCAACGAGGAAATCGAAGCGATCCAGGAGGTGATTGCCAAGCGCCTGGGCTACAAGCTGGTCGATCACCGGCTGGAGCTCTACGCTGTGCCGCTCAACGACAAGACGAAAAAGGATGAGCCTGCCAAATGATCTTCAGGATTGCGTTCTTCCTGTTTGTCTTTGTTCCGTTCATGCTGGTGGTCATTCCGCTACAGGCCCTGATCCTGCTGTTCAAATTGCCCTTCTGGAATGTGCTGCCGCGCCTGTTTCATCGCCTCGGCTGCGTGTTCCTGGGCCTTCGGGTCAATGTCATCGGCGCGCCCGCGCATGGCCGGCCAACCCTTCTGGTTTCCAACCACATTTCCTGGACCGACATTGTTGCCATCGGCTCGGTGGCGGACGTCACTTTTGTGGCCAAGCGCGAGGTCAGAAAATGGCCCTTTGTGGGCATGATGGCCAACCTGCAGCGCACAATTTATGTCGATCGGACCCGCCGCTCTCATGCCGGGCGCACGGCCCAGGCCATGGGCCAGCACATGGCCGGCGGCAATGCGGTGCTGCTTTTTGCCGAGGGGCAGTCCGATATCGGCACCCATGTGCTGCCGTTTCGCTCGGCCCTGATCGGCGCGGCCCAGCACGCCATGGTCGAGGCTGGGGCCACAGACGTGCTGATACAGCCGCTGACCATTGCCTATATCAAATTGCAGGGCCTGCCCGTCAGCCGCAACGAGCGCTCGTTGATTGCCTGGATAAAATCCAAATCGGTCAGGCAGAATATCGCCGAAATCCTCTCCGGCCCGGTCAAGGATGTCACGGTGGCCTTCGGCGCGCCCATGCCGCTCAACCAGGGCGATGACCGCAAGGCTGTCAGCAAGGCCGCCGAGAACCAGGTTCGCGCCATGCTCGTGGCGCTCAACCGCGGCGGCAAGTTGCCGGTATCGGGCTGATTGCAAACAAGTTTACCGGTTAAGCCTAACGGGCAAAGCCGCTTTCCTCGTTAACGCCTTGTTAGCTATCACAAGCCTGGTAGTGAAACGGAGGCAAACATGGCGTGGGAACTTTTGGCGATCTGGGCCGTGGTCGCAGCAGTTTTTGTCTGGTTCTTCAGGGAAGAACGCAAGGAAAAGAATGACCGGCTCAATGAACGGGCTAGAGAATTTGCCCGAACCCCGGCCTGGCATACGCCCCGCCCGGTCCAGCCGATCCCCGTCGCACGGCATGACACGCAGCGCATGACGGAAATCCATCGCAAGTTCATCGAGGAAGTGCGGCGCCAGAGCCAGAAGTGAGGGTCTGACCCGGCCGCTCGGGGCGCCGGTTCAGCCCGGCACAGTGCCCATGTGCTGTTTAACGCGACCGACAATGTCGGCTGCCTTGACCATCAGCCCCAGTTCGATGTCTTCCTCGCTCATGCCGGCGTGAACATCCATCCACACCGGCACCATGATTTCGTGGCGAATCTCCTCCGCGCCGATGGTTTCGGTCAGGACAGCACGGACCTTGCCGGTCATGCGCTGGGCCAGGGTCGGATGTGGCTGGCGCTCGGCCAGGGCGATATCGATCAATTCAAGACTCATGTTTGGCTCCGCAGAGCCCCCACCGGCCAGACTGGCCAGCGATGGTTCAGCGAGACTTAACGCCCCTGCCCCCAAATGGGTTCTCCACAAGCCGGATGAAATTTGTGATTGGTGCCAAATCTGTTGGCGCTGACTAGACGCGGACCGCCTGTTCCACCATGCCCGCGTCTCCGAAGACCCGCAGATAGCGTTCGATTTCGTGCCGATCTCCAGTGGCCTTTGCCGGATTGTCCGACAGCTTCACCGCCGGCCGTCCATTGGCTTCGCTCACCTTGGCCACAATGGAAATCGGTTTCAGTCCCGGATTGGGCTCGGGCGCGCAGCCTTCGAAATCATTGGTCAGGTTGGTGCCCCAGCCAAAACCCATGCGTACCTTGCCATCAAAGTGGAGATAGGCCTCCTCGATCATGTCCACATCGAGTCCATCGGAAAAGATCAGCAGCTTTTCCTTGGGGTCGCGGCCGCGCGAGCGCCAGAAGTCGATGATCTTTTCGCCCCCGGAAATGGCCGGGGCACTGTCGGGGCGGAAGCCGGTCCAGTCGGCCACCCAATCTGGCGCATCGCGCAGGAAGGCGTCCGTTCCAAAGGCATCGGGCAGCACGATCAGCAGATTGCCGCCATAATAGCTCTTCCAGTCCTGCAGTACCCGATAGGGCGCCTCGCGCAGCTCTTGGTCAGACCGGGCCAGCGCCGCCAGCACCATGGGCAATTCATGCGCATTGGTACCCAGCGCCTCAAGGTCGTTGTCCATGGCCAGTTTGACATTCGAGGTGCCAGTCATATTGGCGCCAATGCCTTCCTTGAGCGCTTCCACGCACCAACGCTGCCAGAGGAACGAATGGCGCCGCCGCGTGCCGAAATCGGAAATCTTGAGGTCCGGTAGCTTGGCCAGCCGCTCCACCTTTTCCCACATCTTGGCCTTGGCCCGGGCATAAAGCACGTCCAGCGTAAACGGCCCGTAGCGTTTCATGGCTGCGCGGCTGCGCAGCTCATTGATAATGGCCAGGGCCGGAATTTCCCACATCGTGGTTTCGACCCACAGGCCTGGAAATTCCAGCTCAAACTGACCATCGCGCTTTTCCAGCCGGTATTCGGGGAGCTGGAAATTTTCGAGAAAGCGCAGGAAACCGGGCTGGAAGATCTGCCGCGAACCATAAAACGTGTTACCGGCCAGCCAGATCATCTCCTTTTTTGAGAAGCGCAGCGTCCGGCAATGGTCCAATTGCGCGCGCAATTCGTCGATGTCGATTTCATCGGCCAGGCGCACCGAACTGGTGCGGTTGATCAGGCTGAAGGTGGCCTCGACCTTGGGATAGAGCCCCCAGACCATCTGCAGCATCAAAAGCTTGTAGAAATCGGTGTCCAGCAGGCTCCGCACGATCGGGTCGAGCTTGAAGGTGTGGTTGTAAACCCGGCGGGCAATATCGGTATAGGTGGCCATGATCGTCCCCAAAGCGCGCAACGCCTTGTAGCGCGGCGCGGCAAGCAATGAAAAGTCGACAGGGCCGGAAACGGTTCGCTACGTGACGAGGCCTAGTACTTCCCCTGGTCGCTGCCGCAGAACGGATCGACCGGGCTCTTGCCCGAAAATGGTTTGCGGCCCAGCAGGCAATCGACCACGGCCGCCTGCATGTCCTCGTTCGAGCCATAGGCGTTCACATAGGTGGGCACACGCGGCGCGTCATGCAGATAGTAGGGAAAGCCCAGCGAGACCATGAGCGTCGGCACATCATGCCAATAGCGTTTCATGGCGCCAAACACATTGCCGGTCAACGCTCGCCAGTTGAGGAAAATGCGCTGCCGCGTCAGTAGGGTTTCCTCGGCCAGCAGATACAGCACCAGGTCGTAATCCTTGGCGTTGACCGCCATGTCTCCTGCATATTCGGTGACCTCGAAGCCTTCCTGCCGCAGCAGATCGGGCAGGGAGAGCGGCAGGGGCAATGGCGCGAAGGGCTGCACCGCCCCGGTCGAGAAAATCAGTACACGCTTATGCTTGGCCGGCGTCAGTGGCAGCAGATTGGCGACATCCTTGACCAGCGTCGGCACCTTTGCCGTAGCGCTGTGGGCGATGTCCTTGCTGGTGGAGCGCGCCAGGATCATTTCCGCGGTGCTGAGCGAAGGTTCAGCCCGCTCCGCCTTGTGCAGGCCCAGCGCCGCCTTGAGCGCCAATACGCGTGTCACCGCCTCGTCCACCCGCTCCTGGCTCAGCCGCCCGTCGGCCACCGCCTTGACCAGATACATCAGATCCGCATTGGGGTCGTCGGAGAACAGGATTACGTCGCAGCCCGCAATCACGCATTGCGGAATGGTCTGTTCGCGCGGCCCCCAATCGCCAAACCCGGCCATGGGCGTCGCATCCGATACGATCAGCCCGTTAAAGCCCAGCCTTTCGCGCAACAGCGTCTGGTTCAGCACCGCGCTCTGCGTGGCCGGCCGATAGGCCTCGGCCCCCGCCTCGGGGTCCAACTCGCGCACAAAAGCCGGAAAGGCGATATGGGCGGACATGACGCTCAACACCCCGGCTTCTATGGCTGCGCGATAGAGCCGCCCGAAGGTTTTTTCCCATTCCTCCAGCGTCAGCGGGTTGACCGTGGTCACCAGGTGCTGGTCGCGGTCGTCATAGCCCTCACCAGGCCAATGCTTAACCGTGGCGGCAACGCCGTTCTTTTGAAAAGCCGCGATCTGGGCCAGGGCATGCCGCTCGATCCGGTCCACGTCGCTGCCATAGGAACGCGTTCCCACGATCGCGCTCTGGAACGCCTTGTTGATGTCGATAACCGGGGTGAAGCTCCAATTGAGCCCCACGGCCCTGGCCTCCTCGGCCATCAGGGTCGAAATGGCGGTGGTGGTCTCCACCTCGTCAACGGCTGCCAGCCCCAGCGGGTTTGGCACTTCGGTGCCGAAAGGCAGGCTCATGCGGCTGCCCTCGAGATCGGCGCTGACCGTCATCGGCACGGGTCCTGCGCTGTCGATCTGCCGCATCAGCGCGATCTCATCGGCCAGATCGGGCGTGAAGATGCGTGTGATGCCGCCCGGCTTGAAGGCTCGGATGGCCTCGAGCGCTTCTTCGGGCGCCTCTCGCGACAAAAGCACAAACAGTTGAGCCAGCTTGTCGCGCGGCGACAGGCTGTCGCGTGTGCTGTGCACCCAGGCCGCAGCCGCCTCATCCAAATGGAACGGCGCGGCAGACAGATCGATGGCGGCCAATGGGGTGCTCCTCGAGGTATTCTCTTTTTTGTTTTGACTGGCTTAGCAGCAGTGATCGCTTCTGAACAGGTTTGGAGCCGAGTGGCGCGCGGGATTTGATGCGCAGCCCGTCGCGCGACGGCGGTCGGCAAAAGAAAAACACCGCCGGATCGCTCCCGCGGTGTCTCTCGAAACCATTGGTCAGGCAGAGGCTCTAGGCGGCGTGGCCCTCGAGCCACTTGGTCAGGCCCGCCTTGGGCGTGCCGGCGCCGACCTTCATGTCGGCGGCTTCCCCGGCCTTGAACAGGATCATGGTCGGGATCGAGCGCACACCATACTGGGCGGCAATGCCCGGGTTCTCGTCGACATTGAGCTTGACGATCTTCACCTTGCCCTCGAGCTCGGAGGACAGCTCGTCCAGCACCGGGGCAATGGCCCGGCACGGGCCGCACCATTCGGCCCAGAAGTCGACGAGGACGGGTTCGCTGGAGCTCAGGACTTCCTGGCCAAAGGTGGCTTCGGAAACGGCTTTGGTCATGGTTTTCATGCCTTTTTCTACTTTGGCGGCTGATACGCAGGTCCCAGACCGGAACGTTGCGATGCGCTTTCGTATCTCAAATCCGGATGAACCTTTCAGATCCTCGTCCGGAAGCGGCGGTCTGTTTGCTCCCAAAGCTGGTGAGAGTCCAGCCTTGCGACAAGCCCGATCACCGCAGGGTGAAGTCCGAGCGAGCCGCATCAAGCAGCTCGTCTGGCAATTTCATCAATGATTCCAATTCTGTCCACAAGATTGCCGCCCGCACCGGCCGTCCGGGGAAAAGCTGACCTGCAACCAACGCATACAATCCTAGCTGGGTGAGATAGTTCCCCGGCACGCCGTCCGCTCCTTTGGGAACCGACGCGTCGGACTTGTAGTCCACCACCAGCACCCCCTCCTCGTCAACCACCACGCGATCGATCCGGCCACTGAGCCAGATCGGCTCCCCCCTGCGTGTCGCGGCCACGCGAAACGGCAGCTCGGCCCGGCTATCAGGCCCAAACAGGCGCGCAAAGGCCGGTTCGTTGAGGATGGTCTGCGCCTTTTTGGCGATGACCTGGTGGTTCTGCGCCATATCGGGCAGCAGCGTTTCAAGCGCGCGCGGCGCCACGCGGGCCCGCTCCCCTTCCGGAACCCGGCCCAGATGCTGCAGCAGCGCGTGCAGCGCTAGGCCCGATTTTCTGGCCGTTTCCGCATCACGCAACATGTCCGCCTTGGTCGCCAGGGCATCGGCATGGCCAGTTCCTATGGCGGCATAGCTTGGCGCAATCACCGGGATCTTCGGCGGCGGCGGAACGGGATCCAGCACCAGCTCCACCGGAGGCACCGGATTTTTGGCCAGCTGCCGGTCGAACCGGGCTGCCATGGTCGCCGGGAAAATCTGCGCGACTGTGTCGCCAGCCGCGTCGACCACGGGCTGCAAGGCCTCGCCCAGCCCCATTTCTATGGCGTCATACCATGAGCCGGCCAGCCTGCCTTTCACACCCAATGGGCCGGTGACATAGAGTTCGTCCTCGGCCCGGGTCATGCCCACATAGAGCAGGCGCCAATATTCCCGCTCGCGCACAGCGTCGATCTCCTGGCGCAATTGCGCAGTCGCCGGAACATGCTGGTTTTTGGAGGCCGCATGCAGCAGGAGCGGCCCCGGCGCCTTGTCGATGGCATAGACCGGCTTGCTGGTCTGGCTGGCATTGGGCTTGCCGGTGGCATCGGCCAGAATGACGATGGGTGCCTCGAGCCCCTTGGCGCCATGCACCGTCATTACCCGTACGCCGCCGCCGCTTTCGGCCAGTTCGCGCTTGATGGTCACGGCCCGCCGCCGCATTTCGGCGGCAAAGCCCTGCAGGGAAGGCTGCGGCCCCTGCTCATGGGTCAGCGCCAGCTCCAGCAGTTCGGTCAGCACATCATCCACTTCCGTGCCCAGTCTGGCGTGGAAGCGTTTGAGGCCGTCCTCGGCATAGAGCACGCCGGCGAGAAATTCGAAGGGCCGCTCCATATCGAGCGCGGCCCGCCAGCGGCCCAGGCGTTCAGCCGCCGCCGCTGCACTGTCTCCTGTCGCCGCAAACAGCGCCGACCACAGCGTCTGCCCCGGGTCGCGTGGCTGGGCAATTGCGTAAAGATCGTCCTCGGTCAGATCGAACAGCGGCGAGCGCAACAGCGCCGCCAACTGCAAATCGTCAGCCGGGTTGAGCAGCACATCGATCAGGGCCAGCAGGTCCAGCACCGCAATATGGCCGGTTACCGCCAGCCGGTCGGCGCCTGGTGTGGGCAAGCGCTCGCTGCGCAGGGCGCGGATGATTTCCTGAAACAGCGGACCACGCTTCTGCACCAGGATCAGCACGTCATCGGCACCGACGGGCCGGTTGCGCTCACCCAGAATGCGCCCTTCATCGATCCACGACCGGATCTCGCGGGCAATGCGCAGGGCCACCTGCCGGTTGGCACTCTGCTCGGCTTCTACCGCAACGCGTGGCCATTGGCTGGTGTCGCGCTCGGTCTTTTCCTCCTGCACGGGCGGCCAGAGGGTAACGCTGCCACCTTCCTGGCTGCGCGCCGGCTGGTGGATGATTTTTTCATCGGCCAGCAAAGCTGCCTGGATATCAGCCCGGTCGCAAACCCGGTCCACGGCGGCGAGAATGCCTTTGAGGGTGCGGAAGCTGGTATGCAGCCGCACATTGCGGAACAGCTTGTCCGCCTCGCTCGCCCGGCGGGCAATGTTGCGTCCCGTGTGGCCGAACAGCACCGGCTGCGCGCCCTGGAACGAATAGATCGATTGCTTCTGGTCGCCCACGGCAAACACCGAACGCGGCTGGGTCACCGCCCCCGCGCCAGCAAAGAACTCATCGGCCAGCGCATTGACCACGCGCCATTGCTGCTCATTGGTGTCCTGGCTTTCATCAACCAGAATATGGTCGATCCCGGCATCGAGCTTGTATTGCACCCACGGTCCCAGCGCCTGGTTGGAAAACAGATCTCCAAGCTTTTCGACCAGGTCATCGAAGTCGAGCAGGGCGTGCCGGCGTTTTTCGGTCTCATAGCGCCTGGCAATGGCGGCCACCACATCAAGCACCGCTTCGCTCCGTTCCACCAGCAGCGCCCCGGCCAACTGGCGTTCCAGCGAAAACACCCGTTCGCGTTCGTCCTCCAGCAATCCCTGCAGGACCGGCTTGGCCTTGGCCTGGGCGGCATTGAGCAGCCGCGCCCGGGGCTGCTTGGTCTTGTCCTTGTCCTCTGTGACGAACAGGGCGCAAAGCTGCTGCGCGCTCAGGCGGTCCGGGTCAAGCCGTGCAATCAGATCGATGAAGCGCTTCCCCGCCGGGTCCGAGTCGAAACTCGACAGGATGTCCTGCCAGACCGGCCGCGTCAGCGCGGTGCCCGAAACGATCTCTTTGGCGATCTCCGTGGCGCTGCCGCTCACGCCCACCAGTGCTCGCAGCCGGGTCTTTGCCCCGGCAATGTCCGCCAGCACCGGTTTGAGTTTCGCCCCCTCGCTCAGCGCCGCACCGATGGCTTCAGTAATGGCGCTGTCGCTCATCAGGGTGAACAGCGTCTCAACCGCCGCGGCATTCTCGCCGCCCCGCAGCCCCTCGGCCAGCACGCTCTCGCGTGCCGCCAGCAACATCTGGGCCTGGCGGTCATCCTCGATCACGGCAAAGTCGAACGGCACCCCGGCTTCAATTGGAAAGCGGTGCAGCACCGCCTCGCAAAACGCGTGGATGGTCAGGATGCGCAGGCCCCCCGGCGTTTCCAGCGCCTTGGCAAACAGCGTCCGGGCATCCTCCAGCAGCCGCGCATCCGAGTCTCTTCCGGTCAGCTCCACCAGTTCCTGATGCAAGGCTGCGGGATTTGCCACCGCCCATGCGGCAAGCCTTGCTCCCACGCGCTTGCGCATCTCTGCCGCCGCTGCCTTGGTATAGGTGAGGCAGAGGATCGATTGCGGCTTCACCCCGGCCAGCAACAGCCGCAAGACGCGGGTGGTGAGCACAAAGGTCTTGCCCGAGCCGGCATTGGCCTCCACCCAGATCGAATAATCCGGATTGCCCGCCAGAGCCTGGCTCTGACTGGTATCACTGGGAACGACGAGCTTGCCGCGATCGCTCATGGCTCCTCCTCGCCATCCACGGCCGTCCATTCGGACACCCGGGCCAGATGGTCATAGGCCCCGGCAAAGCGCTGGCTCTTGAGCGGCAGAAGGCGGGCGGGCAGGGCCGTCTGGTGAAACAGGAAATGCTCGATATGCAGCTGTACCCGCCGGAACACCTCTTCGGCGGCGTCCATCACGCTCATCCCGTCGGGTGTCGCAAAAGCACTCGGCTTGAAGGCCTCGGGCCCCAGCCCGATCTTGATATAGGTCAGCGCGCTGGTATCGGCCTGCGGAATGCCCTTAAGGCCCGCATTGAGCGCCATCATGGCTTCCACCGGCAATTGCGGCGCCTCGAACGCCTTCATCGCTGCATTGCTCGGCGGCGATCCGGTCTTGAAATCGAGAATTTCCAGCGTGCCATCCCTGAGCAGATCGACGCGGTCGGCTTGACCGGTAATGGCGAAGGGTTCAACGAGCTTCAGCTCCCAGCGCCCGGAGATTTCGGCATGGCGCTTGGCGACGAAGGCGGCGCGATCGCGCTCATACTCCAGAAACTGCGCGGCTGCAGTCGCAAAGCGTCGCAGCCAGATGTCGCGGCGCTCGCCAATGGCCTCGAGCCCACCAAACTCCTCCGCTGCGATTTCCATCAGCCGGTCCAGCGCCTCCGGCGCCGCCGGATCACAGTTCTCGAAGACGAAGCGGGCGAAAATGGCGTGGATGATCGTGCCGCGCTCGCGTGCGTCGGGGTCCTCGCCCAGCGCGTCGAGCGGTTTCAGCTTCAACACATGCTTGGCATACAGGTCATAGGGCGAGCGCATCAGCGTTTCGATCTCGGTGACCGAAAGCTTGCGCGGCCGCAGCGCAACAGGCGGATTGGGCATCGGCCGCATGGCGGGCACCACGCGCGCCACCATGTCCAGTCGCCGCGCCTGACGGACCCAGGCCTCGCCCCGTCCGCGCAATTGGTTGGCGGCATCTTCGCCGATAAAGGCATCGAGCCTTTGCACCAGCCGCGAGGGCAGGGCCGGGCTGGCGCCCACGCGTTCGGCATAGGCCAGAATAACCTGGCTGTTGCCCAGCGCCTGGGCAAAATCATGCGCGGCCAGGCCCTGTTGCCGCTCGGGCGGTTCCAGCCCTGCACCCAGCCGCATGCCCCGGCTGAGCCAGGGTCCCGGATCAGCGGTTGCTGGCCATTTGTCTTCGTTGAGCGCCCCCAGGATCAGCACATCCGGGCTCATCAGCCGCGCCTCGAGTTGTCCCCAGATGGCGATATCCCGGCGGCGCTCCTCCAGTGCCACATGGCGCACATCGATGCCGGTCATCAGCACGGCCAGAACATCTTCCAGGCCCCGCGGCGCAAAGCGGTGCCCCTGGCCGGAGAGCTCCTGCATCTGGCGGACCCAGTCTTCCATTTCGCGACGGCCGGGCAGGGGGGCGCCGGCGCTGATCGCGGCCATCGCCTCCCCCAGGGCAATGGCCAGCGACGAGGCGGGCAGGTCGGTCCGCTCCATCAGGGCAAACAGTGGCGCCAGCGCTGCCTCTAGCCGGTCCAGCAGCCGGGCGATCGCCGCGCCGCGTTCAGGCGACACTGTCCGCGCGGGATATTTGAGTTGACCGGCCAAATGCGCGGCCAGCATTGCCCGCAATCCGGCAATGCCCGGCGCCGGGCGCTGACCGCGCAGCAGCCCCAGATCAATATCGTCTGCCAGCGCCACGACGGCACCGCGCTCAAGCCCCAGATTGGTGGCCCGATTGCGCAACAGCGCCAAAAGGTCCACCGCGGCGCAATTGGTCTGCACCAGATTAAGCAATTGCCGCGCCAGCCGCCCCGCCGGGGCGTGAAATAGCGGTGTACCGGCTGCGTCATCGACCTCGATGTCGAACCGCTTCAGCTCCGCTGCGATGCGCCGCGCCAGATTGCCGTCTGGTGTCACGATGCCGACCGTGGTGCCTTCTTCCCGGGCCAGGGCGTCGCGCGCCGCAAGGGCGATAGCGCGGGCCTCCTCATCCTCATTACGGGCGGCGATGATCGAAACGCCCTCCAGCGCTCTGGACAAGTCCGCCGCCGGCAACCGCCGCTCCGGCCAAAGCGCGGTTTGCGCGGTCGGCGCCAGCGCCAGATTGACCAACCGGGTGCGTGGATGTCCGCTGCCGCACAACTCGGTCACCTGGTCGATGCCGGCCCCGAAGCCGCGCAGCAACTGGGCCAGGCCGTATTGCGGATGGCCATGCGGGTTGCTGTTGGGGTCGAGAAAGCCTTCGAGTATCTCTGGACCCATCTCCCTGTCGAGTCCCGGCAGCACGACGGCACCCCTGGGCAATTGGGCAATGGTCTTGAGCAGCCTTGCAGTGGCCGGGATCGAGCCGGTCGATCCGGCGGCAATCACTGGCTTGTGGCCAAAAAGAAATGCGGCCGCATCCGCCTGGCGCATGAGCCTGCGGCCACGCAACGCCGCTGGGTCGGCCAGACCATGCGTGCTGAGCCAGCCCGGCCAGGCTTCGAGCGCAATATCGAGAAATTGCAGCGTTTGCTGCCAGTAATTGCCCAGCTCCTCTGCCATCTCATCGCCCAGAGCCCGAATGTCGGCAGCGCTCCGCTCCTCGATATGGAGGTCATCGATCAGCCGGCCTAGCGATTCGGCCATCGAGAAGATTTCCGCCGCCGTTGGCGGGGTGGAAAAGGCTTCGCGCCCCGCCTCACTTCTGGCCCAGGCGGCGACAAGATCGGACAGGATCAGCCGCCTCCGCAGCGGGCTGGCGGGCCAGGCCTCCTTCTCGGCGTCAAAAGGCGGCAGGAACGGCTCTTCGTCTTCCACCTCGCCGCCAAAAGTGCGCAAATCCGGCAGCAGGCCGCCAAACTGAGGGTGGCGCGCAAAGCTCTCGGCCAAGCTGTCCAGCGCCCGGCGCGTGGGCAGGATGATGGTGACATCCGATAGCCAGAACGGGCCGCTGCGGTCCCAATCGCCCAGCAGCCGCCCGTCCATCACCGCGTCTACAAGGCAGGGCAGGAAAGGGGTATGCGGGGCGATGGTGAACAGGTTCATGGATTGAGCGCCTGTTCCGCTGCTGCCAGCCCTGCAGGGTCTCCGACATGAAACCAGGGCGCGTCCAGCACCACGCCTTTGAGGTGTTCGCGCTCCAGCGCGGCCTCGAACAGCAGATTGAGCGAGAACGGGCCGTCCGGGGTGTCGTTAAACACGCTCCGCCCCATCAGCGCCACGCCGCCATAGATGACCGGCGCGCCATAATCGCGCGTGATCCGGCCCATGGGGTCGAGGCAAAAATCATGGCTGCGGGCGAATCCACTGGCACGTGCAGGCTGCACGCAAAGCAGTACGATGTCCTCGCTGTGCTGATAGCGCTGCAGCATCCGCCCCAGCGGCGCATCGCTGCCTGCCGGCCAGAAGGCATCGGTGTTCATCACCAAGAAGGGGTCAGAATGCAGCATGGGCAGGGCCGCCTTGACCCCGCCGCCGGTATCGAGCAGCACCTCTTCGCGATTGACCTTCAAAAGCCCGCCGAAATGGGCCAGCAATTGGTCGGCGCGGTAATGCGCATTGGCCACGAAACGCTTGGCGCCCTCGGCCCGCGCATTGGCCATGACGCGCTCGATCAGCGGCGTTCCCGAGACCCGCACCAGCGGCTTGGGCACACTGTCGGTCATCGGTTTCAAACGCGTGCCCAGCCCGGCGGCGAGCAGCATCACATCGGGGAATCGGGCATCGGCACTCATGCCCCGGATAGAACAGTGGCGAACCGGACCTGTCCAGCCCGCTACCGAAGCGTTTTCAGCAAAAGTGGCAGCGGTTTTGCGGCGCGAAAACGCCACAAGCAAAACCGGGGGAACTTCGCTGTTTCAACGAAACAGTGAACTTCCCTAGATGCACGCCCTTATTCGGCGTGCGCTGCAGTAGCAGGCGGATCAAGATCGTCATCGCCCTCGGCGGCCACCGCCGCGTCGCGCAGGCTGGACTGGTCGGTCAGCGCCTTGGGGCTGGTTGCCGCAATGGCCTCATTGGGCGGCGCATTGGTCAGGATCGCGGCCAGCGAGCCAATGGTCGAGCGCATGTTATGGCGGTGCACCACCATGTCAACCATGCCGTGGCTGAGCAGATATTCCGAGCGCTGGAAGCCCTTGGGCAGTTTCTCGCGAATGGTCTGCTCGATGACGCGCTGCCCGGCAAAGCCGATCAGGGCACCCGGTTCGGCAATATGCACATCGCCGATCATTGCATAGGAGGCGGTGACGCCACCGGTGGTCGGGTTGGTCAGCACCACGAAGAACGGCAGACCCGCTTCGCGCAGGCGCAGCACGGCCACGGTCGTGCGGGCCATCTGCATCAGGCTCAGAATGCCTTCCTGCATGCGGGCGCCGCCCGATGAGACGAACAGGATGAACGGGGTCTTGAGCCGCGCAGCGGTCTCGATGCCGGTAATGATGCCCTGTCCGGCGGCCATGCCCAGCGAGCCGCCCATGAAGTCGAAGTCCTGGATCGCGACAGTCACCGCGCGCTCATAGAGCTTGCCGGTCGCCACCAGCACGCTGTCCTCATGGCCGGTCTTGGCGCGATTTTCCTTGAGGCGGTCAGTATAGCGCTTCTGGTCGCGGAATTTCAGCGGGTCGACCGGCACGGAAGCCACCGGCACCAGGTCATATTTGCCACCGTCCAGAAAGGTCGCCAGCCGGTCGGCCGGCTTGATCTTCATGTGGTATCCCGAATTGGGCACCACCCACTGATTGGCCTCGAGATCGCGGTAGAACACCATCTCGCCCGATTCCGGGTCCTTGACCCAGAGGTTCTCCGGCGTTTCCCGTTTGTTGGAAAGGAAGGAGCGGATTTTGGGGCGGACGAAATTGTCGATCCAGTTCATGGCGCGGCCTTTCGCGGTGATCCAGTTTTCAGGATCACGTAGTCGTTAATTGTGGCAAATCTTATCAGGCCCTGCAGCAAGCCGCAAAGCGCCTGACCCTGTGCTTGTGGACAGCGTTAACCGCGTGCCCGTTTCACCCCGGCAGCAAGCTCCGCCACCAGTTCGCTGACGGCTGCAACCGTCCGGTCTGTTGCCCGGCCGTGGTCCAGCGATTTTGCCACCGCATCGACCAGTACCGTGCCCACGACGACGCCGTCGGAATACTTGCCGATCTCGGCGGCATCCTCGGCGGTCTTGATGCCAAAGCCGACCGCCACCGGCAGGTCTGTGTGACTCTTGATTCGTTGCACCGCTTCACCCACCGCCGCGCGCGACTTGATGGCGGCTCCGGTAATGCCGGTCATCGAGACGTAATAGACAAAGCCCGACGTGTTCTTGAGCACCACCGGCAGGCGCCGGTCGTCCGTGGTCGGCGTGGTCAGGCGAATGAAATTGAGCCCCGCCTTGAGCGCCGGGATGCACAATTCCTCATCCTCTTCGGCCGGCAGGTCCACAATGATCAGGCCATCGACGCCAGCCTCCTTGGCTGCGGTGATGAAGCGCTCGACGCCGAAGATGTAGAGAGGGTTGTAGTAACCCATCATCACGATCGGGGTGGTGTCATCATTGCGCCGGAACTCTTCCACCATGCCCAGCACGCCCAATAGGGTCTGCCCGGCAGCCAGCGCCCGCTGCCCCGCCATCTGGATCACGACGCCATCGGCCATGGGGTCGGAAAAGGGCAGGCCCAGCTCGATCACATCGGCCCCGGCCTGCGGCAAGGCATTGAGAATGGCCTGGCTGGTGCTGAGGTCCGGATCGCCGCCCATGACATAGGTGACAAGAGCGGGGCGGTTCTCGGCCTTGCACTGGGCAAAGCGCGCATCGATACGCGTGGTCATTATTTCAGCAGCCCCAGATGTTTGCCGACACTTTCGACGTCCTTGTCGCCGCGCCCCGAAAGACAGAGCACAATGGACTGGTCCTTACCCAGCGTGGGGGCCAGCTTGAGCACCTGCGCCAGCCCATGCGCGCTTTCCAGCGCCGGAATAATGCCTTCCATTTTCGTGCACAGCTGGAAGGCGTCCAGCGCCTCATTGTCGGTAATGGGCGCATAGGTCACGCGCTTGGTATCGTGCAGGAAAGAATGCTCCGGTCCGACACCGGGATAATCCAGACCGGCCGAAATGGAATGGCCTTCCAGGATCTGCCCGTCCCCATCCTGCAAGAGATAGGTCCGGTTGCCGTGCAGCACGCCGGGGCGCCCGCCGGTCATCGAGGCGGCATGGCCATTCTCGGTCTCGATGCCATGCCCGCCCGCCTCGGCACCATAAAGGGCGACTTCGGGATCATCGAGGAAGGCGTGGAACGTGCCGATGGCGTTCGAACCCCCGCCCACGCAAGCCACCACGGCGTCCGGCAATTTGCCCTCGGCCTCGCGGAACTGTTCCTTGAGCTCGGTGCCGATCACCGACTGGAAGTCGCGCACCATTTCCGGATAGGGATGCGGTCCGGCCGCCGTGCCGATCAGGTAATAGGTGGAATCCACATTGGTGACCCAGTCGCGCAGGGCCTCGTTCATGGCGTCCTTGAGCGTCCCGGCGCCAGCCGTGACCGGCCGCACCTCGGCGCCCAGCATTTTCATGCGCAAGACATTGGGCATTTGCCGTTCAACATCTGTTGCGCCCATGAAGATGGTGCAGGGCAGGTCGAACTTGGCGCAGACCGTCGCCGTCGCCACGCCATGCTGGCCGGCGCCGGTTTCCGCGATCACCCGCGTCTTGCCCATGCGCTTGGCGAGCAGGATTTGTCCCAGGCAATTATTGATCTTGTGGCTGCCGGTGTGGTTGAGCTCTTCGCGCTTGAACCACACCTTGGCGCCGCCCAGATGCGCCGTTAGCCGCTCGGCGAAATAAAGCGGGCTGGGTCGGCCGGTATAATGCGTGGCCAGGTGCTTGAGTTCGGCGGCATAGGCCGGATCCTCTTTGGCGGCCCGATATTCATGTTCCAGGTCCAGGATCAGCGGCATGAGCGTTTCGGCGACAAAACGCCCGCCATAAATACCGAAACGCCCATGCTCGTCCGGGCCATTGCGCAGGGAATTGGTGCGGTCCATCGGGATCCTCTCGGCCAGCGCCGAGAACAACCCGGCTTGCTGGTGCTATACGGCTGCCCGGGCGTTGCGGATGAACGCCTCGATCAGTTTTGTGTTCTTGACGCCCGGTGCTGTTTCGAGACCCGAAGAGGCATCGATCCCCATCGGCCCGACTTGGCGCACTGCAGCAGCCACATTGTCCGGCGTCAGGCCCCCGGAAAGCATGAAGGGGATGGACGGGTCAAGCGCTTCGAGCAGCCGCCAGTCAAAGCTTTCACCCAAACCGCCGGGCCGGTCGGCTCCTTTGGGTGGCTTGGCGTCGAGTAATATACGGTCGGCGACTTCGGCAAATGCGGCCACCTGCTTGATGTCTTCGGCCGACCCGATCGGCAGCGCCTTGATGATTTCAACGCCGGCCTCGGCGCGGATCGCCTCAACGCGATGTGGCGTTTCCGGGCCATGGAGCTGGATCCAGTCCGGCCCCAACGCGGCCACTTCAGCCACGCAGGAATTGTCTGGATTGACCAGCACGACGCAGCTTTCGATGCGGCCGCGCGCCGCTGAGATCAGCCCGCCCAGCTCATCGATGGAAACGTGGCGCGGCGAGCGTGGAAAATGCATGAAGCCCACCATGTCGGCGCCGGCCGCGATGGTCGCGTCGAGCAGGTCATGGGTCTTGATGCCGCAAATTTTGACGATCAGTGGATCGGCCATAGTCGGGGGTGGCTCAACGGGACGGAAAGAGGATCAAGAGCCGCACTGCGCCGTCCGTCATCGCAGTTCCAGCAGGTCATCGACTTCGGCCATTGGGCCACGGCGCGATTCGCCGTTGTTCTTGCGCAGGGCGTCGAGTTCTTCTCCCAGATGCTGGGCCTCGCGGCGCCAGTGCCGCTCACGGCGGCGGTGCTCGGCCTGCGCAAACCAGCTCGCGGTGCCGCCCAGCAGGACGCCGATCAGGAGGACCACATAGAGCACCACAAACAGCGGAATGCCATAGCCGGCGGCGCTGGCATCGGCAGGCGCGCCAAAGGGATTGAGATTGACCGCCACAAGGTGGCGATTGGCCAGTGCAAAGGCAATCAACACGGCGCAGAGCGGGACCAGGACGAGCCAGCCGACAATTTTGTTGACCATTGAGGCGTTCCAGGGAGCCTGCCGGCTCCAATCCTTATCTTGTGCCGTCTGCGATAATCACGAGCGGTTCAGCCGCTCGCGGATTTCCTTGCCGGCCTTGAACTGGGGTACATACTTTTCGCCCACATCGACCTGTTCGCCGGTGCGCGGATTGCGACCCACCCGCGCGGGGCGGTTCTTCACCGAGAAGGCGCCGAAGCCGCGCAGCTCGACTCGGTCGCCCCGAGCCATCGCATCCCCGATCTCGTCGAGGATCGCATTGACGATGTTCTCGATGTCACGTTGGAAAAGATGCGGGTTCTCCGCGGCGAGCTTCTCGACAAGTTCAGACTTGATCATCAAAGGCTCCGGTATCGACCCATTGCCCCTCCTCGGGGTCTATTCAACCTGCCAAAGCGAGACCAAACCGTCAAGCATCACAGGAGTTTCGCTCGAAAATCCAAACAGGCTCCTGGCTGACTTGCCCAGCAAGTCGCCGATCCAGGACAACTCGTTCTGCTCCCTTGGCCAGACTGTAACGACAGAAGTCTGCGGATCGATCCCATGTTCGCTCTCGAGCCAATCCAGCGCTTCATGCTGCGCCCCGATGGCATCGATCAGCCCGGCCTGCAGTCCAATCCGGCCGGTGACAATGCGTCCATCGGCGAGCGCCAGTGTTTCCGCCCGGCTCAATCCGCGGCGCTCGGCGACTATGTCGACAAACCAGGCAAAGCTGTCCTCGACCAGTTCGGTGATGGATGCGCGCGGCGCGCCAGTCAGCGGCTCGTCGAAATCCGGCTCTGCCTTCAAGGGACCCGAGGCCACCTTGTCGAAATTGACCCCGATGCTGTCGAGCAATTTGCCGGCATTGACGTGCTGATAAAGCACGCCGATGGAGCCAATGATCGAAAGACGTCGGGCAAAAATCCGATCGGTACCGATGGCCGTCATGTAAGCGGCCGAGGCGCCCAGCTCATCAATGGTTGAGACCACCGGCTTGGCAGCCGACAGCCGCCGCAAATCTTCGTAGAGTTCTTCGCCGCCCGCAGTCGTGCCGCCGGGCGAATTGATCGAGACAATGACCGCCTGGACCGTATCGTCCTCGATCATTGCCTGAATGGCGCGCGACCGTGCCGCATCGGTGGTAATGGTGCCGCTAATGACGACGCGGGCGATGTGCTCGCCCCCGGCAAACTGGGGCAGCGCGAAACGCCCAACCAGCGCCAGCACGGCAATGATGGCCGCCAACAGGGCCAGCCACCGCCACAGCCCGCGGGAGCGGCGAAAGTGGTCGGCAGCAAGAACGTCATGATGCATCTGGTCGGACACAGGCGGCTCTCCAATCTGGCCTAGCAGGTACCGGGGTCGAGCCTGGATGGCAAGCGGCCGTCTTAGGGCACGGCTTTGACCATGTAGCGCGCCGTATCTTCATAGGCCGCGAGCTTCTCGCTGAGGTCAGGGCGATCTTCGACCGCGAAACCCTGCTTCTCCCAAAATGGCAGTGAACCATTAACCGCGACCAGGCTCATCGTCCCATAACC
This sequence comes from Devosia polycyclovorans, assembly GCF_042181575.1. GTDB lineage: Bacteria > Pseudomonadota > Alphaproteobacteria > Rhizobiales > Devosiaceae > Devosia > Devosia polycyclovorans. Next base: position 400,783 of record NZ_CP170082.1, on the reverse strand, counting down.
CATTGCCCTCGCATGCTTGGTCAGCGCATTGACGATCTGCTTGGCAGCGCCCAGGCCCCGGGTCAGTGGCAAGAGGGCCAGATCGTGAATGTAATAGCTGTCGGCATCGGCCGGGATCGTGCCCAGCAATGTATTCAGGGCCGGCAGATCTCCCCGCTTCCAGGGGTGGCTGAGGACATAGCCGGCCGGCTTTTCCGAGACTTCGAGCAGATAGCAGCCATTGCGGTACAGCGCGAATTTCTCCGCCAGCACCGTTTCGGTCTCGAAAAACCCCGGATGCACGCGATTGGCTATGTCGAACACCGCCCCGAAGTCGTAGCCCGTCAAAGCGCGCCAGGCGACGTCGCGAAACTGCATCATGAACTGGCCTTCCTACGTGAAACGACCCGCGCCTTTTGGCGCGGGTCGCGAGCTTTAATGCAAAGCGATAACGCTTACTTGTCGTCGCGGCCCTTGAGGGCTGCGCCCAGGATATCGCCGAGCGAAGCACCCGAATCCGAGGAACCGAAATTGGCCACGGCTTCGCGTTCTTCGGCGATTTCCAGCGCCTTGATCGAGAGCTGGATACGGCCGGTCTTGCGGTCGTACTGGGTGATGCGCGCATCGACCTTTTCGCCCTTGGAGAAACGCTCCGGACGCTGGTCGTTGCGGTCACGGCTGAGGTCGGCGCGGCGGATAAACGCCGTCACTTCGCTGTCAGCGATGCGCACTTCAATGCCGCCATCGTTGACTTCGATAACCTCGGTGGTGACCACGGCATTCTTGCGCAGGCCGGTGCCATCGGAAGCGCCGGTATCGGCCAGGCCGTCAGCAGCAAGCTGCTTGATGCCAAGCGAGATGCGTTCCTTGTCGACATCGACGTCGAGCACCTTGGCCGAGACCATGTCGCCACGGTTGTAGTCGTCCAGCGCGATTTCGCCCGACTTCTGCCAATCCAGGTCCGAGAGGTGAACCATGCCGTCCACATCGCCTTCGAGGCCAATGAACAGGCCGAATTCGGTCTTGTTCTTGACTTCGCCTTCGATGGTGGAACCAACCGGGTTCTTTTCGGCGAAAGCTTCCCACGGGTTCTGCAGGGTCTGCTTGAGACCCAGCGAAATGCGGCGCTTGTCCGGATCGACCTCGAGCACCACCACTTCGACTTCCTGGGAGGTCGAGACGATCTTGCCCGGATGGACGTTCTTCTTGGTCCAGCTCATTTCCGAGACGTGGATCAGGCCTTCAATGCCCGGCTCGAGCTCAACAAAGGCACCGTAGTCGGTGATGTTGGTCACGCGGCCCGAGAACTTGGCCTGGATCGGGTACTTGGCCTCGATGCCTTCCCACGGATCGGCCTGGAGCTGCTTCATGCCCAAGCTGATACGGTGGCTCTCGTGGTTGATGCGCACGATCTGGACCTTGATGGTCTCGCCGATGGTGAGCACTTCGGACGGGTGGTTGACGCGGCGCCATGCAATGTCGGTGACATGCAGCAGGCCATCGATACCGCCCAGGTCAACGAACGCACCGTAGTCGGTGATGTTCTTGACCACGCCATCGACCACCTGGCCCTCTTCGAGCTGCTGGACGATTTCCGAACGCTGTTCGGCGCGCGATTCTTCGAGGATGGCGCGGCGCGACACCACGATATTGCCGCGGCGCTTGTCCATCTTGAGGATCTGGAAGGGCTGCGGCACGTTCATGAGCGGCGCGATGTCGCGGATCGGACGGATGTCGACCTGCGAACGCGGCAGGAAGGCCACGGCGCCTTCGAGATCAACGGTGAAGCCACCCTTGACCTGGTTGAAGATGGTGCCTTCAACGCGCTCATTGGCGTTGTACTTCTCTTCGAGCTTGACCCAGCTCTCTTCGCGGCGGGCCTTCTCACGGGAAAGGACGGCTTCACCGGCGGCGTTCTCGACGCGGTCCACATAGACCTCGACTTCCGAACCCACGGTGATGGTGCCGTCGCGGCCGGCCTGGCCGAATTCCTTCAGCGGCACGCGGCCTTCAGTCTTGAGACCCACGTCGATGATCGCGAGGTCCTTTTCGATGGCCACGACGCGGCCCTTGACGACATTGCCTTCAGCGGCATCGTTGTCGACAAAGGAGTCGAGCAGCATCGATTCAAAGTCGTCTTTCGTCACAGTTTGCTGTGCCAAATGCTTTCTCCGGCGCCGGTGGTTGGGGGTTGAAAACCTGGACCGAATACGGGTCCGCTCTGGCGCGATGCCAAAGCCGGCGCACGGAGCACCGCTTCACTGAACAGGTTGATTGGGTATGTCAAAAGTCCGGGCCAGCGCCTGGTTGATTACCCGATGGACCGGACTCAAGGAGGAAATTAGGAGGGCGCATGCCCCCCTGCCTTGAGCGCCTTGGCCAGATCGACAATCGCGATGGCAGCGCGGAGTGCGGCCTCTATACCCATTTGTGTCGTGTCGAGCAAGTGCGCGTCTTCGGCCTGGTAGAAGCCGCCATGGGGGTTGAGCATGTCGCGCGCATCGCGCTCCTCGATTTGGTGGAAGAGCTTGTAGCGATCCACCGTCTCGCCCCGCGCCTCCAACTGCCGCGCCCGGCGCTCCATACGCGCCTTGCTGTCGGCCTGAATGAAGAGCTTGACGTCGGCATCCGGGCAGATGCGCGTGCCGATATCGCGCCCATCCAGCACCGCCCCGCCCGGCTGGGTGGCAAAACTGCGCTGAAAATCGAATAGGGCCGCTCGCACCTGCGCGATCACCGCGACCTTGGAGGCTAGAACACCAGTATCCGCCGACGTCAGCGCCTCAAGGTCAGTCAGATGGCTCTCGTCCAGCGCCTCTGCCGCGGCTATGGCGGCCGACTCGAAGGCAGGGCCATCTTCCTTGCCGGCCACCGCCAGCCCAACTGCGCGATAGAGCAGGCCCGTGTCGAGATGGGGCAGGTCATAATGCCGAGCGAGGCCAGCGGCCAGCGTGCCCTTGCCCGAGGCGGCGGGTCCATCCACGGCAATGATCATGTCCTGTCCCTCAAAAGTGATGTGCCGGTCCAAGCCGATAGCGGCGTGGCCTGCCAAGGGCAAGAGGCGCTCCCCAGACAATCCTGGACAGCTCTGAATCCCGAAGGAGTCCGGCAATCCCGCATTTTGCGTTTGACAGGGCAGGGCTTTGCCCATAACCGGACGAACCGAAATGGGTGCTCGCGGCTATAGAGGCGCCCGCAATTCTCCTTATTCGACGAGGCATGAGAGATGGCCAGTGACCGCGGTACCAAGCGGACCGACCCCGATACCGGCAAGAAGTTCTATGACCTGAACCAGGACCCGATCGTCTCGCCCTATACCGGCAAGAGCTATCCGCGCTCCTTCTTCGAAACCCTGCCCGGCAAGCCCAGCCCGGTCACCGCCCGCAAGGTGGATGACGAAGAGCAGGTCGAAGAAGAAGAAGTCGAGGATACCGCAGCGCCCGAGATCGTCAGCCTTGAAGAGGCGGACGCCGAGGAAAGCGGCGACGATATCCCTGATGTCGAAGATGTCGAGGTCGATGAAGACCTGGGCGACGATGACGAGGACACCTTCCTTGAGGAAGATGAAGACGAAGACGACAGCCTCGGTTTCGACGTCGGCGACGACGAAGACCGTTGATTTTGTTCAACTTTTCCTGCCGGATGGGATAATTATCCGGCAGGATAAAAAAGTGTCATTTAGGCACTTGCAAGTGGCGGAATGTTCCAATAGGTTCCGCCTCGCTTCGGACGGGCAACGCCCCGACGAACCCAAAACACTCGGCAAGCATGGCGTTCCGCCCCTTGCCCGGATGGGGCCTTAGCTCAGCTGGGAGAGCGCTTGCATGGCATGCAAGAGGTCAGCGGTTCGATCCCGCTAGGCTCCACCAAATTCTGCTTAAGCATCGCCGTTCTCCTGCTAGCGGCTTCTGGCGACGATTGAATTTTTTCCTCGCTACGCGACCTCCTGCCTTCATTTGACACGCCTTCCTGATCTGACATCGTTCTGTCAGACCTCAGGAATCACCCGTGCCGCGCAAACCCCTCACCCTTTCCCCCGCCCAGGCCCGCGCCATCTGGATGCGCGCACAGCGCCTCGATGTGGTCGAGCCGTTCGGCGCTGGCCCCGAGGCGGCGCAGGCGGCCATCGAACATCTGGGCTATGTGCAGATTGACACCATCAATGTCATCGAGCGATGCCACCATCACATTCTGTATTCCCGCATTCCCGCCTATCAGCGCAGTGATCTGGCCGCGCTGCAATCGGCTGAAAAATCAGTGTTCGAATATTGGACCCATGCCCTGAGCTATGTCCCCTCAGCCGACCTGCCGTTCTTCCTGCCCGCCATGAAGGCTTATCGCGAACACCCCAGCACCTGGTTCGGCTCGGTCACCAAAAAAGAGGTCAGCGCCATGACCAGGCGCCTCAAGACCGAGGGACCCCTCTCCATCCGCGACATCGACGATGACGAACTGGTCGACAAGACCCACCCCTGGGCCAGCCGCAAGCCATCCAAGCGCGTGCTGCAACTGATGTTCTACCAGGGCCTTGTCGCGATCTCGGAACGCCAGGGCATGCTCAAGACCTATGATTTGATCAGCCGCCATTTCGGCTGGGACAGGGCCCCGCGCCCCGCCACCGCGCGGCAGGTGACGGCCTATCTGCTCGACCGGGCCTTGCGCAGCCAGGGCATTGTGAGCCTTGATTCCATCTGCCACCTCAACGCCCCGGCAAAAAAGCCTGTGCGGGAAATGATCGAGGCCCGCGTCAAGCGCCGCCGGCTGGTGCCGGTCACTATCGAGGGTGCCGAAAAAGTGCAGCACTGGACCACGCGGGAGGCGTTGGAAACCGTTGCGCCTTCCCCCGCTAATCGCGTGCATATCCTCTCGCCGTTCGATCCGCTGATCATCCAGCGCAAGCGTTTGAAGCTCTTGTTCGGCTACGACCACATTTTTGAGGCCTATGTACCGGCAGCAAAGCGGCAGTATGGCTATTTCGCCTTGCCGGTAGTGCTCGATGATCGCGTCGTGGCTGCCATCGACCTCAAGACCGATCGGGCCAATGCTAGAGTGCTGGTGCAGAAATGGACCTGGCTTGAACAAACCGGCACCGAAGCAAAAGCCGCCATTGACGCAGAGCTCACCCGGTTCGAGCGGTTCCAGCTGTCGTCGTGACGCCGCGGATCAGCCTTAGTCCGGCACAGTTCCGTTCTTGGCCAGCACATCGCCCGCCAGATAGAGCGAGCCGCAGATCAGCACGCGGGCGTCTGCCACCCCGGCCGCAGCCTTGAGCGCGGTCGTGATCGAGCGCATTGCCTTGGCAGGAAAGCGCTGCGCCCGGGCCCGGGCGGCAATGTCCTCGCTCTTGTGAGCGTTTTCTTCGCCCGGAATGGTCAGGGTCAGCACTTGGGTCGGATGCAGGTCGCGAAACACTTCGAGAAAATCTTCCGGTGCGCGGTTGTTCATCATGCCCATGATCAGCACCAGCGGTTTTTCCGGCATGGCGGCAATGGTGCGGGCCAGGGCCGCCGCGCCATGTGGATTGTGCCCGCCATCGAGCCATAATTCATGACCCTCCGGCAGCAGCCCACGCAGCTTGCCGGTGCGGATCGGCTGCATGCGCGCAGGCCAGGTCACGCGCCTCAGCCCCTCGGCAAAGGCGTTCTGATCCACCGGCAGGCCGAAATGGCGCGTGGCGGCGATAGCCAGAGCCGCATTGTCGAACTGATGCGGGCCGGGCAGGGCGGGAGGCGGCAGATCGAGCAAGCCGGCCTCGTCCTGAAATACGAGACGCCCTTCCTCCGCTGAGCCATGGAAATCCTCATTCTGCCAGATCGGCGTGACGCCCAGCCGCCGCGCTGCCCGGTCCAGCACGGTGCGCGCCTCATCCTGCTGAATACCCATCACGGCCTTTGCACCGCGCTTGAGGATACCCGCCTTGTTCGCGGCGATTTCGCCCAGCGAATTGCCCAGAAATCCCTGATGGTCATAGTCGATCGGGGTGATGATGGTGCCCAGCGGCCGCTTGACCACATTGGTGGTGTCATAGGTCCCGCCCATGCCCGTTTCGAGCAACAGGAAATCGGCCGGCGTGTCAGCAAAGAGCTTGAATGCGGTCACCGTCGTCACCTCGAAAAAGGTGATCGGATCGCCATTGTTGACCTGCTCCACCTCTTCGAGCGCGGCGTTGAGTTTTCGTGTGCCGACCAATGTCCCGGCCAGGCGAATGCGTTCGTTGAACCGCACCAGATGCGGCGAATTATAGACGTGAACCGACTTGCCCGCCGCTTCGAGAAAAGCGCGCAGATAGGCAATGGTCGAGCCCTTGGCGTTGGTCCCCGCAACATGGATCGTGGGCGGCAGGTGGTCCTGCGGATTACCCAGCTTTTCGAGCAGCGGGATCATGCGATCCAGGCTGAGATCGATCAGCCTGGGGTGCAGCTTGCTGAGGCGTGCGAGAATGGCATCGGTGCGGGACAAGAGAGTCTCCGAAATTGGACACTATGCCGGTTATGCCACCGGTCCGGCACCTCCCCCTTGAGGGGGAGGCTGGGAGGGGGAGCTTGAAACGCCTGGTGCCAGAAAAGCTCCTCCCCAACATTGCTATGGCTTTCGGCCTGGCGCCGCGTCCCGCTCCCCAAAAGGGGGAGGGGCTGGAAGAGCTACTTCCGCAGTTCCCCGCCCGTCGTCTTGGTCACGGCCGCAACCACCGCCGCCGAAACCTTGTCGATTTCCTCATCGGTCAGCGTCTTGTCCTTCGGCTGCAGGGTCACCTCAATGGCGACGGACTTCTTGCCCTCGCCCACATGGCTGCCCTCGAACACGTCGAAGATCCCGACATCCTTGATCAGCCCCTTGTCTGCACCCCGGGCCGCCTTGAGAATGGCCGCCGCGGTCACACTTCGATCCATCACGAATGCGAAGTCACGGCTGACCGGCTGGAGCGGGCTGAGCTCAAGGGCCGGTTTGGTCTTGGTGGCTTTCTTGCGTGGCTCGGGAATGGCATCGAGATCGATCTCGAAGGCGGCAACCGGGCCTTCGATGTCGAGTTCGGCGCTCAGCGCCGGGTGCAATTCGCCAAACCAGCCCAGCGTCACCTTGGGCCCAAGCGCAATGCGCCCGCCGCGTCCCGGATGGCTCCAGTCTGCCGCCTCGGGCAGCACCTGCACCTTTTCGATATCGACGCCCAGCGCATCAAGCACAGCGGCCAGATCGGCCTTGGCGTCCCAAACACCGACATCGGTCGCCTTGCCCGACCAGTGGCGGCCGGGGCCATGAAGGGTCGCCGTGCCCGTGCGAATGCCGGAGGCGTAGGTGTGCTGGCCTTCGGGTTGGTCGGAGAGAAAAATCTGCCCGACCTCGAACAGTGCCACATCGGCAAAGCCGCGGTTGGCATTGCGCCTGGCCCCGGCAATCAACCCGGGCAGCAGCGAGGGCCGCATATCGGTCATGTCCGAGGCAATGGCATTAGCCAATTGCCGGTCTTCGGTGCCCCCGCCAAAGCGGGTGGCCTCGTCATGGCTGATGAAGCTCCAGGTCACTGCCTCATCCAGCCCGCGGGCCGCCAGGGCCCGGCGGGCAATGCGGCGGCGGTTCTGGATGGTGGTCAGCATGCGTGGCGCCACATGGGTCAACCGCGGCAGCGGTTCGACCGGCACATTGTCCACGCCCACCATGCGCATCACCTCTTCAACGAGGTCTGCCTTTTGCGTCACATCCGGCCGCCAGCTCGGCACCTTTACCTGCCGCACTGGCCCGGCGCCCTCCATGGCAAAGCCAAGCCGGCCCAGGATAGCCTCGATCTCATCGCCCGCCACGGTCAGCCCGGTCAGGCGATTGACCTCGGCCAGCGGGAATTCAACCACGGTGTCCGGGAAGACATCCTCACCCGAAATGGCCGGTTCCATCGGCTCGCCACCGCACAGCTCCAGCACCAGCCGGGTTGCCAGTTCCATGCCGGGCTCGGTCAGCGCCGGATCGACATGGCGTTCAAGCCGATAGCGGGCGTCCGATACGATGCCGGTCTTGCGGCCGGATTGGGCGATGAGATCGGGGTCCCAGCTGGCGCATTCCATAAAGACATTGGTGGTCTCCTCGGTCACCCCCGAACGGATCCCACCCATAATGCCGCCCAGGCACAGCGGGCCCTTGTCGTCGGCGATGACGGTCATGGTCTCGTCCAGCGTATAGACCTTGTTGTCGAGCGCGTCGAACGCTTCGCCGCGCGCATTGCGCAGCGCCATCTGGCCCTCGACCTTGTCGGCGTCATAGGCATGCAAGGGACGGCCCCAACCCAGTGACACCAGATTGGTGATGTCGACCACGGCATTGATCGGCCGCAGGCCCACGGCGCGCAAGCGCTGCTGCAGCCAGTCGGGCGAGGGACCATTCTTGATGTTCTTGAGATACCGCCCGGCAAACTTGCGGATCGCCTTGGGTTCGTCCGCCCCAAACTGGTGCGGCAGCGGCGCAATCGGGCTCGCGCCCCTGGAGGGAACCGGAGAGAAATCCGTGCTCTTCAGCGTCCCCAGGCCGAAGGCCGCCAGATCGCGCGCTATGCCATAGACGCCGGTCGCGTCGCCGCGGTTGGGGGTTATCGAAATATCGAACACCACGCCATCCATGCCGGCATAGTCGACATATTTGACGCCCACCGGCGCATCTTCGGGCAATTCGATAATGCCGTCATGGTCCTCGCTCAGCTCCAGTTCGGCATTGGAGCACAGCATGCCATTGCTGGCCTGGCCGCGAATATTGCCCTTGCCGATGGTCATGTCCTTGCCCGGAATATAGGTGCCGGGGAAAGCGAACACGGATTTGAGACCCGTGCGGGCATTCGGCGCCCCGCAGACCACGTCAATCAGCTCCCCCGTGCCGGCATCGACTTTACATACACGCAGCTTGTCTGCGTTAGGGTGCTGCTCGGCGGAGACCACATGAGCGGTCACAAAGGCTTCCAGCGCCTTGCCCTGGCTTTCAATGCCTTCCACCTCGAGGCCAATCATGGTCAGCGCCTTGCCGATCTCATCGGCCGATGCGCTGGTGTCGAGATGTTCCTTGAGCCAATCGAGGGTGAATTTCATCTTTTTGGTCCTTAGCGGAAGTCGCTCTTGCTGCCATTGATCGGCGGCAGCGTGGAAGAGAGTTTGAGAAGTTCGACAAGCACATTGGCAAAGCCCCGCGCGTCGTCGATCGCCTTATGAGTATGGGGCACATGGCCGTAGAATTCGGCTGGCAGCTTGCTCATGCCCCAATCAAGATAGGGCGCGCCGCGCAAGGTGCCCGCCATGGTATAAAGGCAGATGCCGCCGCCGCGAAAAATCTGCCGCCCCTTGAACGGGCCCGAAAGCGCCCGCGTGCCGGCATATTCATCCAGATAGTGGTCCATCCAGAGCCCGTCGAAAATCATCGGCGCGGCAACGAAGACTTTTGGGCCGGGCAGGCTCTCCACCCAATCGGCAAAGCGCGGCATGACCAGCGCCGGGTCTTCGGCATTTTCCGTTGCGGCCTTCCAGGCTTCGGGCTGGGTCGCCCACCAGGCCATGGTGGTCTCGTTCTGTTGCCGGTCGGTCCGTGGCGTCAGCACCGCTTCCAATTCCCCATGGCGCGTACCATTTGCTGTCACCGCCACCGAGGCAAAGCTCAGCATGGAATTGTGCAGCGGCGTGGGCCCGTCGCTCTCGATATCGGTTACAATGAAGATCGGCGTCGCCACGCGATTGTAGACTTCCCGGCCTGCGGGCAGCACGGTCACGAGGCGGAAGGCTTCACATACAATCTGCATGTCGGGCGAAAACCCGCCATTGCGTGCGAAATAGGTCTCATGCCCCTCCCGCCATTCGGCGTAAGAACCTTCACCTTCGAGATCGGTGAAACTGGGGTCGATATCGTCAAAGCGCCTCGTCTCCACCGACAAGGTCTCGATGACGCAGGCCTCTTCGCCTGCGCCATTGAGGACCACATCGCGCCGGCCAACTTCCGGCATGGGCTCGCCATCCTGGCCAAAACCGCGCAGCGCCCCACAGGTCGCGGTCTTCTTTCCCGCCAGCACCAGCGCGAGCAAACGGTCGGCCAGCTCCGGAGAATCCCCGAAGCTGAACTTGATCGGCTCTTTGGTGGCAGCAGGTGATGTCAAGGCGCAGTCGCCCCGGGCGCTTTTTCCCCGCGCAACATGCTGGCGATGGAAATATCTTCATCGATTTCCGGCCAATGCAGGCCCATGGGCATCAATTCGATGTCCGAGCGGGCGGCAGGTGAAGCGGCAGCAAGGCGTGGATACCACCAAAGTGGGGTCGATACTTCCCGTCCATCTGCCAGTCGGACATGCAATTGGGACGCATCGCACCGCGCTTCAATGGGGCGGCTGTCTTCGATTTCAAGCACCAAAGTAGTCATTCCAGGCCTCCATGAAGGCATCCTTGTTCTCGCGCGTCGCACCACTGATCTCGTTGAGATCGCGAGCGGAGAAACCGAGATTGACCGCAACGCTGAGGTCTCGCAGCCATATCTTGGCTTCTCGACCGTCTTTGACAACGTGTATATGCGGCGGTTCCCAGCCATCGGCCGAGTAGAAGAAGAACCGGTATCCCTTCCACCGCAGCAGCGTCGGCATGCTAGCTGCTCAGCCCCCCGAACAGCGTCGGCAGATCCAGCGGCCGGAACCCATAGTGATCGAGCCACCTTTGGTCCGCGTCGAAAAACGCGCGAAGATCCGGCATGCCGTATTTGAGCATGGCGATGCGGTCGATGCCGATGCCCCAGGCAAAGCCCTGATAGACATCGGGGTCGAGCCCGGCATTGCGGATCACGTTCGGATGCACCATGCCGCAGCCGAGGATTTCCAGCCAGTCTGATCCCTCGCCGATCTTCACCTCGGAGCCGGAGCGGTCGCACTGCACGTCCACTTCCATGGACGGCTCGGTGAAGGGAAAAAAGCTCGGGCGAAAGCGCAAGGTGACGCTGGGCACCTCGAAAAAGGCCTTCAGGAATTCTTCCAGCACCCAACGCAACTGGCCGATATGGCTCGATTTGTCGATGACGAGCCCTTCCACCTGATGGAACATCGGCGTGTGGGTCTGGTCACTGTCATTGCGATAGGTGCGGCCGGGCATCACCACCCGGATCGGCGGGTCCATGGCAGGAGTGATGTAGCTCGCCGCCGGCTTTTCATTGGTTTTCTGCATCACGCGCATCTGCACCGGGGAGGTGTGGGTGCGCAGCACCTTTTTCACCCCATCGGGCCCCGGCTTCATGAAGAAGGTGTCGTGCATTTCGCGCGCCGGATGGCCTTCGGGGAAGTTGAGCGCGGTGAAATTGAAATAGTCGGTCTCGATATCGGGCCCTTCGGCAATCGAGAAGCCCATATCCGAAAAGATCGCGGTGATCTCGTCAATGGTCTGGGAAATCGGGTGAATGCGGCCACGCGCCGTGGGGGCGGGCTTGAGCGGCAGTGTGACGTCCACGGTTTCGGCTGCCAGCCGGGCTTCCAGCGCAGCTGCCTTCAATTCGGCGCTGCGCGCCTCGATGAGTCCGGCAATTTCCCCCTTAAGGCCATTGATGGCCGGACCGGCGGTCTTGCGCTCTTCGGGCGCCATCGAACCAAGCGTCGCAAGCAGGGCCGATACGGAACCCTTCTTGCCCAGCGCCGAAACACGCACATTGTCGAGCGCCGCTTCGTTATCCGCGCCGGCTATGGCGGTGGACAATTCGCTGCGCAGGGTATCGATCTGGGCTTCCAGGGACATCTTTGTTCTCGAATTCGGACGGACTTGCGGGCGGTGTTAGACCAAAACAAAGCGCCCTGCGCCAGCCCTTCCGGGCGGCGCAAGGCGCAATTTTTGACCTCAGCAAAGCTGGTAGGTTTTAGGCGGTGACGCGGGCGTGGGTCACGGAGTCCACGCTTTCCAGATATGCCAGCGCTTCCTTGGCCTTGACGACCAGGGCGGCGAACGCTTCGGGCTGGGTGATCGCCAGATCAGACAGCACCTTGCGGTCGACAGCAACCTCAGCCTTGCTGAGGCCGTCGATAAATCGGCCATAGGTCAGGCCGTGATCGCGCACGGCGGCGTTGATGCGCTGGATCCAGAGAGCCCGGAAATTGCGCTTCTTGACGCGACGATCGCGATACGCGTACTGGCCGGCCTTTTCGACAGCCTGCTTGGCGATACGGATCGTGGATTTACGACGGCCATAATAGCCCTCGGCGGCCTTCAAGACCTTCTTGTGACGAGCGTGGGCGGTTACGCCCCTTTTTACGCGTGCCATTCTTTAGTGTCCTTCCAGCTTAGCGGTTGTACGGCATGTACCACTTCACCAGACCCTCGTCGCCCTTGGACAGGATCTTGGTGCCGCGGTTGGTGCGGATGTACTTGGCGTTGTGGCTGATCAGGCGGTGGCGCTTGCCGGCAACGCCGGCCTTCACCTTACCCGAGGCGGTGAAGCTGAAACGCTTCTTGGCGCCGGACTTGGTCTTCATCTTGGGCATTTTGCGGGTCCTTTAGAGTCTTATTGGATGGATTGAGGCCCATCGCATTCAAAGACCGCCACGGCATGCCTGTTGGCCGGGCGGCCCGGAGATGGCGCTTCATAAGGGCAAACCAGGACCAGCGCAAGAGGGATCGCGACTACGTATCAAGCCATTAAATAGTTTCAACGAACCATTCACACTAGCTTGTTCGATTTTTCGCGTACAATCGTGCAACTGGTGGCAGGGGCTGGGCGTAATTATCCCCGAGTTCGCAATTCAGCGATCACGAAAAAGGATTTAATATCATGCGTTTCATCAAGCCTCTCACCGTCGCCGCCCTGCTGACCGCGTCCATCGCCGGCGCCAATGCCAGCCCGTTTGACGCCAATGTCAGCTTCAGCGCCCTCCAGGATGCGACGACTGCCACGGTGCTCACGGTCAATCCAGCCGCGGCGGCTTCCCTTGCTATCGACGTCGACACCAACTCGCTGCAGCAGACCATCCAGAACAACAAGTTCCTGCTGCGCTCGGTGCAGGCTCAGGGTTTCTCGCTTGATCAGATCATTGGCATCGACGCCACCGATGACGGCGGCTCCAGCGTCACCCTCTACGCGATGTAATCTTTGCGGTCTCAAAACCGAGACTGAACAAGGGCGGTCTTTTGCGACCGCCCTTTTCTACGTGTTTATTCCCTCATTGTCTGGCTGTGGCAAAGGCCATTTCCGTAACAGCGCGCACGAGGGTCGAACCCCAGTGCCTTGCTGCCCCGTTCTGACCATAAGACCGATCACAGCGATGCAGTCTTGCTCGCTCAGGCGACCTGCCTGTCCAGTGCATCTCCGCCATGGGTAAAACTGGTGACAATAGCGTCCAGGGCTTCGGCCTGTGCCCGTGTCTGGTCAATTGCTGCATGGGACTGCTCGACTAGAGCCGCATTGTGCTGGACATCTTCGTCCATCACGCCCATGGCGTCGGCAATGGTGGCGATCGCCGTGCTCTGGCTTTGCGCCGTTTCGGCAATGGTGTCCATCTGGCCGCTGTCGCGCGCCACCGCTTCACGGATCGTAGCCAGCAACTTGGTTGCTTCCTCGGCAATGCGAGAGCCGTCATTGACCGAGTTTGCCGATTGTGCCGCGAGCGCCTTGATGTTTGCCGAGGCCTGCGCCGCTGACTGGGCGAGCCGCCTAACCTCTACGGCCACCACAGCAAACCCCTTGCCCGCTTCGCCCGCGCGCGCCGCCTCGACAGAAGCGTTGAGGGCCAGCAGATTGGTCTGAAATGCCATATCCTCAACCAGCCCGGTGACAGCAGTGATCTCGTCCGAGGTCTTGCGGATGCCGGCCATGGCTGTTTCGAGCCGCTTCATGGCTTGCGAACCTTCCCGGGCGAGATCGGCAGACCCCCTGGTACTTTGCGCAGCGGCCTGGGCCAGCATTGTATTGGCCGCGACTTCGCCCTTGAGCGTTTCCACCGCCTTGGCCGTTCGCTCGATCATGCCGGCCTGGTTGTGCGTACGGCTGGCCAGATTATTGGCGCCCTCGAAGATTTCGTCGGTGGCGCGGCGCAACGATCCTGAGGCCTCAGCGAGCCGGAAAATAGTATCCGACAGCGTTTCGGCCAGCAGGTTCGTGTCCTGCTGCAATTGGCCGAAGGCACCGGCGAACTGTCCGTCCACCCTGGCTCCAAGCTGCATGGCGGCAAGCGCCGAAAGCACCCGGCCATTTTCGGCCAGGCCCTGCGCCACGGTCGCCAGAAGCGCGTTGACTCCCCCCGCCAGCCGATCAAGATCGGCATCGCCATAGCTGGAGGCCAGGCTCTGGTCGAACCGGCCGGCAACGGCGTCTGCAACCACCCGCTCCAGATCGGCCTGCAGATGCGCCCGGCGATAGGCCATTGCAGCGGTCTGCTGCGCCTCTTCGCGTTCGCGTGCCACGGACTGCTCAAGGCTGCGGCCATTTTCGCTAAAGATCGTCAGAGCCCGGGCGATTCGTCCCAGCTCATTGTCCCTGTCGGCCCCGGTGAGGCTTACCGCAAAATCACCGGCAGCCAGCCGATCCATGCTCGCAGCGATGACGCCCACCGAGCGTGACAGCCAGCGCGCGGTGAAGATGCTCAGGGCAACACCGCAGATCAGGGCGCCCAGCCCTGCCACCAAGCCGGCCAGCCCGATCGTGGCGGCCTGGTTTTCCGCCTGGGCTCCCAGGCGTTCCTGCTCCCCGGTGGCCACCTGCGCATTGTCGCGATAAAGAGTTGCCAGGCTGGCATCGACCACTTGAGCCGTTTCGGCCAGTCCGTTGCGGTCCTGCAATTGCCCGCTCACCGCTTGGATGGAACTGACAAAGCCGGCAAGCGTCTCGGTCACCGCATCGACACTGGCCAGATCTTCGGGCCGATAGAAAGTGGACCTGAGGGCAGCCAGCCCCTCCTGCGCCTGGGCGGCGGAGTTCATCGCCCGTCCCTCGGCAGTCATATCGCCCATCAGAAGGTTTTCGGTTTCGAGACGCGCCAGCAGCAGATCGCGCATCGCCAGACCCGCCAGCGCCGCGGCCTTGGCATTGATGCTGGCGGCCTCCGACATCTTGGTCATCAGCGCGCCCAGCGTGTCGCCCGCCGCCACGCCGCTCTGACGCATCGTCAAGGTCAGCTCTTTGACCGTGGCGTCTATCGCCGTCATCGACTCCACGGCCGTCCGGTAGTCGCTCGAGCCGGCCGCGGGTAACAAGGACAATTGCTCGCGGACCGTCGCGACGTTTTCCGGGGTCGGGCTGGTTTGATAGTTTGCAAAAGCCAATCTGGCATCGGCCAGCAGGGCAGCATTTTTTTGTGCCTCACTGGCTTGGGCCGTGGCATCTGCATAGTCCCTGAAAGTGCCGCTAAGCGCATAAACGCCGGACAAGGCGATGGCCAGCAGAACGCCCATGAGCACAATAAGCATGCCGAAAGCCGCATAGATGCGTCCCGACAGCGAGAGGTTCTTCAAAATCATAGGTTCTAGATTCCCAGCACGAACCGATTGGTTTCCCGCAGGTACTCGGGCGTGCCTTAAAGGAACCTCACCAATGCCGTCATCCGATTGTCACAAACCCGCGCGGAGGCGAGACGGCGCAGGTCCTTGGGGGAGCAGAAGAATTTTTTATGAAGCCCGGGCGCTCAACATCGGTTCGATATGGTCCTCAAACAACAAGCCCGGCCGCGCCGCGATGGCCGCGCCATACGCCGCTTCGGCCATGATCGATATGTCGAGAAACCCGACCATCCCGGCAACGTCCTCTTCGCTCAAGCCGTACCGGCCTCCCTCCAGCCGGGCGATGATTTCGCGCTTTGACGCGATCATCCCGGCGGTAACGTCCCGGGCATTGCTCATCGAGCCGTCCCGCTTGATATAGTCGTGCAGCGGCGAGCCCAGGTGGTAGCTCTGCGGGTTGGTGGAATAGAGCTGCAGCAGGAACTCCAGGTCGGTCATGTTGCTCATCTCGTGGTCGAACCGTCCGTCGCCACGGCGCCGATCCCAGACCACCATCGCATCCATGGACAGGCTCACCCATTTGTGTTCGCCCGGCGTGAGGACACGGTCAGGGCCGGCACCGACGAAGCGGAGATGGTGAAAACCGTCACTCATGACGTCGAGCGCGGTGGTGACAATGCCGAAACCGGCCAGCGCCGCGACGGCCCGTTCCAGTTTTTGCGGCTTCAGGCGGTCATCGGCATCCAGCAGAGCCGCATAGGGCGTATCGAGCCTCTCCAGCGCGGCATTGCGCGCGACCGATGCGCCAAGCCCAGTGCCCCCGCTAGCCAGAAACACCTGGCGCGGATCGTTCAGCCCATATTCATGCAGGAAGGCGCCATAATCGAAACCGTCATCGGCCACGATCCAGTGTTGCCAGTCGGCATGGGTCTGGTCGAGGACGCTCCTGACCGTGGTGGTCAGGGTGGATTGCGCCTTGTAGGCGGGTGTGACGATGGCGACGGTCTGGGACATGACTTGAACCTTTTGCGCGTCTGACCCATATCTCTGGCAGGTTCGTGATGCCAGGCAATATGGGTTGCGAACCGGACGTTGCTTGATGCTCAAGGACGCTTTTGATGTCGCGTATCTCGGTGTTTTCCGCCCCCTTTCTCCTCGGCTTCGATAGTTTCGAGGAGCGCATCGACCGGCTGACCCGGTCAGCGGAGGGCTATCCTCCCTACAATATCGAACGCACCACGGGCGGGGATGGAGCCGAGAGGTTCCACATTTCCATCGCCGTGGCCGGGTTTGCTCAATCCGACCTCGAGGTGAGTGTGGAGGACAACCAGCTGCAGGTGCGCGGCCGCCAGAAGGACGAGCCAGGCCGTGACTTCCTGCATCGTGGGATTGCGACCCGCCAGTTCCAGCGTACCTTTCTTCTTGCCGATGGCATGAATGTGAAGGATGCAACTCTGGGACATGGTATGCTCGTTATTATAGTTGAGCGCCCACCGGCGCCCAAGATCGCCCGACAGATCGATATTCGCTCAGTTTGAGGAAACAAGAAGAAAGGGCCGACAAATGATGGACAAGCGCAATTCCGACGCGGCCATGGACGCCGCAAACCCGCTCAAGGACCTGACACGCGCGCAATTCGCAGCGCTGGGCGGCGATGCGGTGGCCTATGTCAAGCCGGTCTCCGGCCTGTTGCTTTCGGTTCTGATCGAGGATGCCGAATTCGATGGCGCCACCCAGTATCAGCTGGTGATGTCGGCCGATGGCACGCCCTTGATGGTTGCCGATACCGCCGAAGCCGTCGCCGAATGGCTGGGCGATCAGAATATCGGCGTGGCCACGCTGCACTAAAGCCCCACTCGGGAGCCACGAACCAAAACCCCCGCGGCCAGGCCGCGGGGGTTTTGTTTGTCTTGCCGGCGCGACGCTCAGGCTGCGTAGGTGTTCTCCACCGGAGCGGTGAGGATCGCGTGCAATTGCGCCGGATCGCTCTCGGCGCGCAATTGCTCGGTCACGCTTTCGGTGCGCAGTAGGCGCGCCACGCGCGAGAGGGCCTTCAAGTGATCGGCGCCCGCGCCCACGGGGGCAAGCAGCACCATCACCAGATCCACGGGCTCGTCATCGACCGAATCGAAGTCGATGGGCTGGTCGAGCCGCGCGAACACCGCCGTCACGCCCTTGAGCCCCTCGATCTTGCCGTGCGGAATGGCAATGCCATTGCCCAGGCCAGTCGAGCCCAGATCCTCCCGGCCCATCAGGGTCGAGAGAATTTGGCTGGCGGGAAATGCAGTCAGTTCTGCGGCCTTTTGTGCAATAATTTCAAAGATCTGGCGTTTGTTCGCGACGCCGGTGCAAGTCAGCACGGCGTGCTTTGCCAGAATATCGGCCAATTCCATAAATCTGCCTTAGGATCTACCAAGCGGTTTGGCGGCTGGAGCGCTACTTAATTTGCGCTCAGGGCTGGGTCTATCCAGCCAATATTGCCATCTGCGCGGCGGTAAACCACATTCAGCCCGCCATGTCCAGCATGCCGGAACATCACCACCTGTTGTCCAGAGAAATCAAGCTCCATAACGGCTTCCTCGACGCTCATCTGGCGCAGTGCCTTTGTCGTTTCGGCGATCACGGCGGGGGCGAAATCCTCATCGAGTTCGTCAAAGGCATCGGTGGATCCGAACACGGTATATTGCGCGGTCAGCCCGTCAATGCCGTTGGCGCCATTGCCCCGGCGGTGCTGTTTGAGCTTTCGATTATAGCGGCGAAGACGCTTTTCAATATTGAGTGCCATGACCTCAAAGGCACTGGTGGCGTCGCCCGCCTGGGCGCTGGCCTGCAGCGTGGCGCCTGAATCGAGATGGACAACACAATCGGCGCGAAAACCGATCCCGTCCGGTGTCAGGGTAAGATGGCCGTCATAGCCGCCGTCGAAATATTTCCCGACAACGGTAGCGAAATGTTCTTCCGCCTTGCCCCTCAGGGCATCGCCAACATCCATGTTTTTTCCCGAAACGCGTAGGGTCATGGCTCTTGTTCCTTTCGGTCGTTTGCGCGACGCGAGAGTTCCAGAAAAGCCGCTCCCGGCTTTCCCGGATCTGCGTCTGTCGACAGCCCTTAAATGGGGTTGCGACACAAGCGATGCTAGACCCGCTCAAAAGGGCTGTCCATGCGCAACAGCACGCTCACGTCACAACAAAAGGCGTGACAGCCTCAAGCCTGCCACTTACCGTTCGCCTGTCTGATTTGCTCGGGGTTTGCTCAGGCGATCCGCGCCGTCGCTTCGAGGCTCTTTTTCTGCCGCCGGCGAATCACCGAGGAGGGGATGTTCATCCCCTCGCGATATTTCGCCACCGTCCGGCGCGCCACATCGATGCCCTGCTCCTTGCGCAGCACTTCGGCAATCGTGTCGTCGGACAAGATCTCATTGGCCAGCTCGGCCTCAATCAGTTGCCGGATACGGTGCCGCACCGCTTCGGACGAATGATCTCCACCGCCGGTCGCAGAGGCGATGGCGGTGGTGAAGAAATATTTCATCTCATAAAGACCGCGCGGCGTGGCCATGTACTTGTTCGAGGTCACGCGGCTCACGGTCGATTCATGCATGTCGATGGCCTCGGCGACCATTTTGAGCGTCATCGGTTTGAGATGCGCCACCCCATGGGTCAGGAACCCGTCTTGCTGGCGCACGATTTCGGCCGCCACCTTGGTGATGGTCTGGGCGCGCTGGTCCAGGCTCTTGGTCAGCCAGTTGGCGGTGGCCAGGCAATCGGCCAGAAAGGTCTTCTCGGCCGTATCCCGGGTCTTCTTCGACACTGTCGCATAATAGACCCGGTTGACCAGCACCCGCGGCAAGACCTCACTATTGAGCTCGATCTGCCAGCCCCCATCGGGGCCGGGCCGCACGAACACATCCGGTACCACCGCCTCGACCGGCCCGCTGTCAAAGGCCAGGCCCGGCCGCGGATCGAGCAGCCGGATCTCGGTCAGCATGTCGCTGAGATCTTCCCGGTCGCAACCCACCGCCTTGAGCAGGGCCGGCATGTTGTGTTCGGCCAGAAGCGGCAGGTTTTCGATCAGCTTTTGCATGATCGGATCGAGCCGGTCGCGCTCGCGCAACTGGATTGAAAGGCATTCGGCAACATCGCGGGCAAAAATTCCCGCCGGCTCACAGCCTTGCAGCGCCTCAAGCACCGCTTCCACATCGGCCAGCTCGGCGCCCAGCAATTCGGCAATGGCGTCCAGCTCCACGACCAGATATCCGGCCTCATTGATCCCGTCGATCAGGTGCTGGGCGATCAGCCGGTCCGCTGGCGTGCGCAGCAGCATGTGGGCCTGGGCCTCGAGGTGGTCGGAAAGGCGCGGCCGGCTGGCGACATATTGGTCAAGATCAGGGGCTTCTCCGCCCTCAAAGCTGCCATTGCGGTCCGGCCCGGCAATGCGGCCATGTTCCTGCCCGGCGTCGGGGAACACATTGTCCACAGAGGTGTCATAGCCCTCGGCAATTTGATCAGCATCCTTGATGCGATCGCCCTGGGTGACGGTATCCTCATAGGCGCTCATCTCGGTGCGCTTTTCCGGCGCCTCGGCCGGCTCGGCATCGTCTCCGCCCTCTTCGCGCTCCAGGATCGGATTGCGCAACAGTTCGGCATCGACGAAGTCGTTCAGTTCGAGATGGCTGAGCTGCAGCAGCCGGATCGACTGCATCAGTTGTGGCGTCAGGGTCAGGCTTTGAGACTGACGAAACTCCAGCCGTGGCGATAGCGCCATGCGTTAAAGGCCCTTGCGTGCAAACATATCTCCAGCCGCTCGCGGCTGCTTCCCGCCCGGACCATGACTCAAATCGGTCATCTCGGCAAGTTTCGTGCCAGACAGCGCGTTGAAACCGTGAAGGAAGATACAGCCGCGCCATGCCCTATTACAGATAGGCGGTCAGTCGCGATCCGGCGGGCGCCGTTTTTCGAAACGTATTTCGCCGTTTGCCAACTTCGCTACCGGGGTCCAGCCGAGACGTTCGTACACTTTTGCAGCGCGAGATGCGCTGTCGGTGCTGAGCCAGATGCAGGCATGATGCGCAAATAGAAATGCTTCGGCCCTTTCGATAAGTCTGCGGCCTACACCTTTGCCCTCCCACTCGGGCCGAACAAAGGCAGCAAAAATGCACCCCTCCGCAAGATTGCTCATCGAAAAGCCTATGACGGTTCCCTTGTGCAATGCCACCCAAATGCAAGGAGCTTGTTCAAGCGCCGCCTCAATGGTGTCAGGCGTGATTCCCAAATCAGCCATCTGAGCGACTGAAAGATGGTTTTCACGCACGCTCGTCCGTACTTCGAAGATGTGCGGGATGTCTTCATCTGTCGCGTCTCGAATAGCAATATCCACGAGATCGCCTCCACAAGCCCGAGCTGCTTATTGCACTAAAATGCAGCGGGGAATCCTAAATCGAAAAACTCTCGCCGAGATAAACGCGCCGCGCCTCAGGGTCGGCGGAGATGGTTTCGGGCTTGCCCTGGATCATCACCTTTCCGCCATGGATGAGATAGGCCCGGTCCACCAGCCCTAGCGTCTCGCGCACCGCATGGTCGGTAATGAGCACGCCAATGCCGCGCTGGGTCAGTTGCCGCACCAGCCCTTTGACCTCGGCCACGGCAATGGGATCGACGCCGGCAAAGGGTTCGTCGAGCAGCATGAAACCGGGATCGGCGGCCAGGGCCCGGGCAATCTCCACGCGCCGTCTTTCCCCGCCCGACAGCGCCAGCGCATTGGACTTGGCGATATGGGTGATGGAAAATTCCTCGAGCAGCGCTTTCAGCCGCCGCTTGCGCTCGGTCTTGTCGCGGACCGTGTTTTCCAGCACCGCCATGATATTGCCGGTGACGGTCAGCCCGCGAAAGATCGAGGGTTCCTGGGGCAGATAGCCAATGCCCAATTGCCCACGCTGGAACAGTGGCAGGCGGGTGATATCGAGCCCGTCGAGCAGGATTTTGCCGGCATTGGGTTTGACCAGCCCCATGATCATGGTGAAGACCGTGGTCTTGCCCGCCCCATTGGGGCCGAGCAGGCCCACCGCCTCGCCCTTGCGCACGGCCAGCGAAACGTCGCGCACCACCTCACGCTTGCCAAAGCTCTTGGCCAGGCCGTGGGCCACCAGCCAGCCGGTCTGGTCGATGCGCGGGCGGGCCGGCTCACTCATTGCGAGGTAAACACCCCGGTCACGCGCCCGCCGCCCGAACTGGTAAAGGTCGAGACATTGGTGGCCAGGTTCACCACCAGTTCGGTGGCGCTCACCGTGCCGCTGGCATTGTTGACCACCACATTGCCGGTTAGGCGCAGCAACTGGTCGCCCGGGGTATAGACCGCGTGCTCGCCGGTGGCGTCCTGCTCAGCGGTCTTGAGCCGCACATTGCCTCCCGTGGCCACAAAGGTCTTGATATCGGTGGTGCCGCCCTCGCCATAGGTGGCAATCACCTTGGGCGCCCAGACCGTCACAGTGGGGTGGATCACGATAACATCGCCGGTGAAAGTCACTTCCCGTGCGCTGTCATTCATCACCGTCTGGTCGGCAGTGATCTCGACCCGGCTCTGTGCCAGCGCCGGCAGCGTGATTGCCAGCAGCACAAGGGTAAAAAGGGCCCGCTTCATTGCGCTTGGTCTCCATCGGCCGCAGAATCGTCTTCGCCGGGTGTTGCCGGCAAGGTGACCGTCGACCCGGTGAATGTCCAGACAATGGCACCGGCATCGTAGATCAACCCGTCGGCCCGGATTGTGGTGCCGTCAGAATAGTCGATGGCCACCGCGCCCCGGCTGGTCAGCATTTGCCGGCCCCAGTCGAATACTGAATCGCGCAGCGTGCCGGTGGTTCCAGCGCTGTCGGCCACGTCGGCCACGCCGGGCACTAGGGTCAGCTGCGCGGCGGTGTCGAGCTGTGCGGCTTCCGCCTCCATGGTCAGTTGTACCCCGTCGATCCGGTTCAGCACCAACCGGGCATTGTAGAGGTCCACCAGATGGCTCTGTTCCACCCGCGCCCGCGCCGTCTCCGCCCAGACCCGGTAGGATGACCCGTCCGTCAGCGTGCCCACATATTCGGGGGCGTCGATCACCACCGCATCCGGTGTCACGCTGAGCTGCTCGATTTTGAACCGGCCGGTAAAGCTCGACACATAGATCTGCGCAATCAGGCCAAAGAGCACGATCGCTCCCAGCAGCGGCACACCGACACGCAGGATCGCCACCAGGCGGTTGCGCCGCCTCAGGCCATCATAGATGCGGCGTGGCACCGTGGCGGCAGGCATGGCTCCCGGTCCGGTCTCAGCTATGGGCAAAGATGTCGGTTTCTTCCCAGCCCATCAGGTCGAGCGCACAGCGCGTGGGCAGGAAGTCGAAGCAGGACTTGGCAATCTCGGTGCGGCCCTCACGCGCCAGCATGCGGTCCAGGTGCCGCTTGAGATCGTGCAGATAGAGCACGTCCGAGGCCGCATAATCGAGCTGGGCGTCCGAAAGCTTGTCCCCGCCCCAGTCCGAGCTCTGCTGCTGCTTGGACAGGTCCACATTGAGCAGTTCGCGCACCAAATCCTTCAGCCCATGCCGGTCGGTATAGGTGCGTACCAGCTTTGAAGCGATCTTGGTGCAATAGACCGGGCCGGTGACGACGCCGAAGCGGTTCTGCAGCACGGCCACGTCGAAGCGCGCGTAATGGAAGATTTTTGTCACACCGGGGTCGGACAGAAGCTTGACCAGGTTCGGCGCTTCGCTCACGTCCTGGGGGATTTGCACCACGTCGGCGCTGCCATCGCCCGGCGAGAGCTGCACCACGCAGAGCCGGTCGCGATGCGGATTGAGCCCCATGGTCTCGGTGTCGATCGCAACCTCGCGGCCATAATTGGAAAGATTGGGCAAATCGCCGCGATGCACTCTGATGGCCATGTTGTCATCCGCTTGTCTGTAACCGGTCCTTCCTTGGCACAGAGCGGTGGCCAAGAAAAGGCATCAAGAAAAGGCATCAAGAAAAGGCATCAGGCAAAGGCGGCGCTTCGGCAAAGGGCAAGAATTGCTGCTACCATCGCCGACTCCATATAAAGCTTTCTTTATATCGCACTTGCTTTGTCGGGTCAGACCTGTGCATAACAGGGTTGAAAGTGGCCGGGATCATGTCCGGCCACGCGCACTCCCGCGTGCGCCCTCGCCACTTTGCAAAGAGGTTTAACGTGGCCCGTTCTGACTATCTTTTTACCTCGGAATCCGTTTCCGAGGGGCATCCTGACAAGGTTTGCGACCGCATCTCCGACGAAATCGTCGATCTGGTGTTCAAGGAGGCCAAGAAGGCCAATATGGACCCCGCCCAGGTCCGCATCGCCTGCGAAACCCTGGCCACCACCAATCGCGTGGTCATCGCCGGTGAAGTCCGGGTTCCCGAGACGCTGCTGAAAAAAGGCAAGGATGGCACCATCCTGACCGACGCATCCGGCGCCCCGGTGGTCAATCCGTCCAAGTTCAAGTCCGCCGCACGCAAGGCTATCCGTGCCATCGGCTACGAGCAGTCCGGCTTCCACTGGAAAACCTGCCGCATCGATGTGCTGCTTCATGGCCAGTCCGCCGACATCGCCGTCGGCGTCGATGAGGCCGGCAACAAGGATGTCGGCGCCGGCGACCAGGGCATTATGTTCGGTTATGCCGCCCGTGAAACCCCCGAATTGCTGCCCGCGCCGATCTATTACGCGCACAAGATTCTCTCTTCGCTGACCGAAGCGCGCAAGGCCAATCACGGGCCCGCCGGCAAGCTCGGTCCCGATGCCAAGAGCCAGGTCACGGTGCAGTACCGGGATGGCAAGCCGGTCGGGGTCACCCAGATCGTGCTCTCGACCCAGCATCTGGATGAAACCCTGACCTCGGAAGACGTGCGCAATATCGTCGAGCCGATCGTGCGCGAAGCCCTGCCGCAGGGCTGGATCAGCGACGAGACCGTCTGGCACGTCAACCCGACCGGCAAGTTCGTCGTCGGCGGTCCCGATGGCGATGCCGGCCTGACCGGCCGCAAGATCATTGTCGATACCTATGGCGGGGCAGCCCCCCATGGTGGCGGCGCCTTCTCGGGCAAGGATCCCACCAAGGTTGACCGTTCGGCCGCCTATGCCGCGCGCTATCTTGCCAAGAACGTGGTCGCTGCCGGTCTTGCTGATCGCGCCACCATCCAGCTCTCTTATGCCATCGGCGTGGCCAAGCCGCTCTCGATCTATGTCGATCTGCACGGCACCGGCAAGGTCGATGAGGCGGTGCTGGAAAAGGCGCTGGCCGAGGTTATGGATTTGACCCCGCGTGGCATCCGCACCCATCTCGATCTCAACAAGCCCATCTACGCCAAGACCGCCGCCTATGGCCATTTCGGCCGCAAGGCCGGCCGCGACGGCAGCTTCTCCTGGGAGAAGACCGACCTCGTCAAGGCACTCAAGGCCGCGGTAGCCTGAGCCACAACCACGTTGACCCGGGGCCTCTTTTCCGCAAAAGCGGGAGAGAGGCCTTTCCTTTGCAACAAGACAGCATGACCGACCACGAACTGCCAAAGACCCGCTCCGGCGAACCGCGCGCTTTTTTCGGCCGCCGCTCGGGCAAGAAGCTGCATGGCGGCCAGAAGGCGCAGGTCGCCGAGCTGTTGCCGCGCTTTCAGATTGAGCTTGGCGACACGCTGCTCCCCGAATCCCTGTTTCCTGATGCGGAAAACATCGTCATCGAGATCGGTTATGGCGGCGGCGAGCATCTGGCGCGCAAGGCCGCCGAAGCGCCGCAAACCGGATTTATCGGCTGTGAGGTCTTTACCGGCGGCATCGGCAAGATGGTGCAGGCCATTGAAGCCAGGGGCCTCGACAATGTCCGCCTCTATACCGACGATGCGCTCAAGCTTCTGATGGCCCTGCCGGACGCCTCGGTCGACGAGGTCTATCTGCTCTATCCCGATCCCTGGCCCAAGACGCGGCACCACAAACGGCGCTTCGTTTCACCCACCACGCTCGCCGAACTGGCCCGGGTGATCCGTCCGGGTGGCGTCTTCCATTTCGCCACCGATATCGACGACTACGCCAACTGGACCCTGGCCCATATCCTGCGCACGCCCTCGTTCATCTTTGCCCCCCAGGCCCCGGGCAGCTGGCTCCAGCCCTATCCCGGCTGGCAGCCCACCCGCTACGAGCAGAAGGCCCGGCGCGAGGGGCGCATGCATTCCTTCTACTTCAGCTTTCCGCGTCTTGCGGTGTAACCAGCCGGCAACCCTGATCGGCTTTATGTCCTCAGGCTCTGGACCTTGGCGCTTTGCACCCCATATCGGGTGCGCAAGCGTCACGGAGTGAAACATGTCCGAGCCCCACAATGCCCTTGCGGTCGATCCGGACCTGCTGGTCGTGCGGCCGGGCAAGTGGACATTGGTGGTGATCGCGCAATTGCGCGATGGCACCATGCGGTTCAACGAATTGCGCCGCAATATGGGCGGGGTGCCGCAGAAGTCACTCAGCGTCACCTTGCGCGAGCTTGAGCGCGATGGCTTCATCACCCGCACGGCCTATGCGACCATACCGCCCCGGGTGGAATATGACCTGACCGATCTGGGTCGTGAATTGCTGCACCTGGCCGATGACTTCAAGCGATTTGCCCAGCGCAACCGCTATGCGGTGGAACAGGCGCGGCGTCTGTTCGACGCCGCCGATATCCGTACCGCTCCATAGGCCATTGCCTAGGGGCGCCGCCGGAAACTGGCGGCGCCGGGCCTTGCGATCAATTAGAGATTGACCACTTCGAGAGTGACCGGGGTCAGATAAACCAGGGTCTGCTTGCCCTCGGCATCGGTCACGGATGCCACGACATAGTCGCCCCACTCCTCGACCGAGCTGGCATTGATGCCCTTGTCCTGCACCTGGGCGAGCACATAGGCTGCATCGAAGTCGCTGTCGGAGGTCTGGGTCAGCGAGGTGCCAGCCATGGCAGGTGCTGCAATACCGGCAAGGGCGGCGGCGGTGACGAGGGCGATTACACTGTTCTTGATCATGGCAGGATGATCCTTTCTGTTGTGAACGAGAAAGGAAATGCGCACGGGCCCGCCCCCCCACAAGCAGCTGTTTTCAGCTTTTTTGGCCTTGAATTCGGTCCGTGTCTTCCGAGAGTTTGCTCAAGGAAATCAAGGGCTTTGGAGGAAACCTGGTATCCCCCGGGAAACCGGGTTCCCTTCCCGATACATGCTTATGCAACCTCTGCACTGCCCGACGATTGAGAAAGCAAAGGAGCCCTTGGAACATGGAAACCAGCGTCCGAATTCTCGACACCATCCCCGTCACTCACAATGTGCGCCATTATCGGCTGGAGCGCCCCAAGGGGTATGATTTCACCCCCGGCCAGGCAACTGAAGTCAGCATCGACCGCGATGAATGGCGCGACAAGAAACGGCCTTTCACCTTCACGTGCCTGCCCGATGCCGACACCCTCGAATTCACCATCAAGAGCTATTTCGACCATACCGGCGTGACCAATGAACTGTGGTCACTGGGGGCAGGGGATCGACTGATCCTGCGCGACGTCTGGGGCACCATTCAGTATAAGGGGCCGGGCACTTTTATCGCTGGCGGCGCTGGCGTCACCCCCTTCATCGCCATCCTCCGGCACCTGCAGGCCACCGGCAAGCTGGCCGGTCATCGGCTCATCGCCTCCCACCGCAGCGAAAAGGACATCATCCTGCGCGATGAATTCGAGGCCATGGAGGGGCTCGATGTGCTCTGGACGGTGACGGACGATCCGAAGTCGGCGCTGCTGCAGGAGCGGATCGCTGCCGGCTTCCTCAAGGATCACGTGCCCGATCTCAGCCAGAACTTCTACCTCTGCGGTCCCGACCCCATGGTCAAGGACCTGCGCAGCCTGCTCGAAGAAGCGGGTGCCGATGTGGGCAATGTGACCTGGGAGAAGTAAGACGCGTCCAGCCTTGCCTTTCCCGCACTGGCGGTCTA
This sequence comes from Devosia polycyclovorans, assembly GCF_042181575.1. GTDB lineage: Bacteria > Pseudomonadota > Alphaproteobacteria > Rhizobiales > Devosiaceae > Devosia > Devosia polycyclovorans. Next base: position 373,425 of record NZ_CP170082.1, on the reverse strand, counting down.
TAGAACCGCCAACATCATTGCTCTCATATCGAGGGTGGGTGCCCTGACCGGCCCCCGCTCTTTTTGTTTATCGGCAGGTCGCGCACGACATGCGCCTCTGCCCGAAGGGTTGGATAAAGACTTGGCTTTCGACCTGACCGAAAAGCGCTACATCAAGGAAACGGGCCTGGAAGCCCGCATTTCCCGCATTGTCGAGCCGGTGGCCAATGATCTGGGCTTTGCGCTGGTGCGGGTGAAGATCACCCCCGAGAACGGCTGCACGCTGCAGATCATGGCCGAGGACGAGAACGGGCGGTTCACCATCACCGATTGCGAGACGCTGAGTAAGGACCTTTCCCCGGTGCTGGACGTGGAAGATCCGATCGACCGCGAATATCATCTGGAAGTCTCGTCCCCGGGCATTGATCGGCCTCTGGTCCGCAAGCGTGACTATGAACGCTTTCTTGGCCATGAGGCCAAGGTCGAGCTCATGGACATGATCAATGGCCGCAAGCGCTTCCGCGGTGAAATCTCTGCCGTCGATGACGAGGGTGTCACCATTCGCCTGCCCGACGCGCCCGGGGGCACCGACCCCGATCACAAATTGGTTTTCTCGACCATCGCCGAAGCCAAGCTGGTGATGACCGACAAGCTCATGGATATGGCCCGCGCCGACCAGGAGCTCCACCCCATCGACGACGACGAGACCGAAACTCTCGAATACGCCGACACTGACGAAGTCTCTGAGGAGAAAAACTGAAATGGCCGTTAGCGCGAATCGCCTTGAGCTGTTGCAGATTGCCGACGCCGTCGCCCGCGAAAAATCCATCGACCGCATGGTGGTGATCGAGGCGATGCAGGATGCCATGGAAAAGGCCGCCAAGGGCCGCTATGGCGCCGAGACCGAAATCAAGGTCGAGATCAATCCGCGCTCCGGCGAGACCCGCATGTGGCGCCTGCTTGAAATCGTCGATGACGTCGAAGAGCCCTCCCGCCAGGTCGCGCTCAAATTTGCCCAGGTCAAGAACCCCACCGCCAAGGTTGGCGACTTTCTGACCGAGCCCCTGCCGCCCATGGAATTTGGCCGCATCGCCGCCCAATCCGCCAAGCAGGTTATCGTCCAGAAGGTGCGCGACGCCGAGCGCGATCGCATGTTCGAGGAATATACCGGCCGCGTCGGCGAAGTGGTCAACGGCACCGTCAAGCGCGTCGAATACGGCAACGTGATTGTCGATCTCGGGCGCGGCGAAGCCATCATCCGTCGCGACGAATTGATCCCGCGTGAAATGTTCCGCTATGGCGACCGCGTGCGCGCCTATATCTACGATGTGCGCCGCGAACAGCGCGGTCCGCAGATTTTTCTCTCGCGCACCCATCCCCAGTTCATGGCCAAGCTGTTCATGCAGGAGGTCCCGGAGATTTATGATGGCGTGATCACCATCCGCTCGATCGCCCGCGATCCGGGCTCGCGCGCCAAGATCGCCGTGACTTCGAATGACAGCTCGATCGACCCGGTCGGCGCCTGCGTGGGTATGCGCGGCTCCCGCGTGCAGGCGGTTGTCGCCGAATTGCAGGGCGAAAAGATCGACATCATCCCCTGGACCGATTCGATTGCCGACCTCGTGGTCTCAGCGCTGCAGCCGGCGGAAGTCGCCAAGGTCGTGCTGGACGAACAGGCCGAGCGCATCGAAGTGGTGGTGCCCGACGAACAGCTCTCCCTCGCCATCGGCCGTCGCGGCCAGAATGTGCGCCTGGCTAGCCAGCTTATCGGCTGGGATATCGACATCCTGACCGAACAGGAAGAAAGCGAGCGGCGCCAGAAGGAATTCACCGAACGCTCGACCCTGTTCATGCAGGCCCTTGACGTTGACGAGATGGTTGCCCAACTACTGGCTTCCGAAGGCTTCTCCTCGGTCGAGGAACTGGCCTATATCGAACCTGAGGAAATTGCCTCGATTGAAGGGTTCGACGAGGAAACCGCTTCCGAGATCCAGAATCGCGCCGCCGAATACCTGGCCGAGATCGAGGCGAAATACGACGCAGAGCGCAAGGCGCTGGGCGTTGAGGATGAACTTTACGATATTGCTGGCCTCAATGCCGCCATGCTGGTGGCCCTTGGTCAGGAAGACATCAAGACGATCGAGGACTTCGCCGGCTGTGCCGCCGACGACCTGATCGGCTGGACCGAACGCAAGGATGGTGAAACCAAGCGCTTTGAAGGCACCTTCAAGGACTTCCCCGTATCTCGTGAGGAAGCCGAGGACATGATCATGCAGGCCCGTGTCAAGGCCGGCTGGATCACCGAAGAAGACCTCGCAGTCCAGGATGACGGCGAAGGCTTTTCCGAGGAGGCGGCGGTCTAAGGACCGCCCTCTCGGGAGCACCCGGCCTTGGCCCGGAGCGCGCAAATGGTTAGAACCTGTGCCTTGACCCGGGCAGAAATGCCGGTCGAGGCGCTGGTGCGTTTTGTGGTGAGCCCCGATGGGCTGATCGTACCCGACGTCGACGCGCGGGCCGAAGGCCGCGGTGTGTGGATCACGCTCAGCCAGGCCGCCGTCGCCGAGGCGGTGAAGAAGAAGGCGTTTTCGCGCAGCCTCAAGGCCCAGGTGGCCGTGCCGGACGATCTGGCGGACCTGACCAGGCTTCGCCTCGAACAGCGTCTGCTCTCGGCACTCGGCATGGCGCGCAAGGCCGGTCAGTTCTTAACCGGCGCCACCAAGGTCAAGGGCGCTCTGCAGTCTGGCGAGGCCATTGCGCTTGTAACGGCCAGCGATGCTGCCGAGGATGGCCGCAACAAGATGCTGGGGACCCTTCGGGCCCTCAACCATGCGAAGCGCGAGGCCGGAATGACCGCTCCGGACGTGCCGCATTTCGAATCGCTCTCAAGTGTGCAAATGGGTTTGGCACTTGGGCTCGAAAATGTGATACATGCTGCCCTCACAAGAGGGGCGGCAGCCCAATCGGCGGTGGACAAGGCCAATAGACTGGCCCGCTACATCGCCCCAGCGCTGGAAGAACACACCGACCGCATTGCGTCGTCCGGTGTGCTTTTGCCCGCGGAACAGGACGAAAGACGATAGGTAGTATGGCTGATAACGACGACAAGCGTTCCGACGACACTGGCGCCAAGAAGACTCTGACCCTCAAGGGCGGCGCCGGGCTGGGCAATCGCCCCGGCGGGACGTCGCGTGGGCCTTCGCGCTCGACCGTGGTCGTGGAAAAACGCACCCGCGTGGTGCCCAAGCCTGGTGGACAGCCTGGCATGGGCGGCGGCCGTCCGGGTGCGCCCGGTGGCCAGTCTGGCCGTCCGCAAGGTCGCCCCATGCAGCAGCAGAACCGTGCCCCGCTGGGCCTGAGCGCCGCCGAGGCCGAAGCTCGCCGTCAGGCGCTGGCTATGGCCGGTGCCCGCCAGGCCGAGGACAAGGAGCGCTTTGCCGCCGAGGAAGCCCGCCGCGTCGAGGAAGACAATCGTCGCCGGCAGATCCGTGAGGAAGCTGCGCGCGCCGAGGAAGAACGCCGCAAGGCTGAAGAAGAAGCCCGCAAGGCTGAACAGGCTGCAGAGACCGCCCGTCCCGAGCCCGAACAGCCGCGCGAGGAATTCGTTCCGGCCAGCCAGCGCAATCCCGGCCCCTCCACGGTGCGTACCGTGGCCGGCCGCCCCGGTCAGCCGCCGCGTCCGCAGCGCGCCGAACGGCCTTCGGGCCGTCCGAGCGAAGGCGAGCGCGGTGCCCGTCCGGCCGGAGAACGCCGTCCGGCCGCCGCTGGTGCAGGCCGTCCCGGTGGACCGCGCCCGGCTGGCGCCGGCATGGCCCCGATCGGCAATGTGCCCCCGGCCCCGCCCAGCGAGGCTGATGGCCGCCGCACCCGTACCGGTGCGCCCCAGCAGCGTCCGACCACCCAGGCCGAGATCGAAAATGCCCGCCGCGCTTCGCGCGCCCAGCCCGAGCGCCCCTCGCGTCGCGGTGCGGGTGACAATTCTTCGCGTGGCCGCCTGACCGTTGCCAGCGCCACCACCGAGAGCGATCGCGATCGTGGTCCCTCGCTGGCCGCCATGCGCCGCCGTCGTGACAAGAAGATGGGCCGCAACCAGCAGGATGCGCCCAAGCTCAGCCGCGAGGTCATCATTCCTGAAGCCATTACCGTTGGCGAACTCGCCAACCGCATGGCCGAGCGCTCCGTCACCGTCATCAAGATGCTGATGCAGCAGGGTGAAATGGCCAAGATCACCGATGTGATCGATGCCGACACCGCCGAGTTGATCGCCACCGAGCTGGGCCACACGGTCAAGCGTGTTTCGGAAGCCGACGTCGAAGAAGGTCTGTTCGACCTGCCCTCCGACGACAAGGCCGAGGATCTGGCCAACCGTGCCCCGGTCGTGACCATCATGGGTCACGTCGACCACGGCAAGACCAGCCTGCTCGACGCCATTCGCGAGGCCAATGTGGTTTCGGGCGAGGCTGGCGGCATCACCCAGCATATCGGCGCCTATCAGGTCGACAAGAACGGCAGCAAGGTCACTTTCCTCGATACCCCGGGCCACGAGGCGTTCACCGCCATGCGTGCCCGTGGTGCCCAGGCCACCGATATTGCGGTTCTGGTGGTGGCGGCCGATGACGGCGTCATGCCCCAGACCATCGAGTCCATCAAGCACGCCAAGGCTGCCGGGGTCCCGATCATCGTGGCCATCAACAAGATGGATAAGCCTGAGGCCAATCCCCAGCGCGTGCGCACCGAGCTGCTGCAGCACGAGGTATTCGTTGAATCCATGGGCGGCGATGTGCTCGACGTGGAAGTCTCGGCCAAGTCCGGCGAAGGTCTCGACAAGCTGCTCGAAACCATCCTGCTGCAGGCCGAAGTGCTCGAGCTCAAGGCCCCCCATGATGGTCGCGCCGAAGGTCTGGTCATCGAAGCCAAGCTCGATCGCGGCCGTGGTGCCGTGGCCACCGTGCTGATCCAGCGCGGCATGCTCAAGGTTGGCGACATTGTCGTGGCCGGCACCGAAATGGCCCGCGTCCGCGCGCTGATTAACGACAAGGGCGAGCAGGTCAAGGAAGCCGGGCCCTCCATCCCGGTGGAAGTTCTGGGCTTTACCGGCGTTCCGAGCGCCGGCGACCGCTTCTCGGTGGTCGAGAACGAAGCCCGTGCCCGTGAAGTCACCGAATACCGTCAGCGCGCCATTCGTGAGAAGACGGCGGGCGGCGGCGCGACAAGCCTTGAGCAGATGATGAACCAGCTCAAGATCGCTGGCATCTCCAAGTTCCCGCTCATCATCAAGGGTGACGTGCAGGGTTCGGTGGAAGCCATCGTGGCCTCGCTCAACAAGCTCTCGACCGACGAAGTCTCGGCACAGATCCTGATGAGCGGCGTGGGCGGTATCACCGAAAGCGATGTCACCCTTGCCTCGGCCTCGAACGCCATTGTCATCGGTTTCAATGTCCGCGCCAACAAGCAGGCGCAGGACCTGGCCACCCGCGACGGCATCGAGATCCGCTACTACAACATCATCTACGACCTCGTGGATGACGTGAAGAATGCGATGTCGGGCCTGCTCGCGCCGGAACGCCGCGAAACCTTCATCGGCTACGCCAAGATCCTGGAAGTGTTCCAGATCACCAAGGTGGGCAAGGTCGCCGGCTGTCAGGTCACCGAGGGCATCGTCGAACGCGGCGCCGGCGTGCGTCTGCTGCGCGACGACGTGGTCATCCACGAAGGCAAGCTCAAGACGCTCAAGCGCTTCAAGGATGAGGTCAAGGACGTCCAGACCGGCCAGGAATGCGGCATGGCCTTCGAGAACTACGAAGACATCCGTCAGGGCGACGTCATCGAATGCTTCCGCGTCGAGACCGTCCAGCGCACGCTGTAGGGCCTGGATCTGGAAACGAATTGAAGAAGGGCGCGACCTGACGGTTGCGCCCTTCTTGTTTGAAAGGGGTCTCGATGGGTCGCATCATTCTTGTTCGCCACAGCATCCCCGCCATCGATCCCGCCACGCCTGCACGCGACTGGGTGCTTTCATCCGCCGGCGTGACGGCGGCCGAAGACCTGGCCGGCCGGATGGATGGCTTTGAGATGACCGCTATCGTCTCCAGCGACGAGCCCAAGGCACGACAGACCGCCGAAATTCTCGCCCATGCCCACAACTGGCGTCTGGACTGCGATCCCGACCTCCGCGAACACGACCGCAGCACGCTCGGCTTTCTGCCCAGAGCCGATTTCGAGGCGGGTATCGCCCGTCTCTTCGCCAATCCCGGCGACCTGGTCTTTGGCAGCGAAACCGCTGACGCGGTCAGGACACGGTTCAAAGCGGCGGTGGCGCGGACACACCGCGCCAATGCGGGCGGAGACCTGCTGCTGGTCACCCATGGCACGGCGATGACGCTCTATCTGGCGCAGATGGCAGAGATCGAGCCGCTGTCCTTCTGGCAGGCAATGACCATGCCCATGGCCGTACTGCTCGATGGCGGTACCGTCACCCCGCTTTAGCGGGCCGGTGGACTGTCCTGCATCATATGGACGATCTGGGCCGCGACCAGCTCGCGCGACGCCGTCGCATCCACCTTTTCGCCAAAGGCCGGGTTAGCATGCATCGCTACGCACTCGGCCGACCGCCGCTGCTCGAATGCGGTCATTTCGCTCCGCCCCTCCGCAATCCCGCGCCGCAGGAGGCGTGCGTGGATCACCTCCAGCGGCGCCACCAGGCAAATGCGCTTGACCGGGGCGGTCGTGCTCAGCGCGCGTGCAAACGCATCGAGATAGTCAAGATTGGTAAAGGCCATGGGCACGATCACGATCCCGACACGCCAATGCATCAGCCGCGCCTGATGCACGATCAGCCGGCGTCACAGGTCCATGTCCTGGTATTCGGCCGGTTGGTGGCCAAGGCCCGGCATCCAGGCCGGCAGGCGGCGCAGCACGTAGCCGATATGCTCGGGGTCGGAAACCGCTGCATTGGGCATCTGGCAGGCGACCAGCCGTGCCGTCGTCGTCTTGCCGATCCCGAAAGATCCGTTGAGAAGTACGAACATTTGTCCCCACCGACACGCGACAAAATCATCGCGGACCAATTTGTCCAAGAAAAGACCCGCCTCCATCTCTGGAAAGCGGGCCTTGGTGTTGCCGGAAGCGGGTGACTACGGTGGGGGTCCGCCGCCGGCAATTTTCTAGACCACTTAAGTGTGGCCGAATGAGTTTATCCGATCACCGGGGTGAGGCCTGGCGTCGCCACCAGGCTACCTGCTGGTGAGTTGATCACGGTCACTCGCGCGCCGACCGGTACGCGGGCATAAAGGTCGATAATGTCCTGGTTCATCAGGCGAATGCAGCCCGAAGAGACATTGGTGCCGATCGTATAGGGCTCGGTGGTGCCGTGGATACGGAACAGGGTGTCGCGGCCATTTTTGTAGAGATACAGCGCGCGCGGCCCCAACGGGTTCTCCGGGCCGGGCTCCATGCCATTGGCATAAGGGCCATAGCGCTCCGGCTCGCGCGCAATCATGGATTTGGTCGGCGTCCAGCGCGGCCATTGCGCCTTGCGGCCGATGGTGGCCTCGCCGCGGAACACCAGCGCCTCGTCCTTGCCCACGCCAATGCCGTAGCGCAGGGCGCGATTGTTCTCGAGCACGAGATAGAGATAGTGCGCGGGGGTGTCGACCACCAGCGTGCCGGGCCGCTCTGAGGTGTAATAGGGCACTTCCTGGCGCCACCATTTGGGGTCGACGCGCCTCAGATCCATGCCCGCGACCATATAGGGCTCGCCCGTCACGGGGCCATACATGCGCTGGTAATAGGGGTCGATCACCGGTTCCTGCACCACTGGCTGGCGCGTGCTGGAACAGGCCGAAAGAGCAGTGGCGGAAAGGCCAAGCAGAAACAGGCGGCGGGAAATCAAAACAACAACCTCGGGGCAGACGGGGAAAAAAGCGGACGTCATGCACGTCACGCTTATGAGTAACGCTTGATGGCCTTAACGTGGCGCCAATACGGCGAGTTCCTCGCCGCAATGTGATGAGTGCACGAATGTTGCGCACCGGCCACACCTGGCTCTCGGCGAGCGCGGCGACGACCTCCATCACCGCCGGAGCAGCCGCAGCGGCTGCCTGGGGCGCCCCGCCACCGGGTAAAGAAAAGGCCGGGCGAGCGGCCCGGCCTTTTCACCATGTGTCTGCCTGGATGGCACAGCCTTACTCGGCTGCGTCTTCCTTGGCGAGTTCCTTGCCGGTCTCCTGGTCGACGACCTTCATGGAGAGGCGAACCTTGCCGCGCTCGTCAAAGCCCAGCAGCTTGACCCAGACCTTGTCGCCTTCCTTGACCACATCGGTGGTCTTGGCCACGCGCTGGTCGGCCAGCTGGCTAATATGCACCAGGCCGTCCTTGGCACCGAAGAAATTGACGAAGGCGCCGAAGTCGGCGGTCTTGACCACCGTGCCCTGATAGATGGCGTTGACTTCGGGCTCGTCGGTGATCGACTTGATCCACTTGATGGCCGCATCGATCTGGGTGCCGTCCGAGGACGAAACCTTCACCGTGCCGTCGTCTTCGATATTGATCTTGGCGCCGGTCTTTTCCACGATCTCGCGGATGACCTTGCCGCCGGTACCGATCACTTCACGGATCTTGTCGGTCGGGATCTTGAGGGTTTCGATGCGTGGCGCGAATTCGCCCACTTCACCGCGGCTCTGGCTGATCGCCTTGGCCATTTCACCCAGGATGTGGATGCGGCCTTCCTTGGCCTGGGCCAGGGCAACCTTCATGATCTCTTCGGTGATACCGGCGATCTTGATGTCCATCTGCAGCGAGGTGACGCCTTCTTCGGTGCCTGCCACCTTGAAGTCCATGTCGCCCAGATGATCCTCATCGCCCAGGATATCGCTGAGCACGGCGTATTTCTCGCCTTCCAGGATCAGGCCCATGGCAATGCCGGCCACCGGACGCTTCATCGGCACGCCGGCATCCATCAGCGCCAGCGAGGTGCCGCAGACGGTTGCCATCGAGCTCGAACCATTGGACTCGGTGATTTCCGAAACCACGCGCAGCGTATAGGGGAATTCCTCGATCGAGGGGCGGATCGGGTTGATCGCGCGCCAGGCGAGCTTGCCGTGGCCGATTTCGCGACGACCGGGCGAACCCATGCGGCCAGCTTCACCGACCGAGTATGGCGGGAAGTTGTAGTGCAAGAGGAAGTTCTGCTTGTAGGTGCCCTCGAGGCTATCGATGAACTGCTCGTCATCGGCAGTGCCCAGCGTGGCAACCACCAGCGCCTGGGTTTCACCGCGGGTGAACACGGCCGAACCATGGGTGCGGGGCAACACGCCCACTTCCGCCAGGATCGGACGGACAGTCTTGGTGTCACGGCCGTCGATGCGGCTGCCGGTGTCCAGAATGTTCCAGCGCACGATCTTGGCCTGGAGGTTGTGCACCACCTCGCCCAGATCTTCCTTGGAAACCTCGCCCGCTTCGATCTTGGCGGCAAAAGCTTCCTTGACCTTGGCATTGGCGGCGTCGACGGCGGCGTAGCGGGCCTGCTTGTCGGTCAGCTTGTAGGCCGCGCGCAGATCGGCTTCGGCCAGCGCCAGCACTTCCTTTTCCAGCTCCGAATAGTCCGGGGCGGTAAAGTCGCGCGGTTCCTTGGCGGCCAGCTCGGCCAGCTTGATGATCCCTTCGATGACCTGGGCCGAGGCCTTGTGGCCGAACATCACGGCACCCAGCATCACCTCCTCGGAGAGCTCCTGAGCTTCCGATTCCACCATCAGCACAGCGTCCTGCGTACCGGCCATGACCAGGTCCAGCTTGCTGTCGCTGCGGCGGTCGATCGAGGGGTTCAGCACATATTCGCCATCGATATAGGCGACGCGTGCCGCACCGATCGGACCCATGAAGGGAACGCCAGAAATGGTCAGCGCAGCCGAAGCGGCCACCATGGAGAGAATGTCGGGATTGTTTTCCAGGTCATGCTGGAGAACGGTGATGACGACCTGGGTCTCGTTCTTGTAGCCATCGGGAAACAGCGGGCGGATCGGGCGGTCGATGAGGCGCGAAACCAGGGTTTCGTTCTCGGTCGGGCGGCCTTCGCGCTTGAAATAGCCGCCCGGGATCTTGCCGGCGGCAAAGTATTTTTCCTGATAGTTGACGGTCAGCGGGAAGAAGTCCTGGCCCGGCTTGGGCGACTTGGCGCTGACCACGGTGGCCAATACGACGGTTTCGCCCAGCGTTGCGAGCACGGCACCATCGGCCTGGCGGGCCATCTTGCCGGTTTCGAGCGTCAGGGGCTGGCCGCCCCAGTTGAGCTCGACCTTGTGGTGATCAAACTTGATCGACATCTTTATTCGTCTTTCCATTCTGCCGGAAGCGCGGGAACGCGGGGCTAGGCTTTGACCCCACGAACGTCTCCGGTGTGCCCGCACCCCGCCTCGCACCCATGTGCGCGCCGGGCTCAAAATCAGGCACGGGTTCATGTCTGGCACGGACAGAACATGGACAAGACAATGAGCCTCTCCAGCAGCGGAAGAGGCCGATAATCCTGCCATGCCCCGGCAATGCCGGCCTATGGCGCCAGACCGTTCAGGTCCGGCATGCCCTAACAGGGCAAACCGGCGCGGAAGGGGTCTCCCGCGCCAGAAAGTCGTGCCTAGCGACGCAGGCCGAGCTTTTCGATCAGCGTCTTGTAGCGGTTCTCGTCCACGCGCTTGAGGTAGTCGAGAAGCGAACGACGGGTCGAAACCAGCTTCAGCAGGCCACGGCGGGAATGGTTATCCTTGTTGTGGCCCTTGAAGTGCTCGGTCAGGTTCGAGATGCGCTCGGACAGGATCGCGACCTGGACCTCCGGCGAACCGGTATCATTGGCCTTGGTGGCATATTCCTGGATGAGCTGCGTCTTGCGTTCAGCAGTGATCGACATCGGGCATATCCTTTCAAAACAATTAGGATGGGGGTCGCCCCAGCCGGGATGTCGTCCAGGAGGGGCCGTGTTCATGCAGGTCCCGGGCATAGCGGCCCGGTTCCGGCTGGCGCTGCTATAGGGCAAATGGCGCGCAAAAGCCAGAATTTATTGGACTGCCGGGCTTGCCGGGTTCAACCGCCACGGGGCCTATGGGCCTGGGGCCGGCTCGTCCGGCCGCTCAGCGGCAAAGTCGGGGTCGAGCGCGCTCAGCGGCACCTCGAAAGTCCACTCCACGCCGTCCTCGTGAACCTCCCGCTCCACCTGCGCGCCCAGGGCGCCGCCAACCATGGTGCGCAACACGATCGTGCCGAAGCCCGATCCTTCGCCCAGCACCAGCTTCCGGCCCAGATATTCGCGCCAGCGCATATGCAGCATGCTCGTGCCGATGTCCCAGCGCAGCTCCAGCCGGCCATCGGGTTCGGCAAACGCTCCATGCCGCGTGGCATTGGTCGCCAGTTCGTGCAGGGCCATGCCCAGGATCTGCGCACCCTGCGGATTGATGCGGATATCGGGTCCCGCAACGGTCAGGCGGCTATCCTCTGGCGGACGGAACGGCGCCAATTGCTGCTCTGCCAGGTCAAACAGCATCACCCCGGCCCGGCCATGCGCCAGCAGCAGGTCGGTCGAGCGCGCCAGCCCCATGATGCGCCGCTCCAGCGCGGCCACATAGCTGGGAATATCGCTGGCGCCGCGCGCGGTCTGCTTGGCCATGGCGGCAATCACCGCCATCTGGTTTTTCGAGCGGTGGGCCAATTCGCGCATCAGAAAGCGGATATCGCGATCCGCGGTCTGGCGCTGTTCGGAGGCCTCAGCCAAGGCCTGAGACACGTCGGCAATCTCGGCGATGGGGTAAGTGCGTGGGTAGACGGCCTCGCCCCGGCCCAGCCGCGCCGCGTCCATCTGCAAGCCCTGCACCGAGCCCCCGATCCGACGGGCGATCATGGTGGCGACCGCGGCGGCCAGCAGGGCGATCAACACGCCCCAGAGGCCGAGCTGAAAGATGGAATCCTGCAATGGCCGCTGCACCTGTGCGGCGGCGGCCCAGGCGACGATCCGCCAGCCGGTATAGCCGGAGCGCCACTCGGCCGTAACGACGCGTTCCCCGTTCCATTGCTCCTGTACCCAGCCATCACCCGTCGCGCCCTCCATATTCTGGCGGATGGGGAGAATGGAGCCGATGTCGAGATTGGAACCGACCGTGGCGGCGATCACGGCATTGTTGGTGTCGACCAGGGCCGCATGCCAGCCCTCGGGCAATTGGCGCGATTGCAGTGCAGGGACCAGATTGCGCGCATCCTGCGTCATGGTCACCAGCCGCACCGGCCCGGCGTCGCTGACCGGCAGCCAGACATTGAACACATAGGTTTGTGCCGTCTGCCCGAAAAACAGCGGCGAAATGGTCGATACCCCGCGCTCTATGGCGCGCTGTGCGGTTTCCGCGTCGGAGGTCGATCCAAGCTCTGCGCCATAGCCGACCCTGGTATTGAGCAATTGCTTATAGTCGTCATCGACCGCGATCAGATAGGAGCCGGTACCGGCCAGGGCACTGAGCGTCCGTTGATGAAACCCCGCCAGATCGCCCTCCTGCAGCGACTGGCTGGTGGATAGCACCCGCAATGTGGTCGCCATGCCGTTGATTTCGCGGTCGACCGTCTGGCCCATCGCCTGCACCGTGGTACTGGTCAGGGCCGCCAGCACCTTTTGCTGGGCGTCATGCGTGCTGTTGAGAAGGACGAGCGCCACGGCGAGGGCCGGGATCAGAATGGCAAGCACCAGTGCGACCAGATAGAACGCAATCGGTCGCCCGCGCCTCTGCGCCAGCTTGGCCCTCTGCTGGACCGTCTTGTCCGCCATTTGCCCCAGCTTTCGTTGCCTGTGCCACCGCTTTAGCGGCAATCGGTTACTTAATACTTGGCACTTGAATCGCTCGCCGGGAAGCTTTCGTCCACCGCCTCGTCCGTTTCGTCCCAGTTCTCCGGTTGATCTGCCATTTCCTGGGGGCCGGAATTGCGCACCTGTACCGGCGAGTCCTTGGGGCCGGGCTTGCGTCCGTTGCGCAAGGCAGCGGCATCTTCCGATTTATGCTTGTCGTCTGCCATAGTTCTGTTTTCCTGTGAAACCATACAACACGCCCAAAGCATACTGGTTGCAGGGGCATGGCATCCGATTGCAGGCTCTGGTAAACAGCGCGGCATGAGCGATATCGAAACCCTGCCCGAGACCGCGCCCAAACGCGTCTTCATCAAGACTTATGGCTGTCAGATGAATGTCTATGACAGTGACCGCATGGCCGATGCCCTGGCTCCGCACGGCTATCTGCCGACCCACGAGATCGCCGAGGCCGACCTGGTGCTGCTCAACACCTGCCATATCCGCGAAAAGGCCAGCGAAAAGGTCTTCTCCGAGCTCGGGCGATTGAAGGAACTGCAGGGCGAGAAGCGCGCCGCCGGCGGCGACATGATGATCGGCGTTGCCGGCTGCGTGGCGCAGGCCGAGGGCGAGGAAATTGCGCGCCGCGCCCCTGTCGTCGATCTGGTCTTCGGTCCCCAGGCCTATCACCGCTTGCCCGACATGCTGGAAAAGGCGCAAGGTCAGCGCCACATGCATCCGGCGCTTAAAAAAGCCGTGATCGACACCGACTTCCCCGAGGAAGACAAGTTCGAGCACCTGCCGGCAGCCAGGAAGGAAGTCACGATCAAGCGCGGCTTAACCGCTTTCCTCACCGTGCAGGAAGGCTGCGACAAGTTCTGTTCCTTCTGCGTGGTCCCTTATACAAGAGGCGCCGAGGTCAGCCGCCCGGTAGCTCAGGTGCTCGCCGAAGCGCGCGGCCTGGTCGAAGCCGGGGTCAAGGAAATCACCCTGCTCGGCCAGAATGTGAATGCCTATCACGGCCTCGATGCGGCCGGCCGCAGTGTTGGCCTTGGCGAACTGGCTTTTCTGCTCGCCGAGATCGAAGGGCTCGAGCGCCTGCGCTACACCACCAGCCATCCGCGCGACATGGACGACGCGCTGCTCGCCGCCCATCGCGACCTGCCCTTGCTGATGCCCTATCTGCACCTGCCGGTGCAGTCCGGTTCGGACCGCATTTTGAAGGCCATGAACCGCAGGCACACGGCGGCTGAATATCTCTCGCTGATCGAGCGCATCAAGGCCGCCCGTCCCGACATGGCGCTCTCGGGCGATTTCATCGTCGGTTTCCCCGGCGAAACCGATGCTGATTTCGAGGACACGCTGACCATCATCCGCGAGACCGGTTATGCCTCGGCCTATTCGTTCAAATATTCGACCCGCCCCGGCACGCCCGGCGCCAACCTCACCGATCAGATCGCCGAGGAGGTGAAAACCGAGCGGCTCTATCGACTGCAGGAGTTGGTCAACAAGCAGACGGCAGACTTCCACGCCTCCTGCGTCGGCAGGACCCTGCCCGTACTGATCGAGCGGGTCGGACGCATGCCCGGTCAGGTCGGTGGGCGCTCTCCCTATCTGCAGGCGGTGCATCTCGATGGCTCCACCGATCTGATTGGCGCGATCCATGAGGTGGAGATCGTCGGGACCAGCACCAATTCGCTGGTGGGCCGGCTGAAGCAGGCCGCGGCGGCCTGAGACCCTCCGGACCTTTGCCTCGCTAAAATTGCGGCCGGGTGAAGTGATCTTCGAGGTGTTCCACGATCGGCGCGAACCGAGGTTTCTCGGCGGCCGGGAACGTCATCTCGAAGGCCGAAAAGCTCGTGCGGTCCTCTGAGAACATTACCTTGGTGTAGAAGATCGTTTCTTCCCCCGGGCGGCTCGGCGCATAGAACCCGGAGAGCACGAACCATGACGGGCCACCGGCGCGATAAGTGACTTGGCTGATACCGGGCCCTGCGGAGAGCCGGTCTTCAAGGGTGTTCCGGTCCAGCCCGATCGCCGGACCGCCATAGAGCCTGAGGGTGGCAGACCCGCCCCGCTCCACCAGGGTGGTACCGGGGGTCTGTCCGTTGGGGTCGAGCATAAAGAGACCAAGCGGCAACTGCGCCGAAAACCCGAACTCGTCATCGGTATAGGTTTGCCAGCCCGCATCGACCCTCTGCCCCGGCGCCGGCCCCGTTGAGAGCAGCAGCATGGCAAAGATGACGCCGAGAAACTTCCAGCTCATGATGGCCTCGAAAGCATTGGTGGAGTGCTGTCACGCAATGCGCGATTGGCAGTGAGCGTTCCCTTGCTTGTACAACGGGCCTTGCGTCACAATATTGCTACAGACAACGAACCCAAATCAGCCTAGCCTCGTTGTTGTCCGGGCGCTGCCCTCCGCGGCGCCCCTTTCGGGAGCCGAGAAAGTTTGAGCAGGCACTTGCCACCCACCGCCGATAACGCCCTCGCATCGCAACTCGAACTCGCCTTTGATGACAATCGCCTGGCTGCCCAGCTCTATGGCGATTTCGACCAAAACCTCGCCCTTATCGAACAGCGCCTTGCCGTCAGCGCCACGCCGCGCGGCAATCATGTGCTTTTGAAGGGCGCCGCTTCAAAGGTCGATCAGGCGCGTCGGGTGCTTGAATCGCTCTATGCCGGGCTCGAAGAGGGCCGCAGCATGGACATTGCCGACGTCGATGCGGTTATCCGTATGATCGAGACCGAGGATAGCCAGCTCACGCTGCCCACCCTTGAGCGCAAGGGCAAGGTCCGTATGGCCCAGATTGCCACGCGCAAATCGACCATTGTCGCCCGCACCCCGGCGCAGGACGCCTATATGCGCGCCATGGAGCGCAGCGAATTGGTCTTCGGAACCGGTCCCGCCGGTACCGGCAAGACCTATCTGGCCGTGGCCCACGCTGCGTCCTTGCTCGAACGCGGCGATATCAACCGCATCATTCTTTCCCGCCCGGCCGTCGAAGCCGGCGAGCGCCTGGGCTTCCTGCCGGGCGACATGAAGGAAAAGGTCGATCCCTATCTCCGCCCGCTCTATGACGCGCTTTACGACATGATGAAGCCCGAAAATGTCGAGCGCTGCATCACTTCGGGCATTATCGAGGTCGCCCCGCTCGCCTTCATGCGCGGCCGCACGCTCGCCAATGCCGTGGTCATTCTCGATGAGGCGCAGAACACCACATCCATGCAGATGAAGATGTTCCTGACCCGCCTGGGTGAGAACTCGAAAATGATCGTCACCGGCGACCCCAGCCAGGTCGATTTGCCGCGTGGCGAGAAATCGGGCCTGGTCGAAGCGGTCAAGCTGCTCGATGGCGTCGAAGGCGTGCATGTGTCCCGCTTCAACGATCAGGATGTGGTGCGTCACGCGCTTGTCGGCCGTATCGTTCGGGCCTATGAGCAGGATGCTGCGCGACGCATCGCTGAAAAGGATGGGGACCGGGACGGTCTGGCGCGCACACTGGGCACCATGCCCCGGAGCTGAACCGCATCCCGATGCCGCCATCGCCACCGCTGGAAATCGCCGTCATCCGCCATGCGGATGGCTGGCCCGATCACTTTGATGCGCTGGCCGAAAAGGCGGTGCTGGCCGCTTTGGCCGGCGCCAAGCCGAAAATCAAGGGTGCAGCGGAAATCTCGGTTCTCCTCACCGACGATGCCGAACAGCGCGAACTCAACGCCCAGTGGCGCGGAAAAGACAGTTCCACCAATGTGTTGAGCTTCCCTCAGATCGAGCCATTCGACCCCGTCATCGGCCTTTTGGGCGACATCACCCTGGCCCGGGAAACGCTTGAGCGTGAAGCGGCCGACCTGGGCAAGAGTCTGGAGGATCACTTCACCCATCTCATGGTGCATGGATTTCTCCACATTTTAGGGTATGATCACCTTGATGAGACAGAGGCCCTTCAAATGGAGGGACTGGAAACCCAGATATTGGCAGGGCTTGGGATCGCTGATCCCTATGCCGAATGAATTTTCTGGCGGGAACCCCGGATCGTCCGGGGCATTTCCGGTCTCATAGGACAGTCAATTGGCCGCTTTTGTGCGGCGCGAGATGAATGAACGATAGCGACAGTAGGGCCCTACGGGTGGCCGAAAACCCCGAACCTCCTTCTAGTCCCGCCCCCGCCGTGTCGCGGGGGCCGACCCTGTGGCACCGCATCCGCAGCCTGATGGCGCGGACCACGGTGTCCCTGCGCGATGATCTGCAGGAAGCGCTTGACGATACCGGCGGCGCCGAAACCGGTGACTTTTCGGAAAGCGAACGGCTGATCCTTCAGAACGTTCTCAAGCTCTCCAAGGTATCGATCGACGACGTCATGGTGGAGCGCTCCGATATCCAGGCTGTGCCCTCCGATATCAATTTGGGCACACTGCTCGCCCGCTTCCGCCAGGTCGGCCATTCGCGCCTGCCGGTTTATGAAGATGGGCTCGACAATATCGTGGGCTTCATCCACATCAAGGATGCGCTGCAAAAGATCACCGAACCGGTGACCGATCCGGAAAAGGACGTCCCGGTCAAGCTGCTCTCGACCGCCCTCCGCCAGAAGATCGGCCGGCTGGGCATTCTGCGCAAGGCCATGTTCGTGCCCACCTTCATGCCGGCGGCCGATCTGTTGCAATCCATGCGCGCCAGCCGCGTGCATATGGCCATCGTGGTCGATGAATATGGCGGCACCGACGGGCTGGTCACCATCGAGGACCTGCTCGAAGCGGTGGTGGGCGAGATCGAAGATGAACACGACGTCGCCGAGGCGGCGCTCATCCGCAAGGTCGGCGAAGACGTCTTTGTCGCCAATGCCCGCGCGGAACTCGAGGACGTGCAGGCCATGATCGGCCCCGATTTTGATCCTGGCGAGCATGCCGAGGATGTCGATACCATTGGCGGCCTGGTCTTTGACCTGGCCGGTCATGTTCCCAAGCGGGGCGAGCGGATCAATGGCATCAGGGGGTTCGAGTTTGAAGTGCTGGCCGCCGACAGCCGCCGCGTCAAACGCCTGCGCATCCACCGCAAGCGCGACCATATCGTGGCTGTCGAGCCCCTGGCCATCACCGACCAGCGCGCCGTCCTCGAAAAGCAGGCGGCGGAATAACCACCAACCGTCCCGCTCGGCAAATCACCACGTGAGATTTGCCCTGAGAGCTATGCTGGAATGGCGGGATGCCGTTGCTGCAGGTTTGCCCAACTCTTATCCCTCCCCACAAGGGGAGGGAGATGATAGCTCCAAACGGCTCCCCGTGAGGGCTTCGAACCGTCCTCAAGGGCAAAACTCTGCGGTGGAGAGTTTGAGGTAAGAAGGATTGAGGGGGGGTGACGGGCAAAGACCTATCGGCTCGCCCACTCCAGCAGGCTCGCCAGTCCCACGAAAGGCACCCCGACGCGCTCGGATAGGCCCGAGGCGCAGGTCGACACCGTCGACACGCCCAGCTCGCATCCCTCCGGAACATCATTGCCCACCCGCCGCGTCGCGTGTTCGTTGAGTTCGGGCACGAACAGCCCCTTGTCGCCCGCATAGCCGCAGCAGGTGATCGACGACAAAACCGCCACCTTCTCGGCACAGGCCCGCGCCACCGCCTCGGTCATTGGCTGTTCGAACAGCCGTTGTGCCGAGCAATTGTGGTGTACCGCCACCACCGGCAGCCGCTGCGTGATACTCAGTTTCGGCAGCACATGCTGGGCGAGGAACGCGGCCGAATCCGCCACCGCCGCATCGCCGGGAAATTCTTTCAAATGCTTGGCGCATGTCGAAGCGTCCGTCACCACCTGCAACCGTCCGGCATCTGAAAGCCGCGACAACTCACCCTTGAGCGCCCCGCCCACCTCGGCCGCCTGCTCGGGAAAACCCTTGGATTGAAAGGGTTGGCCACAGCATTGGCCATTGAGCTTCTCCGGCACGATCACATCATAGCCGGCCCGCTCCAGCAGCGCGATCATCGCCGCCGGCGTGTCGAGCAGTTGGTGGCTGGTCCTGGGTGCACCAAACATGCGGCTGGGACAGGCCGGGAAATAGACCACGCTCGGCCGCCCGGTCTGGGCAATCGGCACCGGAAATCCTGTTGTGCGCGGGTCCTGCCTGCTATTGCGAACCTTGGGCGCACCTGGCCCGTGGTGCAGCGCGCGAGACACCCGCGGCACCCGTTTGCCGGTCATTCGCCGTGCCGCATCGGTCACGGCTTCCACTGCCGGCGCCGGAATAATGGTCCGAGCTGTATCGGCAAGCGCCACCCCGCCGCGCATCATAATTTCCACCGCGCCCCGATGGTCGGCCGCCAATTGGGCAACCCAATGGGCGGTCGGTCCGCGTCGCTTCGCGCGTTCGCCCATGATCATGGTGCCGGTCTCAATGCCCACCGGGCACCGGAGGGAGCACAGATTGCACGCCGCGCAGGTATCAAGGCCGGCATATTGGAAATCGGCTTCGAACCGCGCCAGCCGCGCGGGGTCCTCCCCGGTTTCGCGCAATCGCGCCCGCTCTCGCGTCACTGCAATGCGCTGGCGCGGGGTCAGTGTCATGTGGTGGCTGGGGCAGGCCGGCTCGCAAAATCCGCATTCGATGCACAGATCGGTGAGCTCGTCAGCCAGCGGCATGACCTTCAAATTTTTGATGTGGATCTTGGGATCGTCATTGAGCAGCACGCCCGGATTGAGCAGTCTTTCCGGGTCGAATATCGCCTTGATCCGGTGCATCAATTGATAGGCCTTGGCGCCCCATTCCGCCTCCACAAAGGCGGCAATGGCGCGGCCGGTGCCGTGCTCGGCCTTGAGCGAACCGCCATAGCGCACCGAGACCAGCTCCGAGAGTTCCTGGTTGAACAGGTCGAACTTTTCGGCCGCACCGGTCTCGGCAAAATTGTCGCTCATCTGGAAATGCAGGTTTCCGGCCAGCGCATGTCCGAAAATGATCGCGTCGTCATAGCCGTGCTTGTCGAGCAGATTGCGCATGTCGACCACGAACTCGGCCAGCCGCTCGATGGGCGCAGCCACGTCCTCGGTCAGCATCGAGGTGCCCTTGGGCCGCGCCGCGCCGCCTGAGGTGAAGAACCCCTTGCGAATATCCCACAGGGCCGCGCTGCGCTGGGCATCGCGACTGAGCTCGATATGAGTCGCGCCATGGTGCTTGAGCAGGTCTTCGGTCTTGGCAATTTCAGCCAGCAGGGTCGCCTCGTCCGGCGCGGTCACATCGATCAGCACCGCCGGAGAGTCTGCCGTCAGCCAGGGCAGCAGCGGCGCCATGGGCGGCAGATGCTCTACCGTCGCCAGCGCGCGCCGCTCGATATATTCAGCCGCCGTGACACCGGTCGTCACCTGCACGCCGCCATTGGCCATCTCGATAATCGCGCGCCCTGCCGCCTGCGGGTCGGGAAACGGGACAAGGCCCGTCGCCTTGAACGGATGCTCGGGCACGGTGTTGTAGGTCACCTCGGAAACAAATCCGAGCGTGCCTTCCGAGCCCACCATCAAATGGATCAGGATATCGAGCGGGTCATGATAATCGACCAGCGCGTTGAGCGAATAGCCCACCGTGTTCTTGATCCGGTACTTGTGCCGGATCAGGTCTACCAACTCTGCGTCCGCCATCACCTCGTGATGCAATTGATGGATCTGTTCGAGCATGGCCGCATGGCTGATGCGAAAGGCATCGCAACTGGCCGCATCGCCCGAGTCGAGCATGGTGCCGTCCGTCAGCACGATCCGCAAACGCGCCATGGTGTGATAGGTGTTCTGCGCCACCCCACAGCACATGCCTGATGAATTGTTGTTGACCACCCCGCCGATCTTGCAGGTGGCCTGGCTGGCCGGGTCGGGGCCGATCTTCTTGTCGAAGGGTTTGAGCGCCCGATTGGCCTCCGCCACGATAATTGCCGGCCCCAGCGTGACCTGTTCGGCGCCGGGGTGGATGTCCAGCTTGCGCCAGCCATCGCCGAGCACCGCCAGCACGCCATCGGTCACGGCCTGGCCCGACAGCGAGGTGCCGGCCGCCCGGAACGTCACCGGCAAGCCCTCTGCCCGTGCCGCCTTGAACACGGCGCGCACATCATCCTCGGAATTGACGAACACCACCACCGCCGGGATCAGCCGGTAAGAGCTGGCATCGCCGCTCCAGGCATAGGTCATCAGCGGGTCGGTATGGATGGCGCCCTGAACCTGTCCTTTAAGGCGTGTGGCAACGCGTTCTCCGGCCGCCAGGCGGTCAGGGGTCGGGGCTTGGGGCTGAAGGGAGAAATCGAGGGCTTGCTGCATGGTGTCTAACTAACATGTTAGTCGGGCATGGGAAACACAAATCGCGGGCCCAACGCGACTGGCAATGCGTGTTGGTGCACTCTTATGAGGCCGGCTCCCAGGGCGGCAACACTGCGTTACAAGCTCTGGTGATCCGTCCGATCAGCTCTTCGACCCGTGCCTCACCGCGGCGCTCCTTGAGTACATAGATGCCGGTCACCGCGCGGCGCGGCTCATCCTTCTGCTCCACTTCGACCAGGCCGCGTTCGCCAAAATGGTCGCGCAACACATGGGTGTGGACCAGCACCGCATCGGTCGCCAGCGCGTAGTCGACGCACGCCGCCAGCGAGTTGGTGCGGAACGCCACACTGGTCCGGTCGAACACGGTTTCCACGCGGGTGCGCCGGCGGGAAGGATCGAAGAACCGCTCGTGCCGGCTTTCCGCGAGCGAGCTGATCACAATGGGATAGCTGTCGATCTCGGCCAGGCTCCGCGGCCCGCCCAGCAGCCCGTGGCCCTTGCGCACGAAGAAGGCATTGTAGACCCGGGTCAGCGGCACGAAATCGGTGCCGATCGCGCCGCTCAAGCCGTCGATTTCATGGGCGAGAAACATGGATATATCGCCCGAGAGCATCTGGTCCATCAGCCGAAGCTGATTGCCCAGGCTGATTTGCACCGGCGCCTTGGGGAATTCGCGCTGATAGTCCACCACCATGTCGCGCAGGAACATGGTCCACCAGGAATAGCCCGTACCGATCGACATGCCGCGTTCCGAGCCGCGTTTCTGGTCGGCAATGGCGTTGAGCGTGTTGTCATAGAGCCGGCGCATCAGCCGCGCATTTTCGTAGAGCGTCTCGCCATAGCGCGTCAGCGTCATGCCGCGCGAGGACCGATCAAACAGCGGGGCCCCTACGGTTTCCTCGAGCTTGTTCATATTGAAGCTCAGCGTGGGCTGGGTGATGAACAGGGCTGTGGCCGCCCCGCTCAGCGAACCAGCATCGGCGACGGCCAGGAATTGGGTGAGCAGCTTGTCCATCGGCGATCCTTTCCGATTCGTGATCGGATATAGAAATTATCTATAGTGTCACCGAAATTTCGTAGTTTTCCAATTGGCTTTTTTGCGCCACTGTCTGCCTTAGGAGGAGATGGCGGCCGCCTGAGGAGACTGGCCTGCCCACAAAGTCTGCTACCGATGGCGCAGGAAACAGCAGGGCTGTTTCATAGGGGTGAAATCGGTGCGATTAACTTCCATACAAGATTGTTGCCGCCGGCGCGGCTTGTATGGTATGGGCGTAACTGGCTGGTTATTTTGCCGCAGAGGCATCCGCTGCTCTGTGCACGAAATCCGGAGTCAATGATGATTGACAAGCACGTCATAGGCTCTAACGTAGTAACCAGTTGGTGATTTAGCGACGGGGAGGTCGCTGACCACACCCGGTTCCGCGCCGCGGAATGGCAACTGTTCATGGGAGGAAGACATGACAATTCGACTTGGACGCCGTCAGTTTCTGATGGGATCGTCGGCACTGGCCGCAGCCGCTGCTGCCGGCATCAACCCGGCCTGGGCTCAGAGCGCGCTGCGCCTGATCTTCTGGGGTGGCCAGGCTCGCGCCGACCGCACCTATGCGGTGACCGACCTCTACGAGGCCGCCGGCAACCCCGGCCTTGAGGCCGAGTTCCTGAGCTGGAACGACTACTGGCCCAAGCTGGCCACCCAGACTGCCGGTGGCACTGCCCCCGACATCATCCAGATGGACTATCGTTACATCGTGGAATACGCGACCCGTAATGCCATTGCCCCGCTCGACGACGTGATCGGCGATCTGGGTGAATTCGACGCCGACCAGCTCGAAGGCGGCAAGGTCAACGGCCAGCTCTATGGTATCTCGCTTGGTGCGAACTCGGTGGCCACTTTGGTCAACAAGGCCGCCTTCGAGGCTATCGGGGAAGCTGTTCCAGAT
This sequence comes from Devosia polycyclovorans, assembly GCF_042181575.1. Classification (GTDB taxonomy): domain Bacteria; phylum Pseudomonadota; class Alphaproteobacteria; order Rhizobiales; family Devosiaceae; genus Devosia; species Devosia polycyclovorans. Next base: position 350,420 of record NZ_CP170082.1, on the reverse strand, counting down.
AATAGCTGGACCTATGCGGATCTTGAGCGCATTGGCGAAGCCTTCAATTCGGCCGGCAACGGCATGCGGGCATTCTCCGATGGCTCGGGCACCGAGCCCATGCTCGACAACTGGCTGCGTCAGCGTGGTCAGGCGCTTTACACCGCCGACAACAAGCTCGGCTTTACGGCCGATGACATGGTCGAGTGGTTCCAGATGTGGGACGGCTTCCGCCAGAAGGGCTACATAGTCGACGCTGAAACCCAGGCACTCGACACCGGGGCTCCGGAATCGTCCATGGTTGCCATGAAGCGCGCTGCCATGATGCCGTCCAACTCCAACCAGTTGGTGATCCACCAGTCGATCAACGACGATGAGCTGACGATCTCCTCGTATCCGCGCATTGCGCCGGGTGTCGGCGGCGGTCACTACCGCAAACCGTCCATGTTCTTCTCTGTCGGCGGCTCGACCGCGGACCGTGAAGCGGCAGCGGCCTTCATCAACTTCTTCGTCACCAATCCGGAAGCCGGTGCGATCCTCGGCGTCGAGCGCGGCATTCCGTGCAACGCCTCGGTCCGTGAAGCCATCACCCCGACCCTCGACGAACAGAGCCAGATCGCGCTGAACTTCGTGGCAAATCTGGGTGACCTGGTTGGTGCTCTGCCCCCGTCCCCGCCGGCAGCCGCTGGCGAAATCGACCTCAACCTGCTCCGCGTGATCAGCCAGGAAGTGGCCTTCGGTGCCCGCTCCCCGGAAGACGCCGGCAAGGCTTTCGTCGAGGACGCGACTGCAATTCTGGCACGGGCGAACGCATAAAAAATGACTGTGCATGCGGCAGACGCGGCTCCGCAGGACGCCGCATCAGGCACATCGAAGTGGTCGAGGGCGTGGCAAAGCCACGCCCCCGGCTATCTCTTCCTGTTGCCATGGTTCATCGGGTTTTTCGGTCTCACCATCGGCCCGATCATCTCGTCCTTCTATCTCAGCTTCACAGATTTCGATCTGCTGACCTCGCCGGACTGGGTGGGCTTCGCCAATTACGAGCGTATGTTCACCAATGACCGCACTTTTGCGACCTCTATGCGGGTCACTTTCACCTTCGTGCTGTTCTCGGTGCCTTTGAAGCTCGCCTTCGCGCTGGCCATTGCCATTCTGCTCAACCGGGGCATGAAGGGGCTGCCGCTTTACCGTGCCGTATTCTACCTGCCCAGCCTGCTCGGGGCCTCGGTGGCCATTGCCATTCTGTGGCGCCAGATCTTCGCCGGTGACGGCCTGGTCAACCAGTTCCTCTCCATCTTCGGCATTGTCGGCCCGAGCTGGATTTCCAACCCCAATTATTCGCTCTGGACGCTGATCGTGCTTTCGGTCTGGCAGTTCGGCTCGCCCATGATCATCTTCCTCGCCGGTCTGCGTCAGATCCCGCAGGACATGTATGAGGCAGCATCTCTGGACGGCGCCAGCAAATGGCGCCAGTTCTGGAAGATCACGCTGCCATTGCTGACCCCGGTGGTGTTCTTCAACGCCATCATCCAGACCATTGAGGCCTTCAAGAGCTTCACCCCGGCCTTCATCATCTCCAATGGCACCGGGTCTCCGATCAACTCCACGCTGTTCTACACGCTCTACCTCTACAATGAGGCCTTCAGCTATTTCCGCATGGGTTATGCCTCGGCGCTGGCCTGGTTCCTGCTGTTGCTGATCGCGTGCTTTACGGCCTTCTCCTTCCTTACGTCCAAGTATTGGGTGCACTATGACGATTGATGCACACAAGCTGACCGTGGTCACCGGATCAGAGAACGATCCCAATGCCCGTCTGCGCAAGCGCATCTTCTCGGTGATCGCGCACGTGCTGCTGATCGGCGCATCCATCTTGATGCTCTATCCGCTGCTCTGGTTGCTGGCGGCCTCGTTCAAGCCGGAAAACGAGATCTTCACCTCCGGCATCTGGCCCAGCCTGAGCTGGGACATCGAGTCCTACTTCCGCGGCTGGAATGCCATGCGGGTGAGCTTCTCGGTGTTCTACATGAACTCCTTCATCATCGCTTTTCTAAGCGTGGTGGGTAACCTCATCGCCTGCTCCATGGCTGCCTATGCGTTTGCACGACTGCAGTTCAAGGGGCGCAATTTCTGGTTCGCCATGATGTTGATGACGCTGATGCTGCCCGGGCAGGTGACGCTCATTCCGCAATATGTGCTGTTCCGCGACCTGGGCTGGGTCAACACCATGCTGCCCCTGGTCGTGCCCAAGTTCCTCGCGGTGGACGCCTTCTTCGTCTTCCTCATGGTTCAGTTCTTCCGCGGCATTCCGCGCGAGTTGGACGAGGCTGCGATGATGGACGGCGCCGGTCCCTGGCGCATCTACTGGAAGATCATGCTGCCGCTCTCTATCCCCGTGCTGGTGACGGCTGCCATCTTCACCTTCATCTGGACCTGGGACGACTTCTTTGGCCCGCTGATCTATCTCAATCGCATGCAGGACTACACCGTCATGCTCGGCCTTCGGACCTTCGTGGACTCCACCGGCGAGAGTGATTTCGGTGGCCTGTTCGCCATGAGTGTGCTCTCCATCGTGCCGATCTTCGTCTTCTTCCTTCTCTTCCAGCGGCTGCTCATCGAGGGCATCGCCACGACCGGTATGAAACGCTAAGTCTATGTCTGATATCAAATTCGCCGCCATCGGCATCAACCACGCCCATATCTACGGGCAGGTGGAATGTCTTAAGCGCGCAGGCGCCCAGTTCGTCGCCTTCCACGCAGCAGAGGATGATCTCGCCAAGACCTTTGGCGAGCGCTTCCCCGAAGCCAAACGCGTTTCCGATCCGGCCGCCATCCTCGAAGATGCCTCGATCGGAGTGGTGGTCACGGCTGCCATTCCCGGCGACCGCGCCGAGATCTGCCTGGCCGCCATGCGCGCCGGCAAGGATGTGCTGACCGACAAGCCGGGCATGACCACCTTTGCCCAGCTCGAGGAAATCCAGCGCGTCCAGAAGGAAACCGGCCGCATCTTCTCCGTGCTTTATTCGGAGCATTTCGAGGTTCCGGCCGCCGTGGAGGCCGGCAATCTGATCGCCAAGGGCGCCATCGGCCAGGTGGTCAACACCGTGGGCCTTGGGCCCCATTCACTGCGGCTCAACAACCGTCCGGACTGGTTCTTCACCCGCAATCGCTATGGCGGCATCCTCTGCGACATTGCCAGCCATCAGTTCGAGCAGTTCCTGTTCTTCTCCGACGCCATGGATGGTGAAGTGGTTTCGGCCAGCGTCGCCAATCGCGGCCATGCCGACAAGCCGGGCCTGCAGGATGTTGGCGACGCTCATATCCGCACCGCCAATACTTCGGGCTATATCCGGGTTGACTGGTTCACCCCCGAGGGCTTGCCCACCTGGGGCGACGGGCGCCTGACCATTCTGGGCACCGAGGGCTATATCGAGCTGCGCAAATATGTCGATATCGCCGGGCGTCCAGGCGAAAACCACCTGTTCCTCGTCGACAAGAAAGGCGTCCAGCATATCGACTGCTCCAATGTCGATCTGCCCTTCGGCCGCCAGTTCCTCGATGACGTGCGCAACCGCACCGAAACCGCCATGCCGCAACAGCGCTGCTACAATGCCATGAAGATGGCGCTGACCGCCCAGCAAATGGCCGAAGTCGGAACGGAGTGGGCGCAATGAGCCGCGTCCTGAACGTTGCCGTCGTCGGCTGCGGCATCGGCCGCTCGCACATTGTCGAGGGCTACCTGCCCAATGCCGACAAGTTCAAAGTGCTCGCCATTTGCGATCTCAACCAGGAACGCCTCGACGAGATCGGCGAGGAATTTGGCATCGAGCGCCGGATTGTCAATTTCGACGATCTGCTCGCCATGGACGATATCGACATCATCGATGTCTGCACCCCTCCCGGCGCGCACTTCTCCATGGTCACCGAGGCCCTCAAGGCCGGCAAGCATGTCGTGTGCGAAAAGCCGCTGGTCGGTTCGCTCAAGGATGTCGATGCCATCATGGAGGCCGAAAAGACCGCCAAAGGCAAGCTGATGCCGGTGTTCCAGTACCGTTTCGGCAATGGCATCGAGCAGGCCAAGACCATCATCGACGCCGGTATTGCCGGCAAGCCCTATTGTGGCACGGTGGAAACCATGTGGCGCCGCGAAGCCCCCTATTATGCCGTGCCCTGGCGCGGCAAGTGGAAGACCGAGCTGGGCGGCGTCCTGATGGGCCACGCCATCCATCCGCACGATATCTTCACCTATCTGATGGGCGACATCGCACGCGTGTTCGGCCGCGTCGCTACCCGGGTCAATCCGATCGAGGTGGAAGACACCATCTCCGCCTCGCTCGAAATGAAGTCCGGTGCGCTGGCCAGCTTCACCGCGACCCTGGGCTCGGTGGACGAGATCACCCGCATCCGCCTGCAGTTTGAAAACGTCACCATCGAGAGCGACCACGCCCCCTATAATCCGGGCAAGGAGCTCTGGAAGATCCTGCCGCGCAATGACGAGGTCAAGGCGCGCATCGACGAGGCTCTGGCCAATTGGCAGCACGTGCCTTCGCGGTTCCAGACCCAGATGGCCCGCTTCCACGATGCCATTTTCGGCAAGGGCGAATTGCCGGTCACCAGCGCCGACAGCCGTCGGGCACTGGAATTGGTCACGGCCTTTTACCACTCCTCTTCCACCCATTCCGAAGTCGCGCTGCCGCTCGGTCCCGATCACCCGCTCTACCAGAGCTGGGTCCCGGCCGAGTTCCGCTAAAGCGAGGAGAACAAAACCATGGCAACCTCCATCCAGTTGCGGCAGATCAAGAAGGCCTACGGCGATGTGCAGGTCATCCACGGCGTGGACCTGACGATCGACCCGGGCGAGTTCACCGTCTTTGTGGGCCCCTCGGGCTGCGGCAAGTCCACGCTGCTGCGCATGATTGCCGGGCTCGAGCCGATCACCGGGGGCGACCTGTTGATCGATGGACAACGCATGAACGAGGTGCCGGCGGCCAAGCGCGGCATCGCCATGGTGTTCCAGTCCTATGCGCTCTACCCGCATATGTCGGTGTACAAGAACCTGGCCTTCGGCCTCGAAACGGCAAAAATGCCCAAGGCCGAGATCGCCCAGCGGGTGCAGAAAGCGGCCGAAATCCTCAAGATCGAGCCGCTTCTGCAACGCAAGCCCAAGCAGCTCTCGGGCGGTCAGCGCCAGCGCGTCGCCATTGGCCGCGCCATTGTGCGCGAACCGAAAATCTTCCTGTTCGACGAACCGCTGTCCAATCTGGATGCGGAACTGCGCGTCGCCATGCGCGTGGAGATCGCCAAGCTGCACAATGATCTGGGGAACACCATGATCTATGTGACGCACGACCAGGTCGAAGCCATGACGATGGCCGACAAGATCGTGGTGCTCCGCGCCGGCGTTATCGAGCAGGCCGGTGCGCCCCTCGATCTCTACAATGATCCGCGCAATCTGTTCGTCGCCGGCTTTATCGGCTCGCCCAAGATGAACTTCCTGACGACCTCGGTCGAAAACAACACCCTCAAGACCGGCACGGCCAGTGTCTCCCTGGGCCGCGACGTCACCGGCGCCACCACCCTGGGTATCCGCCCCGAGCACATCACCATTGCCGATGGCTCGGGCGTCAAGTTCGCCGATGTCATTGTCGACCTCGTCGAAAATCTCGGCGGCCAGACCGTGGTCTATGCCACCACCAAGGACGGACAGTCCCTCAACATCGTCCTCGAAGGCCAGCGCGACGTCGCCCTTGGCTCCACCGTTGAGGCCTATCTCGACCCGGCCAAGGCCCATATCTTCAACGCCGAAGGCGTGGCGATCTCCGCGCCATCCCGATAGGGCAAATCTCTCCGGTGGAGAGATTTGAGGCAAGGAGGCCACGAAAGCTACGCTTGAGTGGCGGAGCTGCCCTCCCAACCAAAAGACTTTTCACCCTCGGGTCCGCCCGGGGGTGTATTGTTTTTGGCCACGAAGCCGAAAATGGCGCCGCACCCCTTGAGAGCGCGCGGCGGGCCTTGGCTGGAACGTTTCTGCTGATTGCCAGTTGGGTTTGAACAGCCCCCGCGCAACAGGAGACGCAGCAATGGCCGAGTCCATTTCCATTCCCGATCAGACACTTGTTGTGGTGGCCGATGGGCATCAGGCGATACTGTTCCGCGCTCGGCACTCCAACGACAAGCTGAGCCTGAGCGAGGAGACGCGCCTGACGCCCAGGAACCTGGACGAGGATGGTCCTTCCGGTTCAAGGCCTGAGGAGCAGACCCCCCGCCAGACAGACGAAGCCACATTCGCCAAGCAATTGGCCAATGACCTGTTCCGCCGCAGGGACGCCAACGACTTTCAGCATCTGGTGTTGGCCGCCGACCCGCAGACCTTGGGACAGTTGCGCGACACGATGCACAAGACCGTCTCCGAGAGCATTATCATCTCTGTGGACAAGGAATTGACCAATCACGCCGTGGGAGACATCGCCACGATCATCCAACGCGCCGCGGACTAGCCGTGGCGCGCGCCCTATACGTCAGCATGCGATGGTTTTGCTGTCTGCTTGCGACGGTGGTCTTGCTGTTCGTGCCCTCCGCGGGCGTGGCTCAAATCCTGGAAACGCCTGAGCCAGCCAGTCCGGAATCGGCGCCACTGGCCCAGCAGGTAGAGGTCGTCCCGGAGGCCTCTGACGAGCAGATTGCCGCTCGGCTGCGCGATATTCTGGAAGCCACAGAGTGGTATGAGGCCCCTCAAGTCAGGGTCACCGACGGCGTCGTTTTCCTTGATGGCACGAGCAATAGCCAAGCTCGCCGCAACTGGGCCGGCAATCTGGCGGAAAACACGCAAGGGGTGGTTGCGGTCGTCAACCGTATCGTCGTTGACGCCGACGTGGGCTCGACCTTTGGGCGCGCCTGGGAGGAGAGTGCGGGTCTTGCGCAGCAGGCGATCGGCGCCTGGCCATTGGTGGTTCTGGCCGCACTCGTCATTGCTGTTGCCTGGTTGATCTCCATTTTGGTTCTACGGGTCGCCAGACATGTGCTGATCGGCCGGATCCAATCACCGCTGCTGCTCAATGTGGTGGCCCGGGCGATCTCCATCCCGATTTTCCTGCTGGGTATCTATTTCGTGCTGCGTGTTGCCGGGCTGACGCAACTGGCACTCACAGTGCTGGGCGGCACCGGACTGATCGGCATCATTATCGGTTTCGCGTTTCGCGATATTGCCGAGAACTTCCTGGCCAGCCTGCTATTGAGCATCCGCAACCCGTTTGCCGGCGGCGATCTGATCGAGGTGGCCGGACACACCGGGATCGTGCAGAATCTGAACACCCGCAGCACCGTGCTGCTGACGCTTGATGGCAATCATGTACAGATCCCGAATGCCACCGTGTTCAAGAGCACGATCAAGAATTACAGCTCCATCCCCAGCCGCCGCGCCGAGTTCATGGTGGGGATCGGTTACGATTCCTCGGTCTCGCTGGCGCAACGTCTGATCGGTGAGGTGCTCAACAAGCACCCCGCCGTGCTCGTCCAACCCGAACCATTGGTTCTGGTGGACCAATTGGGCGACGCGACGATCAATTTGCGGATTTTCTACTGGTTCGACAGCGTTGCCTATTCCCCGGCCAAGATCAATTCGGCCCTGTTGCGGCAAACCAAGAACGCCTTGCTCCAGGGCGGCATTGAAATGCCCGATCCTGCGCGCGAGGTGGTGTTTCCCAAGGGCGTACCCATTGTGCAGATGGATGCCGCCCCCGCTCCAACGGGCCAGACCAAGCCGGCTCACCCCGCCCCACCGCCGCATGAAGAGAGCAGCGACGCAACGGCCGAGGAAGGCGACCTGTCGAGCGAATCCAAATCGATGGAGCACACCGAGGGCCGCGTGCCCGAATCCGAGATCAACCTCCTGAACCGGCGGTAATCGCTGTGAAGGCCAGGCCTGTGTTACCCGACCCGACCTCTCCAGGCTGAGGTGTGCGATTTTTCGCCCCAGAATGAGAGTCTCATGCAGTGTGAGGGCGCCACGGCTCGTGCTCATGTGCCAGCCAGATCAACTCTGGATTCATTGCAAGAACGCGCAACTGCCCCTCGCTGTGCGGTTCCTCCAACTCGCCAAACCATACCGCGACGTCGCCGCCAACGACGATTGGGCGTCCCTCAGTCTCGATCACCACGACCTGCATGCCGTCTGTGTGACCTGGCGCCGGGACCAGTCGCAGTCCAGGCAACAGTTCGAATTCGCCATCGACAGTCAAATACTCAACGCCGGGTGCATCAACCCACTCCGGAATGGGATACTCGTCCCTTTTGGTGCGCGCATCTTCCAGCTCGCGGCGCTGGACATAAATGCGCTTGCCAGCAAACAGGTGATTGCCCCCGCAATGGTCAGCGTGCAGATGGGTGTTGATGACAATATCGATGCTCTCCACATCGAAATTCTGCTTGTTGAGGGGGTGCAGGCACGGGTTCAGGGCAGCCGCCATTGGATGGAGCTCGGTCATGCCCGTGTCCACGAGAATCCGCGCGTCGGGGTGGTCGATAACATGTGTGTACACGGGCATGCGTTCACCCTCCACCAGAAGGTCTGCAACGAAGATCGGCGTGATGGTGATCGGTTGGCGAGTACTCATCTTTTGTTCTCCAGTCCGCGTTCAATTGTGGCTAGACTGACGGTGATGTTCGCGACGAAGGCTGGAGCTCATGTGATCTGAGGGCGCCTGGAACGTTGGGGGAAGGCCGCTTGCGGGCAGCGTTCTGGGTGAGGAACGAGATGACAAGGAGAACGAGCCCAACAAGGGCCGGGGCGAAGCCGCCGTCGGCAGCATTGAGATGGGCCGAAACCGCAAGGAGCAGGTGAAAAAACATGCCTGCATAGGCGAGATCACTGAGCAAGACCGAGGCCCGTGTGAGGATCGCAATTGGCGCGGCGATTTTGGCGACGATCAGAACGGTAATCAAATAGGCCGGAAACCCAAAATGGATGAAGCCTTCTTCGACCATATCCCGCTGCGTCAGGTAGGCGAAAGCACCTCCCGCATAGATCAGGCTTAGCAAAGCCGTGCTTGCCCAATAGGCGATCTTTCTCATTGGCATGATGCCGGATCCTTCTTGTCTTGGCTTGATATGCGCGTGTTGGGGCGAGCGTGGCGGAACGAGCCGCTACACTTGGTGGAATTGTAGAGTGTCGAGAGGCGTTCGCTTGGCCTGTGGCGGCCTAGCCAGCGATAGTGGCGTGCGAAGTTTCGGCTAGCAGCGCTTCGAGCCTGTCATAGACTTCATCAAAGCCATCCGTCATACCGATATCAATTGCTGCGGCCCGGGCCTCGGCATTGGAATAGCGCATCACGATGGTCATGCGGGTCCCAGTGCCGCGCGCAGCCAGGTCGGTAATAACAGTGGTTCCGGACCCCGTATCACCGTTGAAGTGCTCCACATGCATCATGTGATGGGGCTCCTCTACAGCCAGGATCGGGCCAGAGAAGTAGAATGCGTCGCCCCATTCGTAGCGGAAACTGCCGCTAGGTCTCAGGTCCATGTCGCATCGTGTCATCGTATCCACGGAAGCCATCCATCTGGGGATCAGCTTCGGGTCTGTCATGGCTCGCCAGACACGTTCGGGCGGATGATTGAAACTGCGTCGGACGATGATGTCCGTGTCACCTTCGTGGATGATCTGCAACGGTTCGATGCTGCCAGTCTTATTCATGATGAACCTCCCTGGGGTCGTGCGGCACCGGTTGCTCCTCGTTGGAAAGTTCCTCGAGCACCGCGTCGAGCTTATGGAACTGCGCCTCCCAGAGCGCGCGATATTGTCCGAGCCAATTCCAAAGCATGCCCATCGCCTCCGGCTTCAGGCGACGCGGTCGGGCACTGCCTTCAACCCGCGTCTCGATCAGTCCCGCATCTTCCAGCACCTTCAAATGTCGGCTGATGGCAGGTTGACTAATGGAAAACGGACGAGCGATTTCCTGTACAGTTGCCTCCCCTTCGGCCAGGCGCTCGACAATTGCCCGCCGGGTGGGGTCGGCCAGCGCAGCGAATGACTGATCAAACGATATCATGGCACATCCAGTTATATAGCAAACTGGGTATATAACATTTGGGCGATATAGTCAACTGAGTGTGCACATAGCGGGAGTCCGCTGTTCAATCATCTAATTGTGTCGTCAGAGTACCTCCATCCCGCCTCCCTGAAGGAGGGGAAGGCTGGGTGGGGGTGTCCAAAGGAAAGACGCGCTCGGGGCAAGCGCGAGCGTGAAGATCTGAGTGAATAGGACCGGCGCGACAAAAACTTTATCCCCGCCCCAAAATTCTCCCCCATACTCCCCCCATCCCCGTCACACACGCGGCCCCGACGCAGGGTCGGGCGGGGAGGCCGGGAAGAGGGGCGCCTCTTTACGCGGGTAGAAGCTCGGCAGCCGGACCTGCAAGAACGGTACCGCCTGAATCCGGACCCGTGGAA